>JALVEB010000244.1 GCA_027008705.1 Sedimenticola sp. | reverse complement strand
TCGCCCTGAACCTCATCAAGAATGAACGATCATCCAAGGTGGGCGTTAAAACCAAGCGAGCCAAGGCCGGTTGGGATCAGCGCTACTTGCTCAAGGTGCTTGCGATGAATTAAGCGCGATTGCCCTGCAGACTCGCCAGTGCCACCGGGTTCTGCAACGTGGTGAAACGCCGTGCCTGCACGCCCTCCAGATCAAATCCCTGCTTGGTGAACCGTCGGTCCATGCTGGGACCTTATCAGTCGTTTCGATCTCCCAGCAAGTCGGGGGCGGGGGCGTATTGCGATTTGCCCCCCGCGCTTGCCCGTCGGCGCGGCCGATGAGAGACTGGCCCGATGTCTGCTCCTTTGCTGAATTTCCGTGAATACGGCCGCTTTACGCCGGCGCGGCCGAGTCTGTTGTTTTTGCATGGGCTGTTCGGTTCGTCGGCGAACTGGCGAAGTATCGTTCGGCGGTTCGAGGCGGACTGGCATGTCGTGGTGCCGGATCTGCGCAATCATGGTGATTCCTTCCACGACGATGCGATGGATTATCCGACGATGGCCGCGGATGTGCGTCTCCTGCTCGATGCCCTCGGTCTGGAGCGGGTGGTGCCGGTGGGCCACAGCATGGGCGGTAAGGTGGCGATGGTGTTGGCTCTGGAGCAGACGGAGCGGGTTGCGGCATTGGCGGTGGTGGATATCGCGCCGCGCGTCTATCCTGATCGATTCACGCCGATTCTGGAGGCGATGGCGGGGGTGCCGGCGGTTGCGCCGAAGAATCGCGAGGCGGCCACCGAGTGGCTCGCGCGCCGCGTGGGAGATCGCCAGCTTGCATCCTATCTGTTGCAGAATCTGCGCCATGCGCGTGATGGAGGTTGGTACTGGCGTTTGAATCTGGCGGCCTTGCGGCGCCACATCGCGGCGATCGGTGATTTCCCCGAGGTGCTTTGCGATGCGCCGGCATGCCTGCCGGTGTCGTTCATCGCGGGGGCGCGTTCGGATTATCTCGATGCCGCCGGGCGCGAGGCGGCGCGGCGCTGTTTTCCCGCCGCGCGCTTTGTAGTGATCGACGGCGCGGGGCACTGGGTTTATGCCGAGCAGCCGGAGGCTTTCGTTGCCGCGTTGCGCCGTTTTCTGGAGACGTCTGGGGTATAATCAAGCGTTTTTTCTGTCGGGTTCTGGAGTGTGGAAGATGGCGAAGTCGGGTATCGATAAGGTGGTGTTGGCGTATTCCGGGGGCTTGGATACCTCGGTGATCCTGAAATGGTTGGAGGATACCTATGGTTGCGAGGTGGTGACCTTTACCGCCGATATCGGCCAGGGCGAGGAGGTCGAGCCGGCGCGCGCCAAGGCCGAGGCGATGGGGGTGAAGGAGATCTATATCGAGGATCTGCGCGAGGAGTTCGCGCGTGACTATGTGTTCCCGATGTTTCGCGCCAATGCGGTCTACGAGGGCGAGTATCTGCTTGGCACTTCGATCGCGCGGCCGTTGATCGCCAAGCGTCTGGTCGAGATCGCGCGCGAGACCGGCGCCGATGCGATCGCTCACGGCGCCACCGGCAAGGGAAACGATCAGGTGCGTTTCGAGCTCGGCGCCTATGCCTTGATGCCGGATGTGCGGATCATCGCGCCCTGGCGCGAGTGGGATCTGCTTTCGCGCGAGAAGCTGATGGCCTATGCCGAGACCCACGGCATCCCGGTCGATTTCACCCAGCAGGGCAAGAAGTCACCGTATTCGATGGATGCCAATCTGCTGCATATCTCCTATGAGGGCGATATCCTCGAAGACCCTTGGGCCGAGCCGGAGGAGTCGATGTGGCGCTGGACGGTGTCTCCGGAGAAGGCACCGGATACGCCGCAATACATCGAGCTGAGCTATCGTCACGGCGACATCGTTGCGCTGGATGGCGAGCCGATGTCGCCGGCGAAGGTGATGGAGATCTTGAACCGCCTCGGTGGGGCCTATGGCATCGGCCGCGACGATATCGTCGAGAACCGCTATGTCGGTATGAAATCGCGTGGTTGTTACGAAACCCCGGCCGGCACCATCATGCTGAAGGCGCATCGTGCGATGGAGTCGCTGACGCTGGATCGCGAAGCCGCGCACTTGAAGGATGAGCTGATGCCGAGATACGCATCGATGATCTACAACGGCTATTGGTGGAGTCCGGAACGCGAGATGTTGCAGGCCGCGATCGATCAGACCCAGCAGGTGGTCAACGGAGTGGTGCGCCTGAAGCTGTACAAAGGCAATGTCATCGTGGTTGGGCGAAAATCCTCCAGCGACAGCCTGTTCGATGAATCCATCGCCACCTTTGAAGACGACGCAGGTGCTTACGATCAGAAAGACGCGGAAGGCTTCATCAGGCTGAATGCCTTGCGGTTGCGGGTGGCGGCCAGGCGCCACAGGGAGTCATAGCCGGGCTTTGTCCGCGGGGGTCCCGGACTAAGCGATGCCGGCGGAGGATCAAGGCCGGGTTTGGTGGATCGCTTGGGATTCCCGCCGCTGCATCAGTCGATGAACTTGCTCAGAAACTGCGCGGTGACCTTGTCCATGCTTTTTACGTGCATGTCGAACCAGGCAGGCCATTTGTCGAAGAGGTAGCGCGCCACGGGTTCAGGGTCCTGGTGCTGGCGCCAGCGTTCGCGCAAGGTATTCAGTTCGGCCAATACGTTGGCGTGTTCGCCGGCATGGATCGGGTAGGGAGGGAAGCCATACTGCTCCATCAGGCGGTTTTCTCGCTCGAAGTGGGAGGCGGTATGGTCGATCCAGACGTCCAGCGCGCGGTCGATCGCCTCGAGGTCGGGCTTGCCGTCTCGCGCCGCTTGCAGCAGTTCACCGAGATGGTTGATCAGTTCGACCTCCTCGCGGTGGGTCTGGTTCATGGATTCAAGCGCGACGAGCGGAATGTCGCTGGCGGACAGGACCGGTTTATGCTGCTCGGACATGCTGGCGTGCTCCATTCCAAATCGATCATTCTAGGCCGGCGGGCGAACCCTGGCCTTGAGAGGTGTCAAGAATCCCTTGTTCTCATCAGGGGAGTCGCTGCCGCGCGCGGCCGATCGCCAAGCGCACCTGGTGCGGCGCGGTGCCCCCGATATGATCGCGCGCCGCGACCGATCCTTCCAGGGTCAAGATATCGAATACGTCGTTTTCGATCCTCGGCGAGAAGGCGCGCAGTTCGTCCAGCGTCATCTCGGAGAGGTCGCGGCGCTGCTCGACGCCGAAGGCCACGGCCTTGCCGACCACTTCATGGGCATCGCGGAATGGCAGGCCCTTGCGCACCAGATAATCAGCCAGATCGGTAGCCGTGGCGAAGCCTTTTTGGGCGGCTTCGCGCATCGCCTCGCGTTGCGGCTGGATCGCCGGGATCATATCGGCGAAGATCTTAAGCGAGCCTTTCAGGTTGTCGATGGTGTCGAACAGGGGTTCCTTGTCTTCCTGGTTGTCTTTGTTGTAGGCCAGCGGCTGGGCTTTCATCAGGGTCAGCAGGCTGAACAGATGGCCGAACACGCGGCCGCTTTTGCCGCGGATCAGTTCCGGGACGTCCGGGTTCTTCTTCTGCGGCATGATCGATGAGCCCGTGCAGAAGCTGTCGGACAGGATGATGAAGCCGAACTGTGCCGACGACCAGATCACCAGTTCCTCGCTGAAGCGCGACAGATGCATCATCAGCAGGGCGGCGGCGGAGGTGAATTCGATCGCGAAATCGCGATCGGAGACGGCATCGAGCGAGTTGCTGCACGGCGCGTCGAAGCCCAGCAGTTCGGCGGTGTAGTCGCGGTCGATCGGAAAGGTGGTGCCCGCCAGCGCGGCGGCACCCAGCGGCATCCGGTTCATGCGGCCTCGGCAGTCGAGCAGACGCTCGGCGTCGCGGTCGAGCATCTCGAACCAGGCCATCAGGTGGTGACCGAAGGTGATCGGTTGAGCGGTCTGCAAATGGGTGAATCCGGGCAGGATGGTTTCCGCCTCGGCTTCGGCGAGGTCCAGCAACGCATGTTGCAGGCGGCGCAGTTCATCGAGCAGTTCCTGGATCTCGTCACGCAGATAGAGGCGGATATCGGTGGCGACCTGATCGTTGCGCGAGCGTCCGGTGTGTAGCTTCTTGCCGGCCTCGCCGATCTTCCGGGTCAGCGCGGCCTCGATGTTCATATGTACGTCTTCCAGCGCCACCGACCACTCGAAACGGCCCTGTTCGATATCGTCCCGGATCTTCTCCAGGCCGGTGACGATGGCGTCGCGCTCATCCTCGTCGATGATCCCCTGGCGCGCCAGCATGGTGGCATGGGCGATCGAGCCGGCGATGTCCTGTCGGTAGAGACGTTGGTCGAATCCTACCGAGGCGGTAAAGGCTTCGACAAAGGCATCGGTGGGCTCGTGGAATCGACCGGCCCAGGGTTTCTTGTCACTCATGCGCAGTACTCTTATATAGATTGTAACGGTGGGACGAAACGCCGATTATAACGAACCATGTCAGCCAGCAAGAAAAGCTTTTTGCCCGATTTCTGTTCAGCGCACCTGTTGCTCGGGATCGTGTTGTCGGCCGAGCTGCTCGCCGTGGTACTGACCCTGGCCGCTGACCGACCGCTGTCGGAATTCCTCGAAACCCTGGCCTTGCGTTCGATGCTGGTGCAATGGATCGCGGTATCCGGCACGGTGCTGTTGTGCGCCCTGAAAACGCCGTTGGCGCGGCTTCCCAGTATCCGCGCCGCGTTGCTGGCGTGGTTGCTGCTTGGCGGCTTGTCGGCCGCCATGGCCGAGGCCGCCTGGCGCTTGCTGCTGCGTCACGCGGGCGCCGGTGACGCACACCAGCGCCTGCTGGTCGAAACGACCGGAATCACCCTGGTCGTCGCGGCGTTGTTGCTGCGGTATCTTTATGTGCAGGGGCAATGGCGCGCGCAGATGCGCGCCGAAAGCGAGGCGCGCATGCAGGCATTGCAGTCGCGTATTCGGCCGCATTTCCTGTTCAACAGCATGAATACCATCGCCAGCCTTACCCAGAGTGATCCCGATCGAGCCGAGCAGACCGTGCTCGATCTGGCCGACCTGTTTCGCGCCAACCTCGTTGACTCCGCCACCGTTTCGACCCTCGAGCGGGAGCTCGAGCTGGCGCGCGGCTATCTTCGCATCGAGCAACAACGGCTCGGTGAACGCCTACAGGTCGAATGGGATCTGGATGCGCTGCCCGACCATGTCAAGCTGCCGAAGCTGCTGCTGCAACCGCTGTTGGAGAACGCCATCTATCATGGTATTGAACCATCGGCGCAAGGTGGAACGGTTCGTATCGTTATCCGCTACCGACGGCGACGGGTGAATATCGCCATTCACAACCCGCTTCCGGAGCGTAGTTCGACGCGGGATGGCAATCAAGTGGCTTTGGAGAACGTGCGCCAGCGTCTGGCCAGCTTGTTCGGTGACGTGGCGGTGTTGCGCGCAACCGAGGTTGATGGCGGCTATCAGCTGCGCTTGGTGATTCCGCATCCATGGAGGTCCTGATGAAGATACTGATCGCCGATGACGAGGCGCCGGCGCGTGCGCAGTTGCGCCGTCTGATCCAACGCGTGCTGCCGCAGGCGGAGGTGGTCGGTGAAGCCGATCATGGCGAGGCCTTGCTCGAACTCTACCATCGCAGCGGCGCCGACCTTGTGTTGCTCGATATCCGCATGCCCGGCATGGACGGGATCGAAACCGCAAAACGGTTGGCGGAAGAGGAGCCCCGTCCGGCGGTGATCTTCTGCACCGCTTACGATGAGCATGCCTTGCAGGCGTTCGAAACCAGCGCGATCGCCTATTTGTTGAAACCGGTGCGCGCCGAGTCGCTGGCCACCGCGATCGCCACTGCGCGCGCGCCCACGCGCCCCCAGCTGCGTGCATTGGAAGCGGATGAAGCGCCGAGCTGGATCAGTGCCCCGTGGCGGGGCGGCGTCAAGCGCGTGCGGCTCGACGAGGTGCGCTATTTCAAGGCCGACAGCAAGTATGTCATGGCCCGCCATGGCGATGGCGAGCTGGTGCTGGAGGAGTCGCTGAAACAGCTGGAAGAACGTTTCCCACGCGAACTGCTACGGATTCACCGCAATGCCTTGATTCATCGTGCCCATCTGCGCGCGTTGGACCGCTTGCCGGACGGTCCCTTTGTGGTGCGGCTCGATGGCATCGACGAGGGAGTGGAGGTAAGCCGGCGTCACTTACCTGTGGTGCGGCGCCTGTTGAAGGCGCGTCAGCGGTGATTTGTCGTCCTGCCGGGTGCGATGCCGGGGTATACTCGTCGC
>JALVEB010000243.1 GCA_027008705.1 Sedimenticola sp. | reverse complement strand
CCATCGAGTATCTTCACATGGCGCATGTCGAAGCCATAGAGCTTCAGTAGAAAATACACCCGGGAAGCCAGCGCGGTGGAAGAGTCATCGTAGATCACCACGCGGGAGTTATCGTTGATGCCCCAGCGGCGCAGGGTCTTTTGAAAGGCTTCCCGGGAAGGAAAGCGCATCAGCGGGTCTCCCTGGTTGTCGCCAAGATCCTTGAAACGCTGTACCTGAACCGAGCCGGGGATATGCCCAACGGTATAGTAGCGATGCGGATAGTAACGTACCTCCAGGATCACCTGGTTGCGGTCGTCTATGTGCTCCGCGAGCCAGTCGGCATCGACCAGGAAGCCGCGTTCGGCATGGGCGGGCCGCAGGCAGAGCAGGGCCAGCAGAAGCAGTGGAAACAGATTGGAGCGTGTTTTCATGGTGTTTTTTTATCTGGTAGGCGGGTGGCCCCGCGGTGGCGATTGGGGTGGTTTCGAACCGGCACGGCCAGGAAGGCCGCGCCGGCTTAAGGAGTACTGAAAAAGCCCTTCCATCTGCCGCGCGCAGGCAGCTGAAAAACGGCGTTTTTCCACGGCCTGTTAATGCAGGTCGTAGCCCCGTTCCTCATGGGCGCTGATGTCCAGTCCCTCGGTTTCTTCTTCAGCAGTGATGCGCAGGCCAACGAGCCGGTCTACGAGCTTCAGCAGCCCCCAGGAGATCACTGCGGTATAGACAAAGACGGCGACGATGCCGGTGACCTGGACGGCGACCTGAGCGGAGATCGAATCGATGCCATCGGCGAAGCCCTGCCCGCTGAACAAGCCCAGTTGGGTGGAGGCGAAGATGCCGGCGAGAAAGGTGCCGAGTATGCCGCCGACGCCGTGTACCGGGAAGACATCCAGCGAATCGTCGATCTTCAGCTTGCGCTTGATGAACATTGTGGCATTGAAGCACACCAGGCCGGCGAGGATGCCGATCACCAGCGCGCCGGCCGGGCCGACGTAACCGGAAGCCGGGGTGATGGTGCCCAGCCCGGCGACCATGCCGGTTACGGTGCCGAGCACCGTCGGCTTGTTGAATTTCATCCATTCGATGAACATCCAGGTCATTGCGCCGGCCGCGGCGGAGATGTGGGTGACCAGCATCGCCATCGCCGCATCGCCGTTGGCCGCCAGCGCGCTGCCGCCATTGAAGCCGAACCAGCCGACCCAGAGCATGCCAGCGCCGGATACCACCATCGTCATGTTGTGCGGCATCATCGCGCTGTCGGGGAAACCCCGGCGCGGGCCGATGACGATGGCGGCCACCAGTGCCGCGACCCCGGCGGTGATATGCACCACGGTGCCGCCGGCGAAGTCCAGCAGCCCCATCTGGTTGAGCCAGCCGCCGCCCCAAACCCAATGGGTGATCGGCGCATAGACCGCCAGCAGCCAGAGGCAGGAGAACAGCACCACGGCGCTGAAGCGGGTGCGCTCGGCATAGCCGCCGATGATCAGCGCCGGGGTGATGATGGCGAAGGTCATCTGGAACAGCGCGAACAGGGATTCAGGGATGGTGCCGGAGACCGTGTTCTCGCCGATGCCGGCGAAGAAGGCCTTGGAGAGGCCGCCGACGAAGGCGTTGCCCTCGTCAAAGGCCAGGCTGTAGCCGAGCGCGAGCCAGAGAATGCTGGCCAGTCCGGCAATGACAAAGCATTGCATCAATACCGAAAGCACGTTCTTGCCGCGCACCAGGCCGCCGTAGAACAGCGCCAGCCCCGGCAGGGTCATGAACAGTACCAAAGCGGTGGAGGTCAGTATCCAGGCGGTGTCGGCGCCGTTGATGGCGGCCTCGTCCGCCAGCGCCAGGCCGGGCGTCAGCAAGACCCCGAGGCCAGCCGCCAGTCTTCGATAGCGTGGATGGGTATTCAACGGAAGCCCTCCTCAAGCGACAAGGTGGATGACGAGATGGCGAGTGATCCAGGCGTACAGAGTCCGCCCGGATCTCGCTGATATCCCGAACAGGATTCAGAGCGCGTTGGGTCCGGTTTCACCGGTACGGATGCGAACCACCTGCTCGACCGGGCTGACGAAGATCTTTCCGTCGCCGATCTTACCGGTGGCGGCCGAATTGCGGATGGTTTCGACGACCTTGTCGACCACATCCTCCGCTACGGCGACCTCCATCTTGACCTTGGGGAGAAAATCCACAACATACTCGGCGCCACGATAGAGTTCGGTGTGGCCCTTCTGACGGCCGAACCCCTTGACCTCGCTCACCGTAATGCCCTGAATGCCGATTTCCAGCAATGCTTCCCTCACATCGTCGAGCTTGAAGGGCTTGATAATGGCCGTAACGAGTTTCATCGCGGTCTCCTGGTGATTGTCAATGGAAGCGAAGCAATGTACAGCGAGTCCTTTCCGTTGTCACTATCCCGCCCGGCTGGAATCGGTACTTGGTCATGGCAATGGCAGGGGAGGTGATTGCACCGGGAGAACGCTTCTCCATCGGATGATGACATCATGCCGGCTTCCGCTCCGGGTGCGTCAATTTGTCACTCCCCGCCCCTGACTCGTTTCTCTATATTGCGCTGAATTTTCTGAGGGAGAAACGTGGATGAAGAAATGGGTCTTGCTCTTCGTTATGTCATCGCTAGGAGTTGGCCCGTCGGTCATGGCCGATGAGGCAGAGTCGCTGGAAACCCTCTCGGTGACCGCAACCCGGGAGGAGCGTGCCACGCTGGACACGCCAGCAAGCATTGATGTCAAAACACGCGATGAGATCGAGCTGGATGCGCCCGCGTACCAACGTGAACTGCTGAATTCGATACCGGGTGTGCGCATCAACCAGACGGGCTCTTCACTGGGCCACATGACCAGCATTCGCATGCCGACCAATACGGGTCCGTATTATCTGTTTCTGCAAGACGGTATTCCGGTGCAATCCTCTGGCTTCTTCAACCACAACGGGTTGGTCTACACCAACTTCGGTTCCGCTGGTTCCGCCGAGGTATTGCGCGGCGCGGGCACCGCGCTATATGGCTCGGATGCCGTCGCTGCGACGATCAACATCCGTTCCGATGACCCATCCCTATATAAAGGGACCCGAATGGGAGGTGAACTGGGCAGCGATGATTTTTACAAGCTGAGCCTTGCGCATGGCGGGACACTTGCGAACGACGACGATCTCGGTTTTTCCGTCAGCCATACCGGCAATGGGGGGTGGCGTGATCATACCCGTTATACGCGCCAGGAGTTGAATATCACGCATTTCACGATGCTGAACGATGCCACCTCGTTGAAGACCGTGCTGTTGGCCAATCGCTCCGATGCCGAGATGGCCGGATCGCTGATTGGCCGGGATGCGTTGGACAAGCATCCGGAATCCGTCGGCAACATCGCCGGTATTCTGGCGCGGGGCGAGGATCCTCGGCGCAAATTCGATTTTGCGCGCCTGAGTACGGAGATGACATACGATCTGTCGGCGGAAAGCCGGATCGACACGATCTTCTATCTGCGCTACAACCGAAACCGTTATGTGGCGACCTGGGAACGAAACCTGCCGCAAAACGACAGCAAGGAAAAAACGCTGGGCGTCATGCTGAAAGGCGATCTCCGAAAAGGCGGCATGCGCAGCATCTATGGCGTGGATCTCGAATACACACGAGCGAGTCGAGCGTATGTGCAACTGTTCGACTACCAGCCCTCGGGACGTGGTGCCCCGGTCGCCGCGGGTGACATCTATAACTACGATGTCGATTACCTTGCGGTCGCTCCTTACGCTAGGTTGGAGTACCCGCTTTCCGACCGCTTGGCGCTGACCGCCGGTCTGCGTTACGACACCAATCGCTTCAACTATACCAACAACCTTTCGGATGGCCGCTACGGCGCATCGACCTATGCCCGGGTTTCCAGCGACAAAGACTTCACCTTTCACCATCTTAGCCCAAAACTAGCCTTGTCCTATCATTTTTCGAAGGATCGGATGGCCTACCTGCGTTACGCCAATGGCTTTCGCATACCGCAGGCGACGCGATTGTATTCAGTGCGGACGAACACAGCGGATTTCTCGCTGGACCCGGAAACCACCGACACCTATGAGCTGGGATACAAGCAGGCGTCTAAGCGTTTCTCTGTGGATATCGCGCTCTACTATATGACGATCGACGACAGTATCGTCCGGCGCGAGAACGCCGACGGCGACCGCTTTTATGTAAATGGCGGCAAGACGCTCCACCGCGGGATCGAACTCGGTGTGAACGCCAGGCTCAGCGAGACCTTTTCCATGCGTGTTGCCTACAGCTACTCGAAACACGAATTCGACAACGACGCCGTCTACGGAAACAACGAGCAGGCTGCCGCGCCGAACGATATCGCCAACGTGCGTCTGATCTATCGTCCACGCGGTCTGCAAGGGCTTACCGCGTTGCTCGAATGGGAGCATGTGGGCGACTACTGGCTGGATGACGGGAACACGAGGAAATACGAAGGCTACGACATCGGTAACCTGAAAATCCTCTACCAGCCCGACAAGCACCTAACCCTGTTCGGAAAACTGAACAATCTCAGCGACGAGACCTATGCCGAAAGCGCCACCCAGTCGTTTGGGCGCGAACGTTACACGCCGGGCGCGCCACGCCAGTTCTTTGCTGGCATCGAATACCGCTGGTGAGGCTCTATACACTGGCGCGTATCCATCGGATCCTCGGTCTGACGCTCGGTGGAGTGCTGTTCATCCTGGCGTTTACCGGCTTCCTGCTGGACCATGATAATTTCCGTTTTCTGTGGGGTATCCGGATGGACAATGGCTGGTTGCCGCAAGCGGTGACTGCCAAGAATACGCGCCTGGTTACCGCTTACAAGGTGGAGCCTGGCAATCCAGCACGGCGATACATGGGTTCGCGTCAGGGTCTGTTCATCAGCGACGACGGGGGCGGGCGCTGGCAGCCCGGCCTCCCGTTGCAGATATATATGCTGGAACCGGACCGTGTCGACGCCAGCGATGACTATTCGACCCTGTACGCGGCGACCGACGACGGCATCCACGCAAGCACCGATCACGGCCAACATTGGCGACGGGTGGCCTTGGCTGGACAGGTTGTGGAGTCGATGGTGGTGTTCGATCACGTCATCTATGCGGTTGTCGACAAACGCGCACTGATCCGCGTCGATCCACGCAGCGGCGAAGTGCGCAAACTGGGACTGCAGGCGCCGACGTACTCGACCGAGGTTACCCTGGCGCGCCTGGTGCGGGACCTGCACTACGGTCGGGGCCTGTTCAGCGGCGACAGCTCCTTGCTGATCAATGACGGATCGGCTTTGGTTCTGCTGTTCCTGTCGCTTAGCGGCCTATGGATTTACCTGAGGATTCGCGCCATTCGGCGCCGCAAGCCGGGAGCCAGGAAAGGCCTGGAATGGGTGCGTCGCCTGCATTCGAACCGCCTGATGCTGCTGATGTTCTTTCCAGTGTCGCTCCTGCTGATCACTGGCGTATTGCTCGACCACGCTGGCGGGCTGCGGGCGCTGATGAAGCGCGTGCATCTGCCCATCGGTTACCTGCCGCCGGTCTATCGTAGCCTGGAGAGCGATCTGTGGGGAATCGACTACGACGGAAGCGATTTTCGGCTTGGAAACCGGCTGGGTGTATTCCGCTCGAAGAACCTGCGGGATTGGCGGCTCGACAGTCCCGGTTTCGCCTGGAAGATGCGGCGTATCGATGGTGCGCTCTATGTGGCAGGCATGGGCGCGCCAAACCGGAAACTGGAAAACGGCGAATGGCGCGTCCTCTCGCGGACGCCGCACATGCCGCGCGATGTCTACCTCGACAATGACCAAGTGTCATTTCTGGGCCGGGACCCCGGCGTCATGCCGCCGCTGCCCAGGTTCTCGCGGACGCCACTCTATGCCGTGCTCCTGAGTCTGCATGACGGAAGCTTTTTTCATGAACAATGGAGATGGATGAATGATGCCGCGGCGGCGGGGGCATGCGTTCTCTTTCTGACCGGCTACCTCAAGTGGCGAAGAAAAAAACGTAGGTTTTGAGGTAAATAGACAGATGCAAGGCCGCCCAAACGGCTGCAAGGAGCGGCCGCAGTGGCCGAACATTCATGGGCGGCGAGTATACTCCTGATTTGGCCTGCTCGCTGAGTCGTTACATCTCAACTTCGTGTCCGTCAAAGCTCAAAATCCCCACCATAGGGCTTGTCACCCTGCACGGTGGGCAGTGACAGGCGATTGCCCCAGTGTGACCAGCCGCCATTGTAGAGACGGACATCGCGATAGCCCAGGCTGGTGAGTTGCAGGTAGGCCAGGCTCATGCGAAAGCCGTCATGGCAGTAGGCGTAGATGGTTTTGTCCTTCGGGATG
>JALVEB010000242.1 GCA_027008705.1 Sedimenticola sp. | reverse complement strand
CGCGTAGGTCTACTGGCAGCAGCAGGGCTTGGTTCGGATCGGCTTGGATAAACTTGTTCATCCCCGGATTTTACCAGCTGGCGCGGGCCCAGTCCGACAGACTGTTAGCTCAGTTACTCTCGGAAAACAACCGGGCCGCGCGTCAGCGCTGGCAATGGGCGCAATAGTAGCTGGAACGCTGTCCGATCAGCGCCTGCTGGATCGGCCGCGCGCATTTCGGGCAGGGCTCTTGGCCCCGGCCATAGACCTGGAGGCGTTGCGCGAAGTAACCCGGTTTTCCCTGTTCGTTTCGGAAGTCGTTCAGGGTGGTGCCGCCTTGCGCGATCGCGGCCTCGAGTATGCGCCGGATGTGGTGGACCAACAGCCGGTAACGGACCGCGCTGATGCGCCCGGCGGCCCGCTTGGGATGGATGCCGGCGGCGAACAGGGCCTCGTTGGCATAGATGTTGCCTATGCCGACGACGATCCGGCTGTTCATCAGGAAGGGCTTGATCGCCGTGGCGCGTTTGCGGCTGACGCGGTACAGGAAGTCCGCGTCGAACCCGTCGGACAGCGGTTCAGGACCGAGATCGCGTAGCAATGGGTGATTCAGTGGCTCTCCATCGGTCCACAGCAGCAGGCCGAAGCGGCGTGGATCGCGCAGGCGCAGACAATCCCCGCCGAATACCAGATCGACGTGGTCGTGCTTGCCCGGAGGTGTCGTGGCGGGGAGGAAACGCAGGCTGCCGGACATCCCCAGATGCAGCAGCAGGCTGCCGTCGTCCAGCCGCAAGATCAGGTATTTCCCCCGCCGTTCCACGGCATGGACCCGCTGTCCCGGCAAGCGGCTTGCAAGCTCCGGCGCAAGCGGTTGGCGCAGGCTGGCGGCGCGCAGGATGACCTGGCCGATTGGGCGATCGCGGATCAGTGGCGCGATGCCGGCGCGGGTGGTTTCCACCTCGGGTAGCTCGGGCATGATCAGGGTCCGGCCCCGCCGGAGCCAGTGAGCAGGAAATCTTGCGGGGCGCTTTGCAGCACGATCCGGGCGAAGCGGTCGTGGATCAGATGCAACCGCCGCCCGACCTGAACGTAGCGTTTGTGGTTGACCGGCTCGACCGCGCCGAACAGCAGCTCGGTGTCGTCGTACCGGATGCGCGCGCGAGGCGGGCGTAGGCCGAGGGGGGTGGGATCGGCCGGCAACGGCGGCTGGCGGAAGCTCCGCGCTTGGGGCAGTTGCAGCAGGCGTTGGATCATGCGCGGGTCGGCGCGGCCCGGTCGCGGCGCGAGCATCCGCCATTCGCCGTCCTCGCGCGCCAGATCGGCAATCAGGCGGCCGTTGCGGGACAGGCGGATGTGACGGATCGTGGCGGTTTTCAGATCGCTCAACGTGTGCCAGTCGGCAGCCGGATCCGGCCGGGTGAGCCAGGTCAGGAAGCCGAGCAGCGTGGCGAGCGCCACGGTGGCGGCGGTGAGGCGCTGGCTTGGGGTCATTGTCGCCGCCTGTGCCAATGGATGCCAAGACCGGTGATCGACAGCAGCAACGGCAGCGCGAACAGAAAGCCGAAGCCGATGATCAGCCGGTGGTTTTCGTCGAGTTGCAGCGGTTCGTTGCGCGGGCCGAAGTCGCCGCCCAGTGCGGCGGCGTGCGTCAACCACCCGATGGCGTCGATCAGAAACGCCGCGTTGTCACCGTTGCCGAGGAAACGGTCGGCGGCGAAATCGGCGTCGCCGACGAGAATCACGCGTTGCGGTCTGCCATTGTGCCGCCGTTGCAGGCTCCATGCCAGGGCAGGAGGATGGGGGGTGTCTCCTTCGAGCAGGTCGAAGCTGGGGCGGCCTTTCCCCGGCGCCTGGGTCTCGCTCCACGCGGCGGGATTGGGGCGCAACAGCGCCTGCGCCCGCCACGCCCCGCGCGGCTTGACGCGGTAGGCGTGGGCTTCAGCCAACAACAGCGGCAATTCCAGTTTGCGCGTTGCCGGATGTCGCTTGTCCGGGGTTGCCGCGAGCAGGGTGACGGCCGGCAGTTCCATCGGTGGCTCGGGGTCGTATACCCAGCCGGGGATGGCTTGCATGCCCAGTTGGCGGAGCACGAAATCGAGCGTTCCGGGGCTGGTCTGGCGGTCGTCCAGCAACAGCAGGTCGCCGCCTCGGGCGAGGTGTCCCAGCACCAGCGCCTGGGTATGAGGGTCGTACGGCTTGTCGGGGTCCGCCAGGATCAGTACATCGGTATTGTCGGGCAGGGCATCGATTTGTCCGGCGTCCAATTCGACCAACTGGTAGCCGAGGCGGCGCAACCGGCCGCCGATGCGTCCGAGATCGAGGTTCCCGCGACCATGAAAACGGCGCTCGCCGTGTCCGCTCAAGCTGACCAGCCAGCGGGGGCGCGCCTGTTGCAAGCGGGCGATGGCGCGGCTGATCGAGGTCTCGTCGAGGTTCACCAGGTGCGCCACGCGCCCGGCGTACTCGAGCACCAGTTCGCCATGAGCGCGGATGCCCGCGGCGCGCGCCCGCCGGGGTTCCAGATCCGGGTCGATGAATTGAAAACGGACCCAGTGGCTGGCGCGTTGGTAGGGCGCGATGAGTTCGGCGATCCGCTGCCGCAGTCGCGCGTTTCCGGGGGCGTAGGAGTCGATGCGCAACGGTTGGTCCAAACGACGCAACAGGCGCAGGCTGGCGGCGGACAGGGTGGGCTTTCCCTGTGCGAGCGGAAGCCTGAGATCGAGCCGTTGCAACAGGATGGCCGCGAACGTCAGCGCGCACAGCAGCGCGACGTAGAACAGGATTCCGGTCAGCCTGGGTTTCATGTTTCGCGTGAACGTTGCAGTTGGAAGGTGGCGGCGAGCAGCGCGCCGCAGCCCAGCGCCAGGAAATAGCCGAGATCGCCGGCGTTCAGATCGCCAGCGGCGAGGCGGGTGAAATGCGCTTCGATGCCAAGCCAGGAGAATACCCCGCCGGCGGCGCGGCTGTCGCCGATCAGCCAGAGCAACAGGATCGCGCCGATCGCCGCGGCGGCGGTCGCCAGCGGCTGGTCTCCGAGCGTCGAAAGCCAGATGGTGAGCGCCGCGTAGAGCGCCGCGCAAAGCAACAGGGCGAAGGCGCCGGCGAAAAGCCGAGGGAGGTCGATCGCCGCGCCCAGCGCCAGCGAGGTGGCCATCGCCAGGCACAGCAGGATCGCGGGCAGCAGCCAGGCGAGCAGGGCGATGAAACGTCCGAACACCAAAGCGGTGGGAGAGGCCGGGGAAGAGAGCAGCAGATCCAGCGCCCCGTTACGGCGTTCCAGGCTGAAACCCAGCATCCCGAGCAGCGGCACGATGAACAGCAGGATAAGCGCGGCGTTCAGGTACAGCGGCTGGATGACGGCCTGGTTCGGGTTCAGTCCGATCCGGGTCTGCACGGCCTGAAACTGGTCGAGCTGAAGAAGGAAGATCCAGGCCAGTACGAACTGCTCGATGGCGAGTAGAATCCAGGCGAGCGGCGAGGCGAACAACTGGATCAGATCTTTGTAGAGCAGGGCCTTCACGCGTTGTCGTCCGTTTCGGCGAACAGTTGTTCCAGCCGGTTGCCGGCGGGACAGAGGCTGTGAATCGCGATGCCGGCCCGGCACAGGGCGCGGACCACGGCGGCCGGGGTGGCCTCGTCGGCGAGCGTCAGCGCGAAGCATCCGGGGGCCTGTACGCTGACTGACGCGATGCCGTCGATAGCGCCTATCGAGGCGCTATCCGCGTCCGCGGTCTGGAGCAGGAGGTGGCGTTCGCCGTTCGCGAGGGGCAGCCTGCTTTCGAAGACCACGCGACCCTGACGCAGCAGCAGCACGCGATTGCACAACGCCTCGATATCGGGCAGCACATGGCTTGAAAGCACGATGGCGCGGGATGTCGCGAGTTCTTTCAGCAAGGCGCGGATATCCTGGTTCTGAACCGGATCCAGACCATTGCCGGGCTCGTCGAGAAGCAGTACGTCCGGATCATGCACCGCGGCCTGGGCGATGCCGACCCGCTGGCGATAGCCCTTCGAGAGTTGCCCGCACAGCCGCTTGCGGCGCGCGCCGAGGCCGCAGCGCTCGATGATGTCGTCCACCGCCTGACGCAGGCGTGGACGCGGAACCCCGCGCAGGCGCGCGGCGAACCGCAGGTACTCGTCGACGCGCAGCTCGGGATACAGGGGCGGTCGTTCGGGAAGAAAGCCGATGCGCGCCCGCGTGGCGTGGCGCATGTGCAGGGATTCGCCGTTCAGTTGGACGTGGCCCCGGTCGGGGCGCAAGACCCCGGCGAGCAGTCGCAGCGTGGTCGATTTCCCCGCGCCGTTGCGACCGAGCAGGCCGAGGATGTCGCCGCGTTGCAAGCTCAGGCTGACCCCGGCCAGCGCCTGCTGACCCGGGTAGCTTCGATGGAGGTCGCGCGCGCTGAGCAGGGGTGTCATGGGTGGATCGGAAGGCGTGACGGATGGCTGGCCCTCGGCGGCGATGAATGACATCGGCTTTTGTTCGTTCGCACGATCTGAATGGAAATCACTCCGGGAAACATGCGCATTCTGGTGAAAGACGCGGGTCAGCGCAACAGCAGCGCCGCCGCGACGCGTCGGTCCTCGGCGGCGAGGATGTTGTAGGTGCGGCAGGCGGCGGCGGTGTCCATGATCTCGATGCCGATGCGTCGTTGCAGCAGCGCGGCGTAGCAGGCTGCGGGCGGGAAGATCTGGCGCGTGCCGGTGCCCAGCAACAGGATGTCGGGCTGGAGCTCGAGCAGCGCTTCGAAATCGGCCGGGACGAGGCGTTCGACCATGCTCGCGGACCAGTCTTCGAGCAGTTGCGTCGGGGTGAGGACCAGATTCCGGGTGAAATCGCGCTCGTTGATGCGGACCAGGCCAGGTTCGAAGGCTTGGATATGGTAACCGTCGGTGTGTTCGGCAAGGGCGAAGTCCATGCGCTTTCAGTCCTTGCCGCCCTCGCTCGGGGCGGCGTACTCGAAGGCGTCGTAGTACATTGCATCGTCGGCCACGCCGGCCTTGCGCAAGGCTTCGCGCGCGGCGACGATCATGACCGGCGGGCCGGCCATGTAGATCTCGTGGCCACTGGGGGAGGGGTATTCCTTGAGTACCTGTTCATGGACCCAGCCGCTGGCACCGGACCAGTCGGCGTCGGGCTCCGACAGCACCGGGGTGAAACGGAAGAAATCGTGTTCGCGTTCCCATTGCCGGGGCAGTTCGGGCAGGTACAGATCGCGCCGCGAGCGCACCCCCCAGAACAGATGCATCGGTCGCGTCAGGCCGCGATGGAAGGCGTGTTCGATGATGGCTTTCAACGGCGCGAAACCGGTGCCGCCGGCGATCAGGATCATCGGGGCGTCGCTGTTTTCGTTCAGTGTGAAGCTACCCATCGGCGCCTGGATGCGCTGGATGGTCTTCTCGCGCATCTTGCTGAAGACGTAGTCGGTGAAGGCTCCGCCGTCGACATGGCGGATGTGCAGTTCGATCAATTCATCGTCGTGCGGCGCGTTGGCGATCGAGAACGCGCGGTGGCGGCCGTCGGCAAGGATGAATTCGAGGTATTGTCCGGCGAGGAACTGTAGGCGCTGGTTGTCCGGCAGCTTCAGGTACATGCGGATCACGTCGTGCGCGAGGTGGTCGATGCGGACGACGCGACAGGGCAGGGTTCGGGTCTGGATATCAGCCACGTTCTCGACCTCGCGCACCTTGATGACGAGGTCGCTCTTCGGCACCGCCTGGCAGAATATGCAACAGTGTTCGTCAGCGCATTCGAAGCCCGGTTCGGCCTCGGGATAGGCGGCTTCGCCTTGCAGGATCTCGCCGGCGCAGGAGCCGCAGTTGCCGCTGCGGCAGCCGTAGGGCAGGCCGACGTTCTGACGCAGCGCGGCGTCGAGCACGGTCTCGCCGGGTTCGACCTCGAATTGGTGCCCGCTGGGCTGTACACTGACTCGGTAGCTCATCGTGATCCGGCATGATTGGCGGGAAGACTCTCCATTGTCCGTCAATCGGCTGAAAAAGAAAACCGCATGATCCGTGATCGATAGGGCAATGGCGTGTACATGCCATTGACCCGACAAGGCGTGGGCTCGATCGAGCACAGCGGATCGGGCGGCGGCGCGGTTGCGCGGCCCCGCCGCGGCCGGTTCCGCTGTGTTTGAATCGGCCTACAGCGGTTTTTCGCAATGCGGGCGTAGGCCCGATCAAGCGCAGCGGATCGGGCGGCGGCGCGGTTGCGCGGCCCCGCCGCGGCCGGTTCCGCTACGCTTGAACCGGCCTACAGCGATTTCTTGCCCTATGGGCGTTGGCTCGATCAAGCGCAGTCGCCGCAAGCGGGCCAAGCGTTATGGTCGCAAGCCCG
>JALVEB010000241.1 GCA_027008705.1 Sedimenticola sp. | reverse complement strand
AAGCGCGGCTTCGTCGCCCGCGAGATCGATCCCGCGACGCTCGCGTTGATGCACGGCATCCAGCGCGAGTTCGACCCCAACGGCATCCTGAATCCGGGCAAGGGGCTGCCGCCACCGACCGAGCGTCTATGAGGCTCCGCCATCACCCACGGACCGTCCCCCCTGCGCCCGTTCGCGGCGCCACAGGCTGCCGCCGCTGGCCTGATCGAGCCGGTCGAGCATCGCTTCGTGGGCCTGACGTTCCGCCTCGCTGAGCGGGATCACCGGCAGGCGGGGACGCTCGGCGGACAAGCGCCGGGGCACGGCGGCCCCGTCGGATCCGGCCTCATCGCTGTCGTCGCCATCCAGCGACAAACTGGCCTGACCGCCGGTCATCATCAGATAGACATCGGCGAGAATCTCGGCGTCGAGCAAGGCGCCGTGCTTGGTGCGCCGGGTGTTGTCGACATCGTAGCGCTGGCACAGGGCATCCAGGCTGTTGCGCTGCCCTGGGTGCAGCTTGCGCGCCATCGTCAGGGTGTCGGTGATCTTGCACGCCTGTTCCAGCGTCTCCTCATGCCCGACCAGGTGAAGCTCATGATTCAGGAAACCCACGTCGAATGGCGCGTTATGAATGATCAATTCCGCGCCCCGCAGATAGGCCATCAAATCCTCGACGATATCGGCAAACCGGGGCTTGTCGGCGAGAAATTCGTTGGTGATGCCATGCACCTCGATCGCGCCGGCATCGATCTCGCGGTCCGGCTGCAAATACACGTGGAAGTTGTTTCCGGTCAGGCGGCGCTCCTTCATCTCGACGCAACCGATCTCGATGACGCGGTGCCCCTGCTTCGGCTCCAGACCGGTGGTTTCGGTGTCGAGTACGATCTGCCGGGTCACAGCTCGTCGATCCCGCGGTTGGCGAGCTCATCGGCGATCTCGTTCTCGCGATGCCCGCTGTGGCCCTTGACCCAGGCCCACTCGACCTGATGACGCCCCACTTCCTCATCGAGCGCGCGCCACAGATCCTGATTCTTGACCGGCTGACCCGAGGCCGTCTTCCAGCCACGCCGTTTCCAGTTCGGCATCCATTGCGTGATGCCCTGCATGACATATTTGGAATCCGTGGTAACACGCACCCGGCAGGCACGTTTCAACGCGCGCAAGGCTTCAATCACGGCCAGCAGTTCCATGCGGTTATTGGTGGTTTCGGCTTCGCCGCCCCACAGCGATTTCTCCCGCCCGCCGTAGCGCAACAACGCGCCCCATCCGCCCGGGCCGGGATTGCCGCGACAGGCGCCATCGGAAAAGATCTCGACGATCGGTGCTTGTGACATGAATCCTGGGTTCTCCTGTTCCTGTTCAAGGGATGGGTTCGGTAACCCCACCGAGCAGGCGCTCGACCGGCCGGATCGCCAGACCCACTGGAACGATGCGCGAGACCCGCTTGCGCGCATGGACGAGGTAGACGCCCCCGGGCAGCAGGCGGGTGTCGCCACGGCGGGCGAACCCCGGCAGCGCGAACGGCGCGCGCCGTAGCAACGAGTGGCTCGCGACGATCTCGAAGCCAAGCAGGCTGAGCCAATCGTTGAGGCGGTATTGGGCGACGAAACGGCCGTTCCATGGCGGCCGCCCGCGACGCGCCAGCCGCCACAGACCCCACAGGCTCCACGGGTTGAAACCGAGGATCAGCAGGTGGCCCTCCGGCACCAGCACGCGCTCGACCTCGCGCAGCACCTGATGGGGCGCCACGCTGAAATCCAGCGTGTGAGGCAGCAGCACCGCATCGATGCTGTCGGTTGCGATCGGCAGGCGTTCCGGCTCGCCGCACACATCGCCGGGCGCCGCGTCGTCGGGCGCGACGCGAAAGCACCAGCGCGCGCGACTGTCGCCGAGCAGGGCCGAGAAGATCGCCGGGCCTCCGACCTGAAGCAGATAATAGCCGAAGACATCCGGCAAACAGCTCTCCAGCACGGTCCGTTCGGCATGAAAGACCGTAACGCCCGGTTCACGCGCGAACCAGGCCGCCAGCGCATGGCCCAGGCGCCGTGCCTGCGCGGCATCCTGGCGTTGAGGCTTGAACTTCGGCATGCACGCCAGCATACCAGACTGCCCGGCCGAGGCGCCATCGAAGCGCCCCGAAGGACGGCACAACCATGGCAAGACGCTGGAATGCTTAGGATTTTTAACGTATAGTTGTGCTCACAACAATGATGCTAAAAGAACCACCATGCGCATGCTGCCTCGTCTGTCACTGATCATCCTGCTGGCGATTACGCTAAGCGGCTGTTTTACCAACCCGAGCCGCGATACCCCGCCGGCGCGGGTGGGGGTGGTCGGAAAAGCCGCCATCCTCCCAGGCGGTGCCCGGACAGACAGCCCAGGCAAGCGCATGGAAACGCACGAGACCGCCGCCCTCCCGCGCAAAACCGCCGGGCAGGCCTCCCCCGCGTCCGACATTCAGGCCGACACTGCGCCGGCCGGACCCGGTGACGTCTGGCAGCGCATCCGCAAGGGTTTCTCATTGGAGATCCCGCGCAACCGGCGTATCGACCAGCTGATGCACGTCTACCGCGACCAGCAACGCATGGACCGCATCCAGCGCCGCGCCGCGCCATGGCTGCGCCATATCGCCAACGAGCTGGAAAAACGCGGCCTGCCGCTGGAACTGGCGCTGCTGCCCGCGGTCGAGAGCGCCTACCAGGCGCGTGTCTTCTCACCTCGCGGCGCGGCCGGCATCTGGCAGTTCATGGGCGCCACCGGCGGCCAATATGGGCTGGAGCGCAACTGGTGGTATGACGGCCGCATGGATGTGGTCGACTCGACCCGCGCGGCGCTCGATTATCTCGACTGGCTGCATCGCCGCTATGGCGACTGGTTGCTCGCGTTGGCCGCCTACAACTCCGGCATCCGCACCGTAGACCGCGCGATCCGGCGCAACAAGCGCCATGGCAGGCCAACCGATTTCTGGCACCTGCGGCTGCCCCGCGAGACCCGTTCGTATGTGCCGCAATGGCTGGCGCTGTTGCGCATCGTGCGAGACCCGGCCCGCTATCAGGTGACGCTGCGCCCGGTCCCGGACACCGACGCCTTCACCACACTGACGATCGACAAACCGATCGATCTGCGCGTCGCGGCCCGGCTGAGCGGCATTCCGCTGTCCGATCTGGTGGCGCTGAATCCGGGGCTCAAGCACCTGCATACCGGATCGAGCAAGGGCTACCGCCTGCACCTGCCCCAGGACCAAGTCGCGCGTTTCCGCGACGCGCTGGCTTCGATCCCGGCCTCGGAATTCACCGGCTGGACGAACTACCGGGTGCGCGCGGGGGATGTGCTGGGGCTCATCGCGCGCCGTCATGGCACCACCGTGCGCGCGATCCGCGAGGCCAACGGCCTGAAATCGACCCGTATCCGTATCGGACAGAAGCTGCGTCTGCCGCTCGGCAATGGGGCCGCAAGCGTCGCGGCGCTCGCCCGCCCGCACCGCCCGGCCCGGTTGAACCGCCCCAGGACCGCCGCGAAGAAGGCTCCGCCCCGTTCGGCGCCTGCCGCCCGGCGCCCGGCTTCCCGCACCGCGCAAAAACCCGCTCGCGGCATCGCCTACCGGGTCCATTCCGGAGACAGCCTGTGGACCATCAGCCGTCGCTTCAACGTGCCGGTCGCGCGGCTCGCGGCATGGAATGATATCGCCATCAACCAGACGCTGCGCCCCGGCCAGGTGCTGCGCATCCATGCCGGAGAGCCTGCCGGAAAAGGCGCGACCCGTATCCACTACCGGGTGCGCAAGGGAGACTCCCTTTACCTGATTGCACGCCGCTTCCGCGTGCCGATGAAGCAGTTGCAGAGCTGGAATCAGCTGAGCGACCGCTACCTGAGGCCGGGCCAGAAACTGACCCTATACCTGGAATAAGCGCCGGCGGATGAATCAGACGATGGATCGGAACCCGGGCAGTCGTCCCGGCGCGATCGCCGCCAGCAATGGGGCATCGGCATCCTTGTCCGACAGGATCGGCGCCTCGTCCAGCGGCCAGTCGATATGGATCTCCGGATCGTCCCAACGAATCCCGAACTGGTTCTCCGGATGATAGGTATCGGTGCATTTGTAGCCGAAAACCGCCTCGTCCGAGAGGACGCAATAGCCATGCGCGAAGCCCGGAGGCACCCATAGCTGGCGTTTGTTGTCGCCACTCAGGCGCGCGGAGACGTAGCGCCCGAAGGTCGGCGAGCCGCGCCGGATGTCGACTGCGACATCATAGACCTCGCCGAGGAAAACCTGCACCAACTTGCCCTGATCGTGCGGATGCTGTGCATGCAGGCCGCGCAACACGTTTTTTTGTGAACGCGCCAGATTGTCTTGCACGAATGGCAGCGGAGTCACCCGCTCGCGATAGAGGTCGGCGCGCCAAGTCTCCATGAACCAGCCCCGCCGGTCGCCGAATACGCGCGGCTCCACCAGACAGACCTCGGGAATCTCCAGGCGGGTGATCTTCATGGCTCATCCTCCTGTTCGGCCACCTCGCGCAGATAGGCGCCGTAGTCGTTCTTGTCCATGCGATCGGCCAGGGCCTCGAGCTGGGCGACGGAGATCCATTGTTGATGGAAAGCGATCTCCTCGGGACAGCAGATCTTCAAACCCTGACGCGCCTCAATGGTCTGAATGAAGTTCCCGGCCTGCATCAGGGATTCATGGGTGCCGGTGTCGAGCCAGGCGAAACCGCGGCTGAAGCGGATCAGTTCCAGCTCGTCGCGCTCCAGGTAGAGGCGGTTCAGATCGGTGATCTCGAGCTCGCCACGGCGCGAGGGCTTCAGTTCGGCGGCCAGCTCGCAGACCTTCTCGTCATAGAAATACAGCCCGGTGACGGCATAGTGAGACCTGGGCCGCGTGGGTTTCTCTTCCAGCGAGCGCACGCGGCCGTCGTCATCGAACTCGGCAACGCCATAGCGCTCCGGATCCTTGACCCAGTAGCCGAAGATGGTCGCGCCGTGTTTCCGTTCGAGCGCGCGACGCAAGCGTGCGCGCAGATCCTGACCGTAAAAAATATTATCGCCCAGGATCAGGCAACATGGCTCCCAGGAAATAAATTCACGACCGATCAGAAAGGCTTGCGCAAGCCCCTCCGGACGAGGCTGTACCGCATAGTGGAGCTCGATGCCCCACTGGCTCCCATCACCGAGCAGGGCGCGAAACGCGGACTCGTCACGCGGCGTGGTGATGACCAGAATCTCGCGGATTCCGGCCATCATCAAGACCGAAAGCGGGTAATAGATCATCGGCTTGTCATAGACCGGCAGCAACTGCTTGCTGATCGCGATCGTCAACGGATGCAGGCGCGTGCCGGAACCACCGGCCAGAATGATACCTTTCATTCCGGCGTCAACCCAAGGCGTTCGCCGCGATAACTGCCATCCATGACACGTTCGCTCCAGTCGCGATGGTCCAGGTACCATTGGATGGTCTTGCGCAAACCGCTGTCGAAGCTTTCGGCCGGCTCCCAGTCGAGTTCGCGCTTTAGCTTGCTGGCGTCGATCGCATAACGCCAGTCGTGGCCGGGACGGTCGTCGACGAAGGTCTTCAATGCCGCGTGCGGACGGTACGGCGATTCCGGCACCAGTTCATCGAGCAAGCCGCACAGGGTGTCGACCACTTGCAGGTTGCTGCGCTCACTGTTGCCACCGATATTATAGACCTCACCGGGGCGCCCCCCCTCCAGCACCCGCCAGATCGCACGGCAATGATCGCGCACATAAAGCCAGTCACGCACATTGCCGCCGTCGCCGTAGATGGGCAGCGGCTTGCCCGCCAGTGCGTTATGCAGCATCAGCGGGATCAGCTTTTCGGGAAACTGGTATGGCCCATAGTTGTTCGAGCAGTTGGTCGTGAGCACAGGCAATCCGTAGGTATGAAACCAGGCGCGCGCGAGGTGGTCGGAGGCCGCCTTCGACGCCGAATAGGGCGAGTTCGGCGCATACGGATGGGCCTCGCTGAACGCGCCCTCGTCACCCAGCGAACCATAGACTTCATCGGTGGAGACATGCAGAAAGCGGAAACCGGACGCTCCCCGCTCGCCGTGATAACGACGCGCCGCCTCGAGCAGGCGATAGGTACCCAGGATGTTGGTGTGAATAAAGGCCTCGGGCCCGTCGATCGAGCGGTCGACATGGCTCTCGGCGGCGAAATGAACGATCGCATCGGGACGCTCCTCGGCCAGCAGGCGCCGAAGCAAGGCCAGGTCGCCGATATCGCCGTGAACGAAATGATGACGCGCGGGATCGAGCCCGGCCAGGGTATCCAGATTTCCGGCATAGGTCAGCTTGTCGAGGTTGACCACGCGCACGTTCTCGTGCTCTTCGAGCAGA
>JALVEB010000240.1 GCA_027008705.1 Sedimenticola sp. | reverse complement strand
AATTGGCTCCCGGTCGATCCGGGTTACCTGCTTGGAAGAGCCGGATGCGGGAAATCCGCACGTCCGGATCTGTGAGGGTGAAAGCCAGCAATGGCTGATCTGCTCGACGAGCTCAGCCTTCGATCTCGGGAAACGTCAAGCGGAATGAAGCGTGATCGCCCTGGCATGGTTCCCTCGAGCCTTGACGGTTACCCCGCCTCCATCAGGCCATACCGCTTGATCATGCGATAGATGCTGCGTTCGCTGATGCCGAGCACTTCGGCGACCTTGGATCGGCGGCCGGAGTATTTCTTCAGTTGGAGGGCAAGGTATTCGGCTTCGAGTTCCTCCAGCGTTGGGTCATGGTCGAAGCCGAGGGTCAGGTGATGCTCCCCGGCGGCGCCGTTCTGGCGGAAGACCAAGTGTTCCGGGCGGATGGTGGGGCGTTTGCCGGAGAGGATGATGGCGCGTTCGACGATGTTCTTGAGTTCGCGCACGTTGCCGGGCCAGTCATAGGCCACCATTTTGCGCAGCGAGGCGGGGGTGAAGGTTTTGTTGACCCGACAGGAGAAGCTGTGGTTGCGCAGGAAATGCTCGGCGAGCAATGGGATGTCTTCGCGACGTTCGCGCAACGGCGGCGAGACGATGTTGAAGGCGCACAGGCGGTAGTAGAGGTCGGCGCGGAATTCGCCCTCGGCGATCATCTGTTCGAGGTCGCGATTGGTGGCGGCGAGGATGCGCACGCGGGCGCTCAGATCCTTGGTGCCGCCAAGGCGGCGGAAGCGTCCGGTTTCGAGCACGCGCAGCAGTTTGGCCTGGATCGCCGGGGTGATCTCGCCGATCTCGTCTAGGAACAGGGTGCCGCCGTCGGCGCCCTCGATCAGGCCCTTTTTCTGCTGGGTGGCGCCGGTGAAGGCGCCGCGTTCATGGCCGAACAGCTCGGATTCGAACAGATTCTCTTGCAGCGAGCAGCAATCGACGGCGACGAAGGCTCGTTCGGCGCGTTCGCTGGCGTCGTGGATGGCGCGCGCGATCAGTTCCTTGCCGGAGCCGCTCTCGCCCTGGATCAGCACGGTGATGTCGTTCGGGGCGACCGCCTCGATGGTCTCGCGCAGCCGTTGCATGCCGGCGCTGTTGCCGAGCAGTTGGGACGAGCGGCCTTGTTGCGCCTGGAGTTGGCGCTTGCAGAATTGGTGATCGCGGCGCAGCGCGGCGTTTTCGAGCACGCGCTGGACGGTCAGCGTCAATTCATCGAGACTCAGCGGCTTGAGCAGGTAGTCGGAGGCGCCGGCCTTGATGGCATCGACTGCGCTGCGCACCGAACCGAACGCGGTCAGTACGATGGTCGGATAGCTATCGGCCAGCTCGTCGAGATGATCGAGACTGTTGCCGTCGGGAAGTCGCACGTCCATCACGATCAGCCCCGGTTCGTGCTCGGCCAGCCAGCTGTGCGCGGCGCGCCAGCTGTCGGCGGCGGCGCAGTCGTAGCCTTCGCGCTCGAGATGGCCGATGATCAGCCCGCGCAATACGCTGTCGTCTTCGATGACCAGGATCTGTTTGCTCATGTCGGGCTCTCCCGCGTCTGGCTGCCGGCCTCCGGCAGGCGGATGCTGAAACAGGCGCCTTGCCCCGGGGTGCTGGTGACCTGGATGGTGCCTGCGTGATTTTCGATGATGGTATGGGTGATCGACAGGCCCAGTCCGGCGCCATGGCTTTGGTCGGCGCGCTTGCTGAAGAAGGGATCGAAGATGTGTTCGAGATCTTCCGCGGCGATCCCGACGCCGGTGTCGCGAAAGTGGATCACGACATCCGTGCCGTCGCGCAGCGCCTCGACGCGCAGCGTACCGCCATCGGGCATTGCGTGGAAGGCGTTCTGCGCGAGGTTCAGCGCGGCCATGCGCAGCTCGCTGTCGAGGCCGAGCACGCGTGGCGGCGGTTCGGCGTAGCCTTCCTCGATGCGGATCCGTTTCTCCTCGGCCTCCCAGCGCAGCAGGCTGAGGGTGTCGGAGAGCACCTGGCGGATATCGACCAGGCTTTTTTCGCTCTCCGGCAGCATGCCCAGTCGCAGCAGCCGTTCCGTGACCTTGATGCATTTGTCGATCTCGCCGTCAACCAGCACCAAATAATCGGCAACGCTTCGGGGACAGGCGTCGGCGCTGTCCATCTGTTGTTTCACGCCGTCCAGCGCGAGGCGGATCGAGGCCAGCGGGTTGTGGATCTCGTGGGCGACGCCGGTGGCCAGTTTGCCGAGCTCCGAGAGCCGCTGCTCCTGTGAATACTTGACCTCGCGACGCAGATCGCGGATCGACTCGACGACGAAGCGGCGCTCCTTGCCATTCAGGGAAGCGCGCATCGGCGCGGCGTAGATCTCGACATCGAGGGTTTCCCCATTGGCGCGTTGGTGGTGATGCAGTACCTTCAGCGGTTCGTCGCTGTCGCGCAGTTCGTGCACCGGACAGGTCAACAGCGTCGGCGGGCAGGGGTGTTCCAGATCGTGCGCCATCTGATGGCAGCGCAGGCCGACTCCGGTGGCGTCATCCAACGCCAGTTGCTCGCGATAGGCGCGGTTGGTCGCAACCAGTTCGAAGTGCTCATCGATGATGCAGATACCATCCGGAATGGCATCGATCAACGCTTGGCGGAAGCGTTGTTGCTCCTCCAGCGCCTGGATCTTCCCGCGCAGCCGGTCGGCCATCAGGTTGAAGGCCTGGCCGAGCTGCGCCAGTTCGTCGCGGCCATCGATCTCGACGCGGTGCGAGAGATCGCCATCGGTCAGCGCATTGGCGGCGCCGACCAACTGCTCCACCGGACGCGCGATAAAGCGCCGGATGAACCACCAGCCGCCGCCCAGGTTGATCAGCACGATCAAGGCGCCGGCGCCCATCAGCATCAGCGTGGTGCGGCGTACCTTGCCGAGCAGCGGCGCGGCATCGTAATCGACGTAGAGCACGCCGTTGACTGGCCGGGATTCGACCGGGCCATGACACTGGGTGCATGGGAAATGGTTGTGTACCGGATTGATCGACCGCAGTACCTCGCCATGACCGCTTTCGAGCAGTTCGGTCACCGGTCGGTCCCCATGAAAGGGTGTCGGCAATTCCTCGCCGACGCGTCCGGGATCGCTCGCGAAGCGCACCTCTCCCTCCGGGTTGGTGATGAACACCGAGACGATGCCCTTCTGCGCGCCGAGCTTGCTTATCATCCCGCGCAGTCCGGGCAGGTCGCGCTTCAACATCGCGTTTTCCAGCGAGGTCTGCAACAGGCGGTTGACCTGCTCGGCGGTGCGCGCGCGCTCCTCCGCCAGCTCGTTGTGATAGAGCGGAATATAGAGCAACAGAAAGATCAGCGAGCTGATCAACAGCCCTGCCGCGGTGCCGAGCAGGAACTTGCGGTTCAGGCTCGTACCGATCCAAGACGCAAAGGCGCGCGCACCCTTCATCGATGTCATCTCTCCCGGCGCTGCGTGTGACAGCGGTTTTCATTCTAGTCCGGCTGTCGGAAGGTTTTACTGACAAATTGTCAGGCAGTCTGGTCGCCACCCCGCGCCGGCTTGGTGTGAGTTTGCCGATTTTCCGTGAAAAATATAGTAAAAACATATGGATAGGAAACATGGCGTGGCTTTTGCTTCATTGATCTTTATCCAGGTTAAAAGTTACCAAATGGGCGTACAGGGCGTGATTCCGGGCTTTTTATGCCGGTCACGATCCTGTCGCGCTGGACTTCCGATACCGCTACCTGCGAGGAACCGATTCGATGCAACCGACAACCATCCGCGCCGCGTGCCGTGGCCTGAGCCTTTGCCTGACCGGCCTGCTTGGCCTCGTCGCCATGCCGGGGAGCACGTGGGCCGACGATACCGCGCTCGCCGACAGCCTGAAGCAATCACTCGAAAGCCAGGGCTGGCAGTCCGCCAGCGATGATCAAGGCAACAGGTTCTACCATCGAGACCGCCCCGGGCGAGCGAGCGCGGACGAACGCCGCCCTGCGGAAGCGAAGAGCGGCAGCGCGTTGCAGCGCATGTTGGAGGCCAAGGGCTGGAAGGTGGAGTGGGACGACGAGCACAACATGATCCTTTATCCGCCCGAGCGGGCGGTCGAAACCTTGAATGCCACGCCACCCCAACCGTCGGCCGGCGCGAAAAAGGCGGATACCGCGTTGGCCGACAGCCTGGCCAGCTCCCTGGAGCGGCAGGGCTGGCGCAGGCATACCGACGCCGAGGGCAATGCGATCTATACCCGTGAGCCGACACCCAGCGCATCGTCCGCGAACGATGCCGCGCTGAAAAAGGCGCTGGAGGCCAAGGGCTGGAAGGTCGAGTGGGATGACGAGCACAACCTGATCCTGTATCCGCCGGCGAAGCCCGCCGGAGCGCAGTCGGCACCGGTCGAAGCTGAAAGCGGGCCGGCTGAATCCGCGCCCGATACCGCGTTGGCCGACAGCCTGGCCAGCTCCCTGGAGCGGCAGGGCTGGCGCAGGCATACCGACGCCGAGGGCAATGCGATCTATACCCGTGAGTCTCAGGCACCGGATGATGCCGCCGCGGCTCGCCGCCGCGTGTTGAAACAGGCGCTCGAGCGAAAGGGTTGGCGCGTCGATTGGGACGAGGAAGGCAATATGGTCCTGCGTCCGCCTTCCTCTTCCTCCGCCGGAAATCGATCCGAGGAATCCGTTATGCTGCCGGCGTCCTGCGCCGCTGTGACCTTCCAGGCGGAAATCGATCTGCCAGTGGATACCCTGGCCGAGGTCAAGGCGTTGGCCGATGCCTGGTTGGACGAGGCCGACCTGGCCGGAGCGGTCACTGGGCGGGTGCGTAAGGTCTTGCGGGTCTACTTGGTGAGCATCGTCGCCCGCCGCGCGCCGCACCGTCTGATGCATCAACTGGCGGTGCGCGCCCGCGATGGCGGTGTAATGCTGCTCGACTGATTCGTAATCTATCGCGAGCGGCGCCCGGGGCGGGCCGCGTGATGCATGCGACCGCGGAAAGTTTTCCCTGGGCCGACCGCGCCGGAGCGGCCCGATGAGTCCGATCGAAACGCCATCCGCCCGCTGTCCGAATCCCGGATTCCTGACGCCGCGCTTATTGACTGACCATTTGTCAGGTTTCCGTGTGATGGCTACCCGCCTCTTCCCATGCGGAATTCTTGTGCTCCAAGCCATTGAACTGAGGGGCGAACTCATTTCCGTTTGACGCCCTTTGATGTGCGGGCTTCCGGCAATCGGGAGCCAATCCGCGGTGGGGACTGACAAATCGGCAGGATTCCTTTCCTTGTGTCTGCGGGAAAGCTCCGCTGTTTCTGTCATGGCTTGAAAAAATCCAATTAAATCAACGGGAAACGAAAGCCAGCGTTGGATGGCATGAGGCTTGCAATATCACCCAGTGTCCGCTTCGATCGCACGGGGCAGACATGACATCGAGGAGGAAAGCTATGCGGTTAACGTTATGTAAGCGGGGTGCCTTGATCGCCCCGGTTTTGCTGATCGCCGGTTCGGCGTCGGCGGCCTATCCGATCGCTGGCGTCGAGCCATGGCATCGGCCGGCCGGCGCGCCCAAGATCACCCAGGTCCATCACGACGCCGCGTGGTATGCGCGTGCGCTGCACGGGATTTCGAAGCCGTACCCGGCCAGCCTGCGTTTTCTCGAGGATCAGGGGAACTGGTACACGCCGTTCAACCATCCCGGGATGTTGCCTCCCTACGATATCCGCGGCTGGCATGCCGGCAGGCGCTGATTCCACGCCTTGGTGTAAATCAATACAAACTGAATCCGTTGGAGGATCCACAGATGATCAAAACTATCAAACGTTTCAAAAAAGCCGCGCTCGCCGCTGTCATCGGCATGACGCTGGCTGGCGGTGGCGCCGCCCAGGCCGGAATGTCCGGGATGAGCGGCATGTCGGGCATGGGTGGCATGTCGGGAATGTCCGGCATGAGTGGCATGTCCGGGATGTCCGGCTATTTCGAGATTACCCCGCAGGGTCAGATCTTCTTCTACCCGGCGAGTGGCATGAGCGGCATGTCGGGGATGAGTGGCATGTCCGGAATGTCGGGCATGGGTGGCATGTCTGGAATGTCGGGCATGGGCGGCATGTCCGGAATGTCGGGCATGGGTGGCATGTCCGGGATGTCGGGCATGGGCGGTATGTCCGGAATGTCGGGCATGGGTGGCATGTCCGGGATGTCGGGCATGGGTGGCATGTCCGGGATGTCGGGCATGGGTGGCATGTCCGGGATGTCGGGCATGGGTGGCATGTCCGGGATGTCGGGCATGGGTGGCATGTCTGGGATGTCGGGCATGGGCGGCATGTCCGGAATGTCGGGGATGTCCGGCATGAGTGGCATGTCCGGTTATTTCAAGATTAC
>JALVEB010000239.1 GCA_027008705.1 Sedimenticola sp. | reverse complement strand
CGTAGGTCTACTGGCAGCAGCAGGGCTTGGTTCGGATCGGCTTGGATAAACTTGTTCATCCCCGAATTCTACCAGCTGGCGCGGGCCCAGTCCGACAGACTGCTAACCCGGAAGATTCTTGGGCGACGAGTCTCCATGCGCCCTCGCTTGTTTCTTGTTCCCACAAGAAATTTTCTTCCGTTGCCCGTAATTCCTGATACGGGACGCCTTCAGAAAATTCCTTGTGAAAACAATAACCACTCAGCCAACCAGCTGAAATGATATTCACCAGGCGATGCGTAGGCCCGATCCAGTACCGCGGATCGGGCGGCGGCGCGGTTTTGCGGCACTGCCGTAGCCGGTTCCGCTACGCTTGAACCGGCCTGCGAGGGTGGAAATGCGCAAGCATGCCAAGTCGTTGATTTTTTCGTGATCTGGGATGACGGTGTTCCCCCTCATGAGCGTTAGCTGAATCGTTGCGACGAGTATAGAATAGCCCGCTGAAGCCGGCAGAATCCGATTGCCCGGCGGAGAGATTGAGATGTTCAAGATAACCACACAAGCCGCGGATCAGGTCCGCGCCGCCGCGGCGCAGAGCGGTACCGAAGGCATGCCCCTGCGGCTCGCCGCGCGCAAGAAAGACGATGGCAGCATTGAATACATCATGGGTTTCGACGAAGCCAGGGATGAGGATATCCGCATCGAAGCGGAAGGCATCCCGGTGGTCATGGCGCCTGAGTATGTGCCGTTGCTGGATACCGCCGTGCTCGATTTCGTCCAGTTGGATGACAGCGAAGAGAAACAATTCATCTTCGTGAATCCGCAAGACGCCAACTACGTCCCCGCTGAGTAGCTGTCGCGCCGATGAGGGAACTGTCCGCGGAGGATTCGCTCCGTCTGAACGTGTTGCTCGCCAATCGGCCGTTGGCGATCCGTATCGATGAATCGCGCATGGCCGTGCATGCGCTCTCCCATGAGGGCGAGATGCGGATCGAACTGAACCCGAATTGCCGTGATGAGCAATACCTGCGGCGGGTTCGCGAGCTGCTCTCCGGTCATGTGCTGGGTTCGCCGGGCGGTTATCCGGTTTATCTGCAGCGTTGGACGCGGATGGGGCAGATGCGTGACGAAAGCCTCGAGGAATTGCTGCTGCTCGGCGAGCCCGAGGCGGTCGTCGCGGCGGTCTGTGCGCCGGGTCTGACCGATGAACTTGCGCGGCGCGCATGGTGGGCGATGGAGGATGCCGGGAACGCCCGACGCATGCTCGCCAATCCAAGTATTGTGGAAGGCGAGATGGGACCGGTGCTCGCGGCCTATCTTTATGAGCATCTGCCGTTCGAGACCGAGGTGGAAACCATGGTCGAGACGGTGCGCCTGATTCTGCAACCAGGCTTGCTGGACGAGGCCGCCCGCAACGAGTTATGGAAGCGCGCGGCGCGCAAGAACGCCTACTACGTTGGTTTCTTGCTGACCATTCCCGATCGGATTCCGCTCGATACCCCGGCCCACCCCCGCGCCGGGGAGTGGCAACCCGCGTTGCGCGATTTGGCCGATGCCGGCAATCCGCTCGCCGCGGGGCTGCTGAAGCTGATTGCGCCCGCCGGCCAGGCCTGCCTGCAGTGCATCGAGCGGGCATTGAAGAAACCCGCGACCCAGGATGCGGTCACCCTGACGCTGGATGCGGTGCGCGATCATTATGCCGTGTTCCGCCCCGAGGGCAATCCCGACCTGACATGGGATGAGCTGCTCGTCGAGGCGCGCGATTTTGTAGCGCGCGATGCCGGGCCGGCCACTGCGTTGCGCGATATCGAGGGCATCGACGAACTGCTGCGAGGCGCGCGCCTGTTGTCTGGGGTCGGTTATGGCGTTCTGCGCCCGCTGCTGCGCGACACCACGGCGATCGGCTCGTTGATGCGGCGCAAGATCGCGCCGTTTGTCGAGCCGTTTCTTGAGGAGGTCGGGCGTTTGAGGGGAGGCTATGCTCGTCGCCCATGAATTTTCGCTTTTTCGGACGCCCAAGGGCGCGAGGGGCGGTCGCGGTGGCCGAGAAATTCATGGGCGACGAGTATAACTATCTCTAAATGACCATTTTTGAACGCGGAGCCGGCGCATTTCAGCGGTTAGCTGAGTAGTTACGGCCTCTTTACCTTTGGGAGTTCCCCCTTCATGAAATCCAGCCGGCACGTCTTGCAAAAAACCGCGACGGTCGTCGCTGTGCTCAGCTTTCTCGCTTCCGCCGCATGCGCATGGTTCCTGTATTGGAAGGTAGGGGAGTTGGGCATCGATCACCCGATTAACGCCAGCCTGATCGCGGGGATCTTCTTCTTTCTGTTCGTCGGGGGCTTGCTGTTGTTCATCGGCGGGGTGGATCTCCCGAGCTTTTCGGTGCATGACGATTGAAGACGGTGCGCTCTTCCCACCGGTCAGGCCACCAGGCTGCGCTCGCGGATCGCCTTGATCTGATCGCGTAGCTGTCCGGCTTCCTCGAATTCGAGATTGCGCGCGTGTTCGTACATGCGTTTCTCGAGTTCGGCGATGCGCGAGACGGCTTCTTTGGGCGATAGTATCGGGTAATCCGGGGCGGGTTCGGCGACCTTGTCGGCGCGGCGTCCACGTCCCGGCGCGCCGGGGGTCGCGCCCTCGAGGATGTCGGCGACGCTTTTGCGCACCGTGGTCGGGGTGATGCCGTGCTCCTCGTTGTAGGCGATCTGTTTGGCGCGCCGGCGCTCGGTCTCGCCGATGGCGCGCTCCATCGAGCCGGTGATCCGGTCGGCGTAGAGAATGGCCTTGCCATGGGCATTGCGCGCGGCGCGGCCGATGGTCTGGATCAGCGAGCCTTCCGAACGCAGAAAGCCTTCCTTGTCGGCATCGAGGATCGCGACCAACGAGACCTCGGGCATGTCAAGGCCCTCGCGTAGCAGGTTGATGCCGACGAGGACGTCGAATTCACCAAGCCGCAGATCGCGGATGATCTCGACGCGCTCGACCGTGTCGATATCGGAATGCAGGTAGCGCACGCGCACCTCGTGTTCGCCGAGATAGTCGGTCAGATCCTCGGCCATGCGTTTCGTCAGGGTGGTGATCAACACCCGCTCCCCGGCCGCGACCCGCTCGCGGATCTCGCCCAGCACATCGTCCACCTGGGTCGTCGCCGGGCGCACCTCCACCTCGGGATCCAGCAGCCCGGTTGGGCGTACCACCTGCTCGACGACCGCCCCGGAGTGTTCGATCTCATAGTCGCGCGGGGTCGCCGAGACGTAGATCGTCTGCGGCGCGCGCGCCTCGAACTCGTCGAAACGCAACGGCCGGTTGTCCAGGGCCGAGGGCAGGCGGAAGCCGTATTCGACCAGGGTTTCCTTGCGCGCGCGGTCACCACGGTACATGCCGCCGATCTGCGGCACGGTGACGTGGCTCTCGTCCAGCACCAGCAGGGCGTCGTCGGGCAGGTAATCGAACAGCGTCGGCGGCGCCTCGCCCGGGCCGCGCCCGGAGAGATAGCGCGAGTAGTTCTCGATGCCGGAACAATAGCCCAATTCCAGGATCATCTCGATGTCGAAGCGGGTGCGCTGTTCGAGCCGCTGCGCCTCAAGCAACTTGCCGTTGTCGCGCAGTTGCGTGAGGCGTTCCTTCAGCTCTTCGCCGATCGCGTCGACCGCCTTCAGCAGCGTTTCGCGCGGGGTCACATAGTGGGATTTCGGGTAGATCGTGAAACGCGGCAACTTCTTTATGACCTCGCCGGTCAGCGGGTCGAACAGCGACAACTGCTCGATCTCGTCGTCGAACAGCTCGATGCGCAGCGCCTCGCCCTCGGACTCGGCCGGGAAGACATCGATCACGTCGCCGCGCACGCGATAGCTGGCGCGCGCGAGTTCGGTGTCGTTGCGTTTGTATTGCAGTTCAGCGAGGCGGCGCAGCAGGCCGCGCTGGTCGATGCGGTCGCCGCGATCCAGGTGCAGCACCATGCTCAGATAGGCGCGCGGGTCGCCGAGGCCGTAGATCGCCGAGACCGTGGCGACGATGATGGTGTCGGGCCTCTCGAGCAAGGCCTTGGTCGCCGACAGGCGCATCTGCTCGATGTGGTCGTTCACCGAGGCATCCTTCTCGATGAAGGTGTCGGAGGCCGGCACATAGGCCTCCGGCTGGTAATAATCGTAATAGGATACGAAGTATTCCACCGCGTTGCGTGGGAAGAATTCCTTCATCTCGCCATACAGCTGCGCCGCCAGCGTCTTGTTCGGCGCCATGATCATCGTCGGGCGCTGCACCTGTTGAATGACGTTGGCGATGGTGAAGGTTTTGCCGGAGCCGGTTACGCCGAGCAAGGTCATGCCGGCCTCGCCGTCATGAAGGCCCTCGACCAGGCGCGCGATCGCCTCGGGTTGATCGCCGCTGGGCGCGAAGCGGGATGCCAACTGAAACGGAAAAGCCTCGCGGCCGGCTACGCTCATGGCTGTTTGTCCTCGCTGGGTGCGTGTATCATACGGAAGGGCGGCGCGCCAAGCGCCGCCTTATCGAGACCTGTCAACCATTCATCCAGTTCCCGGGAACCGCCATGTCCGTCAAGCTCTCCGATCGCGTCCATGCCGTCAAACCCTCGCCGACCCTGGCGATCACCGCCCGCGCCGCCGAGATGCGCGCCGCCGGGCGCGACATCATCGGCCTCGGCGCCGGCGAGCCGGACTTCGATACCCCGGATCATATCAAGGAAGCGGCGATTCGCGCGATTCGCGCCGGCAAAACACGCTATACCGCGGTCGACGGCACGCCCGAGCTGAAGCAGGCGGTCATCGACAAGTTCCGGCGAGACAACCGACTGGAATACGCCCCGGATCAGATCCTGGTCTCATCGGGTGGCAAGCAAAGCTTCTACAACCTGGCGCAAGCCCTGCTCAACCCGGGTGACGAGGTCATCATCCCGGCGCCGTATTGGGTTTCCTATCCCGACATGGTGCTGCTGGCCGATGGCCGCCCGGTGATCGTCGATGCCGGCGCGGATCAGCATTTCAAAATCACCCCGGAACAACTCGAGGCGGCGATCACCCCGCGCACGCGGCTGTTCGTCATCAACAGCCCCTCCAATCCCACCGGCATGGCCTATACCCGCGCCGAGCTCGAAGCCCTGGGCGAGGTATTGCTGCGTCATCCGCAGGTTCTCATCGCCAGTGACGACATGTACGAACACATCCTCTGGGCCGACGAGCCGTTCTCGAATATCCTGATGGCCTGTCCCGACCTGGCCGGGCGTACCCTGGTGCTCAACGGCGTATCCAAGGCCTACGCGATGACCGGCTGGCGCATTGGCTACGCCGGCGGGCCAGCCGAGATCATCCGCGCGATGAAAAAGATCCAGTCGCAAAGCACCTCCAACCCGGCGTCGATATCCCAGGCCGCCGCGACCGAGGCGCTGAACGGCCCGCAAGACTGCATCGCAACCATGCTGGACGCCTTCAAAGCGCGCCACGACTACGTTGTCGAGCGCCTGAACCGCATCCCCGGCGTGGAATGCCTGCCCTCGGATGGCACCTTCTACTGCTTCCCGCGCGTCTCCGTGGCCCTGGAAAACCTGCCCGGCGTGGAGGATGACCTGGCGCTTGCCGAATACCTGATCGAAAAGGCCGGCGTGGCCCTGGTGCCGGGAACCGCCTTTGGTCTGGGCGGTCATATCCGCCTGTCGATAGCGACCAGCCGCGAGCAGCTTGAACAGGCGCTGGATCGGATCGAAGACGCGTTAGGCAAGTCCTGATCGATTCATGGGCTGATTCGCGCGGCGCAGGCAACCCGAAACCATGCCCAAAGCGCTCGGCCGAACCAACCGCCATCCCATGAACTGGGTGACGGTACTGAAAAAGAGATTGAGAAAAACCGTCAGGAAAACTTCATCGAAAGTGCCCTGGCGGCAGCTCGCAAGTTGCTTTCCCGCCACTCACTGGCCTGGAACGCTACCTGATCCGCCAGTTGATGCATAAAGAACAACCCTTTCTGGGCGGGGCAATCGCGCTTAAATGGCATTGGCCTGACAAAGCGTAGGCTCGATCAAGCGCAGCGGATCGGGCAGCGGCGCTGAAACTCGACCCGATCCGCCAGTTGATGCGTACTAACGACCCTTTCTGAGCAGGGCAATCGGAGGTTGATAATGTCAGCAGCATTCAATCAACTAATGGAAAATATTGAGAAGCTTTGATCTGATGAAAAGGTATTGGTTGCTCACTGCCTGATTTCCTCACTCGAAGTGAAGCATGACGATGGTGTGGATCAAGCTTGGGGAGCGTTAGCAGTCTGTCGGACTGGGCTAAAGGAATCATAGAGACAGCAAGCTGCTCGATGTTCTGCGCTCCGGGGGCAGGCAAGTGTCCTGAGCTGCTGACTGG
>JALVEB010000238.1 GCA_027008705.1 Sedimenticola sp. | reverse complement strand
TTGGCTAAAGTCAGGGCGTACGATTCTTCGTGCCGAAAGGGCTGTCCAGCGACCCTTGCCCACCAGCCCGGACGACCGCATCCAATCTGGCGCGCGTTACCCGCGGCGGCTGGTATGGCAATTTGTCATCCCGTTGACGACGAACATCCTGTGTTTCTTGCTTCATGCTGACTAATCTCACCTGAATGGGTTCAGAAAAAATTCTGAATCAAATCCACCCCGCCGTCAAGCCGATGCGGCGTGTTGCCGAATGCGCCGCAGCAATACCAGCCCGGCCGCCATCAGAAACAGCGGCGCCGGTACCGGAATCAAGGTGTCGTATGTGAGGCGAAAGGCCAAATCCGCTTCACGCGGCGCGCCCCCAGGAGACCCAGGCGGATAATAGACATTGGACCAGAGAAACCCCGCCTGGGCATTGACATCGCTGCTCTGCGCCGCCGCGAACAGATGGCGCTCGCCGCTCGTTTCCCAGAAGATAGACGGATTCCCTCCAGCGAAATCGCTTTGCGGATAGATCGCAATCCAGAAATGCCCCCCGGACAGCTCGACCGAGATCGCCGGATCGATCGAGAAATCGTATCGATACTCCGTCAAGTTCGAGAAGTTCCCCAACGAGATCCCGGTCGCCAGACTGCTCCGCGTAACGTTGATCTCCCCCGCTGCAACCGAGAGCGTCGGAACCTCCGTCACCGGGAAACCATCCCCCGGCGTACCGCCGTTGTCCCGGTAGAAATCGAGATGCAGGCCACCATCCCAGGCGCCAGCCTCTTCAAGGGTATAGAACGAGCCTCCGAGAATCTGATTCAAAATCCCTGGCAGGATAAAATCATCGGCGCCGAGCTTTGAATTATTCACCGTCACGCCGCTTTGCCGGTCCGGCCCGCCATTCTCCCAACTGACCGGCACAGCCTGTACGGAGACGACCAAACCAAGCAACGCAACGATGGCAACCAAACGCCCCACTTGTAAAATATGCATGATTTTTTTCACATTCAGCCAAAATTATGATTAATAAAACCTCCACACCCTCCCATGCAAATACCATGCCATACAACGCATCCCACTGATTTTTTGAAAGTTTCCAAGAAGCCAAAGGAACTGAAAGCCATCGCTGTAAAGCCTGCTGACACGAATTCCGGATGCAACGGTAACATCCATGCATCGACACCGAAGCAGCCGGGCTATCCCCTTGTTTCCATGAGAACTATTTCCCCGAGCGAGAAACAGTTCTCAAGTGTAAATCAAACTGACGATCCCGCCTTCGAACACGCCCGGGCAACCGCTTGAACGATGCGAACGAATCCTGTCCGCGGACACTTCAGCAGATCCCGCCCGAGCACCACCCGCAAACCCGAGACGCCCGCCAACAAGCGGGGAAAACAGCCAAGGATGGCGCGCTGTTCCAGCGGATGGGGCAGGCTGAGAAAATAGTTCTCCCGCATCAAGCCTGTGCCGACGGCGGCCTGGCTGACTCTCCGCATCCGACTGTTCGGACAGTCGCCAGGTTTCGAAAGCACGAGAACGACATCGATCGCGGTCGCCTCGACAAAATATCCCGGGTGAACGGCGCGCGCGATCCGCCATTTCCGTTCTTCTCCCACGCGCAATGGCATGGCCTCAACCCCCACGTCCGCCAGTTCCTGCCGATAACGGCGATAGGCTGGTTCCCGCAGCACAAGGTCGGCCCGGTAGGGCATGGCCGTCGCGCGCCCCTCCCGCCCAAGGCCGAAGAGCACCAAATCATCCGAAACGATCCGCCCGCCGCCCAGCAGTACCGCCGCGGCCAGGGTCGATTTTCCGCTGCCACTGTCACCGAGCACCAGGTATCCAAGCCCGGCATGCTCGAACGCCAGCGCGTGCACCGCGATCACGCCTTGCAGCGCGAACGCACGCAGCAGCGCGGCTTTCAGGGCAATTCCATACCCGACGCCTGCGCGACGAACCACGGCGCTCAAGGTGTCGATCCGATAGTGATGACAGCCATCCGGGAAGCAAACGATCCGCCGTCGGCCACGCGCGCAGCGCACTTCGTCCATCGGTTCGAGCACGCTCAGTTCATGCCGCATCCCGGTTTCCAGCGTTTCGATCCGGATATGAGGGCTGTCGCCAGCGGCCGGCGCCGAAAGCCTCGGCCCGAGAAAACCAAGATGGTGCTGAATCTCACCGGACTCCATCCCTTCCAGGCGAACCCTCAGGTCCAGCGCTGGCAGGCCGAGCGACACCCTGCTTGCGTTCATCACTCGTTCGCCAGGCTCGGGCGATCCTCCAATTCGACCTGTTCGATCTTCTCAAAGCGATCGCTGATCCGCCGCGCCGAGGTATTGACCTCATCGACATCCTTGTTGGCCTGCCGGATATGTCGCGCAAGGTTGTCCATGCGTTTCTGAAAGCGTGCGAAATCCTTCGACAGGGCGTTCAGGTGCGCCTGAATGATGTGTACCTGTTCACGCGTGGCCTCGTCCTTCAGCACCGCGCGCGCGGTGGTCAGAATCGCCATCATCGTGGTCGGCGAGGCCAGCCAGACGCGCCGCCGCTGCGCTTCGTTGACGATCTCGGGGAAATGGGCATGGATCTCGGCGAACACCGCTTCGGCCGGGATGAACATCACCGCGCCATCGGCGGTCTCTCCCGGCAGGATGTATTTTCCGGCGATGGCATCGATATGTTTGCGCAGATCGATGCGAAACTGCCGCCGCGCGGCCGCGCGTTCCACCTCCGACGCACCGTCGTCGAGCATCCGCTGGTAGCTTTCGAGCGGAAACTTCGCATCGATCGCCACATGGCCTGTCGGATCCGGCAGAAACAGCAGGCAGTCGACACGCATCTTGTTGCTCAGCGTATGTTGCAAGCGGTAGGCGCCCTCGGGCAACAGATTGGCCACCAGGCCCGCCAACTGAACCTCGCCGAAGGCCCCGCGGGAGCGCTTGTCCGCCAGCACCTCTTGCAGGCTCACGACGTTGGTGGAAAGTTCGGTGATCTTCTTCTGCGCCTCGTCGATGCGATTCAAATGGCCGAGCACCTCGGCGAAGATCTGGGTGGTTTTCTCGAAGCCCTTGTCGAGGCGTTGTTCCACCTGCGCGCTGATCGCTTGCAGGCGTTCGCCGGTGGTGCGCGTCAGCGTATCGATATGCTGCTCGATGGTTTTGTTCTGATGCGCGATACGGCTTTCGATCAACCCCATGGTATCGGCGAACTGGCGCGCCATCGCCTCCTGCTGCACGCGCAACACCTCGGCATGCCGTTTCTCCAGGTCGGCGCGCTGGGCGGCGAAAAGCTCCGCGATACGCGCTTCGGTGCGACCGGCGTTCAGACGTTGCCGGCTTTCGAGCTCTGCGCGGCCGGCCTTGAGCGCCTGCTCCAGCTTCGTGAAACGCTCGGCGAGCTGCTCGCGTTGCGCGCCGCGATCCCGTTGGTCGGCCTGGGCCATCTCGGCCAGACGGAACATCAGGGTATCCTTCAGGCTGTCTTGATCGCGCTGGGCGTTCGCGGCCTCGGTCACGATCAGCCGACTGAGACGATGCTCGGCGTCACTGTGCTGCGCGCGCAGAAACTCCAGACCGGTGAACTGCCCTTCGAGGAGCTCGTCGAGGCGTCGCTCGAGCCGCGACGCCAGCAGCCGCTGACGCCGCTGGAGCGCCCAGAGCCAGCCCAGCATCACCAGCAACAAGGCAACGAACAAGGTGGCCGTCAGCAGCAACAGGAAACGGGTATCGTCGAGCAACGAGAACAGATCCGCCATCCGGCTATTCTTCCATATTCTGGTAAACTATACTCGTCGCGGGTGGATTTTTGGCGCTTCGATGCCACATCCCTCCACGGTGAGTAACCGTTCCTGTCGTACCACACCACGGGCTCAAAACCCGAGCCACTACCATGCGCATCCATTTTCAAACCCTCGGCTGCCGCCTGAACGAGGCCGAAACCGAAACCTGGCGTCGCGATTTTCTGGACCTGGGATACCATGACGCCCATCATCCGGAAGAAGCGGACATCATTGTCGTCAACAGCTGCGCGGTCACCGAGGAAGCGGTGAGAAAATCACGCAAGTTGGCGCGCCGCGCGCGGCGCGCCAACCCTACGGCGAAACTCGTGCTCAGTGGCTGCTATGCCAGTCTCGACGCGGAACGCGCGGCGGCCGAGCTGGGAGTCGACCTGCTGGTCGGCAACCCGGACAAGCACCGCCTGCCGCGACTGGTGCAAAAAGCGTTCGCAGCCACCAGGCCCGCGAGCACGGCCATCGATCCCGCCCCGGCGCCGCGATTGCCCCAAGGACGCCAGCGCGCCTTCATCAAGGTACAAGACGGGTGTCGCTATCGTTGCACCTTCTGCATCGTCACACTGGCGCGGGGAGAAGAACGCAGCCGCGCACTGGACGAGATCACAGCCGAGATCCGGCAGCTCTATGCCGAAGGGGTACGCGAGGTCGTGCTGACCGGCGTGCATCTCGGCGGGTATGGCGCCGGTCTGGGCTACTGTCTGTACGACTTGCTGGACGCCATTCTGAAACAAACCCCCATGCCTCGCATTCGCATGGGATCGCTCGAACCCTGGGACATCCCGAAGGGTTTCTGGTCGCTGTTCGAAAACCCACGCCTGATGCCTCACCTGCATCTGCCGCTGCAAAGCGGTTGCGACCGCACGCTGCGTCGCATGGCGCGCCGCTGCAAGACCGCCGATTTCCGGGATCTGATGGAAATCGCGCGCAAGCGGGTGCCCGACATCAACATCACCACCGACATCATTGTCGGCTTCCCCGGTGAAAGCGAGGCCGACTGGCGGGAATCGCTCGATTTCATCGCACGGATGCACTTCGGGCATGTGCATATCTTCAGCTATTCCCCGCGCGAGGGAACCAAGGCGGCAAGCCTGCCCGATCCGGTCCCCCGGGAGATCAAACGCCAACGAAGCGAGACGCTGCACGCACTGGCGCAAAGAATGCAACGCGAAACCCTGGAAGCGCGGCAGGGAACGACCGCTCCCATCCTGATCGAGGCCGCGCCGCTACACGGCAGTGAACGCCATTATGCGGTGAGCGGTTACACCCCGAACTTCCTGCGCGTCGCGATCGACGGACTGGGAGCGGAGGCGGCCAACCAGATCATCGACGTCAAACTGCGCGCCAGTGGTGACCATCAAGACCGCTTCCTGGTGGGCCACCCGACGGCCGGACCCGACCCCGCGACCGCTCACGCAGCCCCGGTCATCCACCCACCTCGATCATAGGGCGAAGTCCGCCCAGATCGGAGCATGATCCGAGGGCTTCTCCATCGCGCGGATTTCATACGAGATTCCCGCGCCGCGCAGCCGCTCGATCATCGGCTCGGTCGCCAGGATCAGGTCGATGCGCAAGCCTCGCTTCGGTTCACGGTCGAATCCCTTGCTGCGATAGTCGAACCAGCTAAAGAGGTCGCCACGCTCGGGATAGCAGCTGCGAAAGGTATCCCGCAGCCCCCAGGCCATCAACTCGTTCAGCCATTCCCGTTCCTCCGGCAAAAAGCTGCATTTCCCGGTTCGCACCCAACGCTTCGCGTTCTCCGCGCCAATCCCGATATCGCGATCCTGTGGCGCGATATTCATATCGCCCAGTACAATCAGATTCTCGGCAGGGTCATGGCGTTTGCGCAGGGTTGCCATCAGATTCTGATAGAAACGTCGCTTGTTCGGAAATTTCTCCGGGTGATTCCGGCTCTCACCCTGTGGGAAATACCCGTTCATCACCGTGACCTGCTCGCTCCCAAAGGCATAGGTCGCCGAGATCATGCGGCGCTGATCGGCCTCGTCCTCGCCCTCGAGGCCTTTCTCAACCGACAACGGCAGCGGTTTGGACAGCAAGGCAACGCCATAATGCCCCTTCTGGCCGAAATACTCGGCGTGATAGCCGAGCCGCTCGATCATGTCGAGTGGAAACTGCTCATCACTCACCTTGGTTTCCTGCACGCCGATCACATCCGGGGCCAGCTCATCGCGCACACGCGCCAGCTGATGTTCCCGGGCACGGATCCCGTTGACGTTGAACGATACGATACGCATGGAATCTTCTCTTTAATCTGGAAATACCGTAACCACTCAACCAAGCAGCTGAAATGATATTGACCTTGCCAAGCGCAGGCCCGATCAAGTGCCGCGGATCGGGTAGCGGCGCAATTGCGCGGCACCGCTCGTCGTAACTATACTCGTCGCCCATGGGTTTTCGGCCACTGCGACCGCCCCTCGCACCCATGGGCGGCGAGTATAATCCGGCGAAACATTCACAACGCCCTAGCGTCTCCCCATTTTCTCGAAAGCGGACTTTTAAGAGGTTGAAAACAAAAGGAAAGATGGGCCAAAGATGAAGAATCGGAGTTTTCGATGAGGTAAAATGG
>JALVEB010000237.1 GCA_027008705.1 Sedimenticola sp. | reverse complement strand
GACCTGCAACAAACCTACGAAACCTTTTATCGCGATGAACCCTTTGTCGATGTGATGCCGCCCGGATCGCATCCGGAAACCCGCTCGGTACGTGGAGCGAACCACTGCCGTATCGCCATTCACCGACCATTGGGTGGTGATACGGTGGTCGTATTGTCGGTGATCGATAATCTGGTCAAGGGCGCGGCGGGGCAGGCGGTGCAGAATATGAACCTGATGTTCGACTTGGACGAGAAGGCCGGTCTTGCACAGGTGGCTTTGTTGCCATGAAATTGAAGCGCACCTACTACAAGTCTCCGCGCATCGTCCACCCGGGCACCACGGGCCGCCGTCTGGTCGGGCTGACGTTGCTGATTCTGGCCGGCATCGCCATCTGGCAGGCCTACCAGTACGGTCGCGTAACAGGCGGCTATGACCACAAGGCCGCGCTTCGGATGCAGCGTCAGTTGCGTGAGCGTCTGGCCGAGGCCGAGCAGGCGCGCGACCGCCTGACGGCGCGGACGACACGTCTGGAAGCGGCGGCAAAGATCGACAAGGCCAGCTTGCAACAGGTTCGTGATGAGATCGGTCGGTTTCAGCAACGTCTTTCCGCGTTGGGGAAGGAGCTGGATTTCTACAAGGGGTTGGCGCGGGACAGCAGCTACAGCGGTGTTCAGATCCGGGACCTGTCTCTCCAACGAGGCAAGGATGGCAAGCCTCGTTTTCGGCTCGATCTGGTGCAGTTGAAGGTCGGCGCGCGAAAGCTCAACGGCCGCTTGCGCATGGAAATCGTCGGAACCAACTCCGATGGTCGGCAGATCACGTTGAACGGGCCTCAGCCGAAGGTTTCGTTGAAGAATCTGCAGGAACTCGAGGGCCGCGTGGATCTGCCCGAGGGCTTCGCGCCGGAGCGCCTGAACCTGTATGTCTATCCCAAGGGCGCGAAACGGCCGGTATTGGCGGAGACGCATGATTGGGCCAGTCTGCTGGCCAAGGAGTGAACGATGGCAAGAAAGAAGCGAATTCATGTTCCGCGTGTAACCACCCTTATCGGACGGGGGACCACCATCGATGGAAACATCGTGTTTACCGGCGGCTTGCATGTCGATGGTTGCGTCAACGGGGACATCATCGCGGAACCGGATGTGGAATCGGGATTGATCGTCAGTGAAAGTGGGTCCGTCAACGGTGAGATCCGCGTTCATGTCGTGGTGTTGAATGGTGAGGTGAAAGGCGATGTCTATGCCAGCCACGCTGTGGAGCTGGCCCCGGAGGCGCGGGTTTCCGGCAATGTTTACTATAACCTGCTGGAGATGGCGCTGGGTGCATCGGTCAACGGCCATTTGGTACACACCGAGGAAGCGCAAAGACGCCTTGCGCACACGGACGGTGGTATCGGGGAAGAAGTCGGGGCGCCCGCGGAACAATAGTTGACGAAAATGGTCAGGATAAGCATAATCGCGTACCCAATATGTCAGAACCTACGGGAATGGATCGAGCCATGACGACAGAAACACAAGCGCCGTTGAGCTTCTCGAAAGCCGCCGCAAACAAGGTGGCCAGCCTGATCGAAGAGGAGGGCAACCCGGATCTCATGCTCCGGATCTATATTCAGGGCGGCGGTTGTTCCGGCTTTCAGTACGGTTTTCGATTCGATGACCACAAGATGGAAGGCGATCTGGAAGTAGAAACCGATGGCGTCAAGCTATTGGTGGATCCGATGAGCTTGCAGTATCTTACCGGGGCGGAAGTAGACTATACTGAAGGCTTGCAGGGAGCGCAGTTCGTCGTGCGCAACCCCAACGCGACGACGACGTGCGGCTGTGGTTCGTCCTTCTCTGTTTGAATAAAAAAACTGATTGTCTTGGATCTCTATTCAAAGCGCCCACGGGCGCTTTTCTTTTGTTGGGAAATATACTCGTCGCCATAAATTTTCAGCCACTGCGACCGCTCCCCGCACCCGTGGGCGAGGAGTATGGCATTCATGCGGGATAGATCCCTCCCAGCACGCGAGGGCCTTCCGCTCCGGTAACCTCGGGCACATTGCCGTACAGGCCGCTTAGCGTTCGTGATGCCAGCCAGCCGAAGGCCATGGCTTCCATCCAGTCGGGATCGATGCCCGCCTGTGCCGTCGACGCCACCACCCTTCCGGGCATGGCGATGCTCAGGCCCTCCAGCAAGCGGGGATTGTGCACACCGCCCCCACACACCAGAACTTCGCGGGTCCTGGGTGCAAAGCGAGCGATGGCGTCCGCAATCGAGCGAACGCTCAACGCCGTCAATGTGGCCGTAAGGTCTTCCAGGCGGATTGTGGCATGCCTCGCTCGTTCCAGCTTTTTGTCCAGCCAGCTGAGATTGAAATACTCCGGGCCAGTGCTCTTCGGGGGCGACTGTGAGAAATAGGGATCGCGCAGCAACAGGTCGAGCAGCTCCGGTTGCGGAGAGCCGCGAGCGGCGATGAGGCCGTCCCGATCGAAAGGCTGATTGCATCGTGTGCGCATCAAAGCGTCGATCAGCGTGTTCCCGGGTCCGCTGTCGAATCCTCGACAGCCGTTATTTTCATCCAGCAGCGTCAGGTTTGCGATGCCGCCGATATTCAAGATCGCAAGTGGCTTGGAACGCGAGGCGAAGAGCGCGCGGTGGAAGGCCGGAACCAGCGGCGCGCCTTGTCCGCCCGCGGCGATATCCCGTTGGCGAAACTGGGCGACGGTCGTAATGCCGGAGCGTTCGGCCAACGTGCTGGGATCGCCGAGTTGCCAGCTGAAAGAGGGGGAGCCCCCTGGCCGGTGGCGGATGGTCTGGCCATGGCAACCGATCGCGCGAATCCTGCTTCGATCGATACCGCTTTTTTTCAGCAATGCGGAAACCGCATGGGCGAACTCCAGCGCCACCCGACGATCGATCGAACCGAGAAGGTCTATCTCGCTCGTGGTCGCTGTCGCCAGCGTTTTCAGCTCTTGTTCCAGGCCTTTCGGCCATGCTCTCCCGATGGCCTCGATCAGCGTGCAGTGATCAGCGGTGATATCGACCAGGGCGGCATCGATGCCATCCACGCTGGTGCCGGACATCAAGCCGATATAGAGACCTTCAGTCGTCGGCATGTGCGACCTGGGTTTCACCAAGGTGCGCCAGCTGGGAGATCAGTGGCTGGATCTGCTTGCGGAAGTCGGCCAGATAACGCCTGGGTAACGATTCGATCTTGGGCGGCTTGACCTTCAGCGGATCGGTGTGGACGCCGTTGACCCGTAATTCATAGTGCAGGTGAGGGCCGGTAGCCAAACCGCTGGAGCCCACATAGCCGATGATTTGTCCTTGTTGCACCCGGCTGCCGTTGCGCACCCGTTTGTTGAATGCCGACAGGTGGCCGTAGACGGTCGTATACTTGCGATTGTGCTGGATCATGATGACTCGGCCATATCCGCCCTTCCAGCCGCGAAAGATGATCTTGCCCTTGCCGGCGGCTTTGACCGGGGTGCCTCGTGGCGCAGCGTAATCGACCCCTTTATGAGAGCGCCAACGCTTCAATATCGGGTGCCATCGCTTGAGGGTGAAGCGCGAGCTGATACGCGTAAACTTCACCGGGGTTCGCAAAAAGGCCTTGCGCATGCTGTGGCCTTCGGCGTCATAGTAGTCGGTGTCTCCGTCGGGCGTGGTATAGCGGAAGGCGCGGAAAACCCGTCCTCGATTGATGAATTCGGCGGCCAGAATGTCTCCATCCCGGTATTTTTTCCCGTCCAGGTATTCTGCTGTATAGATCACCCGGAAGCGGTCGCCCTTGCGAATCTCCAAGGCAAAATCGATGTCCCAGCCGAAGATTTTCGCAAGTTGCAGAGTAATCGCATCACTCAGGCCCGCGCGCTGGGCCGCGCTGAAGAGCGAATCATCGATGGTCCCGGAGCTCGTCAGGGTTTTTTTGGTGAGGGGGCGTTCAATGATCCGGGCGATGGGTTGATTGGCTGAATCCATGTCGATCCGCAGTGCATGAACGGGGCTCTGATGATAGATCAGCGTCTGAAGGTGGTCGTCCGCGGAGAAGATCAGCTCCAAGGTCTCGCCGGGCTTGACCCGGGCCAGCATCGCCCCTTCCTTGTTGGCATGGACGATGCGGTGCAGCAGTGAAGCAGGAAGTCCATACATCTTGAACAGCTTGGCCAGTGAATCCCCTTGCTGTAGCTTGTGTCGGATATGTCGTGTGGCGGGGGGCTCGGTGGAGAGCGCCGCAAAGGGAGTCGTCTTGGCGGCGGGTTTGCCAACCTCTACTGTGTTGTTGGTATCAGCTTGGTGCCCGACTTTTTTTTTACCGCGATCGAGGGTGACGCCGCAGGGGCGGGCCCTGCGCCGGGGAGGGTGACCGAGATATGCAGTGGATCCCGGTCGGCAACCGCCGTGCGTGAGGCCTGACCCGAATCATGCATCCAGAGCCGCCAGGCCGCGATAAAGGCAGCAGCCATCACGACCAGTGCTAAGAACCATCGTGGCCCGCGGGAGCGGCGTCGTTTAGAAGTATTCAGTCGGTAATCTCGCATCGCAGCTCGGCTTGCTTCTCTTGGGTGGCATCGGGAAAGTGCAGCATACCGAGTATGGATGGAAAAGCAAACCGCCCGACGGTGCAGCTTCTGACCATATTTAGTATAGTCGCGGCAAGCCGTCACGAGCGCGTTGCGACGACGGTCAAGGGTGGGTGGTTGCAGAGACCGAAAATTCATGGACGACATGTACATTAATTAATTGAGAACAGGTCGATGACGTCGATTCAAGAATCACTGGAACTGATCAAGCGCGGGACCGAAGAGATCTTGCGGGAAGACGAACTGCGCAAGAAGTTGGAGGAGGGTCGTCCGTTGCGGATCAAGGCAGGATTCGACCCCACGGCGCCAGATCTCCATCTCGGTCATACCGTTTTGCTCAACAAGTTGAAGCAGTTCCAGGACTTAGGGCATGAGATCTTGTTTCTGATCGGTGACTTTACCGGGATGATCGGAGATCCAACGGGGAAGAATGTTACCCGCAAACCGCTTACAGAAGAGCAAGTGGCTGAAAACGCCAAAACCTATCAGCAACAGGTGTTCAAGATACTGGATCCAGAGCGGACACGGGTCGTATTCAACTCGGAATGGATGGGCAAGATGTCGGCGGCGGACTTGATCCGCCTCGCCGCCAAATTCACCGTGGCAAGAATGTTGGAGCGGGATGATTTCAGTAAACGCTATACAAGCCAACAACCGATATCCATCCATGAGTTCCTGTATCCACTGATTCAAGGATATGACTCCGTAGCGTTGCGGGCGGATGTCGAGTTGGGCGGCACCGATCAGAAGTTCAACCTGCTGACAGGCCGCCAACTGCAAGAAGCCTCAGGACAGGAGCCCCAGGTCGTCATCACCATGCCTATCCTCGAAGGTCTGGATGGGGTTCAAAAGATGTCGAAGTCGCTGGGGAATTACATCGCCATCACCGATCCTCCGGATGAGATGTTCGGTAAGCTGATGTCCATCTCCGACGAATTGATGTGGCGCTATCTTGAATTGTTGAGCTTTGCCCCCATGTCTGAAATCGAGCAGTGGCGACAGGATTGCCAGCAGGGAGCAAACCCCATGGAGGTAAAGATCCGCCTGGCGCGGGAATTGGTGGCGCGTTTTCATGATGAAGGGGCTGCCGAACGGGCGCATCGCGCGTTTATTGATCGCTTTCGCAAAGGCCGCCTGCCGGATGAGATTCCGGAAAAGGAATGCCACACGGAAGGCGATGACATACCGATCGGGAACCTCTTGAAGCAGGCGGGGCTGGTAAGCAGCACGTCGGAGGCAATGCGCATGGTGCGTCAGGGAGCGGTGCGCATGGATGGTGAAAAGATCACCGATCCGCGTGCTGTGATCGCGAAGGGGGTAGAGGCCGTATTCCAGGTTGGGAAGCGGAAGCTTGCCAAGATACTCGTAGTGCAAAAAAAAGGTTGACGATCTTGGTTTGGGTCTTAATAATGCACGCCTCGTCACGGAAGACGGGCTGAGTCAGCGGCGAAATCCGCGGGCTTGGAAGGTGGCAAGCGTAGCCATGTGAGCGGAGATCGCTGCACTTGATAAAAGTGCTTGACGAAAGCTTTGGAATGCTTACAATACGCTGCCTCGGTTCGCTGTCGCTATCGGCTGGAAGAATCGGGGTTGACTAAGGGGTTGTGGGTCTGTAGAATGCGCGCCTCGGATTTTGTTGGCGCTGTCTATGTTGTTTGGCGGCGTGAGCAAAGAAAGCGGTTGACAGTGTTCGTTAAGATTCGCTAACATACCGCTCCCCGGAAAAGTGTCGGGGTGTCGGCAAGAAAGGTTGAAAGCTTTTGTTGACAGAAAGCGAGGCGGTGTTATTATTGACCGCCTTTCCTGGCGAGAAATCAACTCGATCAGGTGCTCTTTAAAAAG
>JALVEB010000236.1 GCA_027008705.1 Sedimenticola sp. | reverse complement strand
GCCATGGTAGTCGAGGCCGTAGATCTCGGCGACGATCGGCGCCTGCACCGGCGGTCCGGGCGGCACCTCGACGATCTTCGCATTGCCCTGGTGCTTGCGCGCGATCGCCTGCAACGGTTCGCGCACAGCCAACGCGATCTCGTGGCTCTTGCGCTCGCGCTGGTGCTTGTCGATCAGGTTGACCTGGATATCGCCGACGTTCGACCCCCGGCGCAGGTAATACTGCCGCACCAGACCATTGAAGCTGATCGGCGAGGCGGTGCCGGCATAGACCTCGTAGTCGGTGACCTCGGGTGTCGTGGCGAGGTATGCGCCCATCTCCTCGAGCACCCGGTTGGTCTGTTCCAGGCTGGTGCCTTCCGGCATGTCGAGCACCACCTGGAATTCCGACTTGTTATCAAACGGCAGCATCTTCAGGATCACCGTCTTGTTCACCGCGAGGAAGATCGCCGCGGCGATCAACACCAGGATGGCGATCAGCAGCAGCCAGCGGTTGACCCAGCCCTTGCGACCCAGCAAAAACGGCGTCATCAGCCGGGTAAAGAAGCGGGTCAGGCCATCCGGTTGCGCTTCATCCCCGGCATGGCCGGCATGGGCGTGCCGGGCCTTCGACAGCATGCCGTTGGTCAGCCAGGGGGTGAAGACGAAGGCCACCGCCAGCGAGGCGATCATGCCCATGCTGGCGTTGATCGGGATCGGGCTCATGTAGGGGCCCATCAGGCCGCTGACGAAGGCCATCGGCAGCAGCGCCGCGATCACCGTGAAGGTGGCGAGGATGGTCGGGCCGCCGACCTCGTCGACCGCCTCCGGGATCAGCTCTTGCAGCTTGCGGCCGCCCATCGCGAGGTGCCGGTGCACGTTCTCGACCACCACGATGGCATCGTCGACGAGGATGCCAATCGAGAAGATCAGCGCGAACAGCGATACCCGGTTCAGGGTGAAGCCCCAGGCCCAGGAGGCGAACAGGGTGATCAGCAGGGTCACGCCGACCGCGGCGCCGACGATAAGCCCCTCGCGCCATCCCAGCGCGAACATCACCAGCAGCACCACGATGAAGGTTTCGATGACCAGCTTGTGGATCAGCTTCTCCGACTTGGCCTCGGCGGTCACGCCATAGTTGCGCGTGATCGTGGTCATCACATCATCGGAGATGAATACGCCGCGCAGCTGTTTCAGGCGCTCGATGACCTGGTCGGCGATCTCTACCGCGTTGGTGCCGGGCTTCTTCGCGATCGCGATGGTCACCGCCGGCTCGGCACCGTCCAGCGCCAGCCCGATGTGCGCCGCCGCCGGGCCGGGAGCGATACGGACATACTGCGACGGCGTGTCGAAGCTGTGATCGATATGCGCCACGTCGCGCAGGTAGACCGCCTTACCTTCGGCAACGCCGACAATCAGATCGCCGATCTGTTCCGGCGTGGTCAGAAAGGCGCCGGCCTGCACCAGGATCTCGCGGTTGTCGCGGGTGATCTTCAGGCCGTCGCGGACATGGTTGCCGGCACGC
>JALVEB010000235.1 GCA_027008705.1 Sedimenticola sp. | reverse complement strand
CAGGGTTTCCGCTTGTTCCGCGGTTTCGGCACGCCGGTTGGTCAGCAGGCGCCAGACCAACGGCTGGCAGCCCTTGGGCTGTGCGATCTCTTTGGCTTCCACCAAGGTGACCTCGACTGCGGGCTGGTTCTTGGCGGTGAGTGTATAGCGCAACACTTTGATGGCTTGGCGAACCTGGCGGGCCTTTTCGCCACGCTTGCGCGGTTTGACGAAGGTCAGCGTCGCCAGCGGCGGCTGCTTGGCGACGCGATCCCAGAGTTGGTCTTGCTCGGAAAGCCGGCGGTTGTGCCAGGCGCGAATCAGCCAGTCGGCGGGGTTGCCCAGCCGTTGGGCCTGGCGCATCAATGCCAGGATGTCGCCTTCCCGATCGGCCACGTAGACCAAGCGTTGATCCGGGCAGCCAGCCGCCATTTCTGCGACGCGCTCATAGCCCTCGATCCAGCGGAGGCTTTCCTTGACGGGGAGATCCAGGCGATCCGCTTCCTCGCGGATGCCGCGCGCCCACATCCAGCAATCCGTGAGGCCCAGCGAAAACCGTTCCGGCGTCATGCACAAGGTGGGATGGAGATACATGCCCCGTTGCGCCTCATAGGATAGTCGCCCCAGCCCCTGGATCTGCTTGCCGTTGAAATCCAGCTCGGTGGTATCCTGAATTCGGTGGTATCCTGAATGCACAAGATGACGTCGGACCCACTGGCGCGGATGCGTTGCTCCGTGGCCTCGTAGTGAGCTTGGATCAGATCGTCGCTACTGACCGCATCGTTGTCGAACAGGCGGTAGGCCGCCAGGGTATCCGACCATCCCAGACAGGCTTGAGGCAGGCTCGATTGAGGAGATTTTGCAATGGATTCAAGCACTTTTATCACTCTCGCCTTGATGCGCTTGTCCTTTACGTTCAAGCCTGCCATCTCTGCATGACCCAGCTCATCTTCATCTCTCTGTTCAAAATAAGCAGTTTACGATGAATTTTTGGAGTTGTGTATAAGGAGATGGTCATGACGCTTTGTCTGGATGAGCCGAAAACGACAGATGAATTGCTCGATACGCTATCGCTAAACAAGACGCAACTGAATGCCTGGCTCAAGCAGGCGGTTGCTGATGGACATCTGAAAAAGTTAAACAAGCCTGTCCGTTATGAGGTGAACAGCACAAAGCAGGAATCGCTTGTGCTGGAGTAACAGGGATGAATTACACCGAACACACACTGGTTCAACAAACCACGGCCGAGTGCCTGGAACAGAGCATAGTTCCTTTTTGAGATATGATCACACGGGCCTTAACATCCTTCCAGGATCACCCCTTCCAGGATCACCACGTCGAGCGGCGCGGCGACCCGCTCCCGTGCCGCGCGCCGAGCAGCCCGGTCAGCAATGAAGCCAGGGTGCTCTTGCCCGAACCCTGACTGCCGTTGATGCCGAAGAGCAAGGGTCTGCCCGCCTCCGCCCGGTAACGAGCGATATCGGCGGCCAGCGGTTCGAACCAACGCTCGACCAGCGAAACATAGGATTCCGGCAGGCAATGCGCGCGCAGAAAGGCCGATATCGACCCAGCCTGGTCGCGATCGCCGGTGTCCATGGATTTCCCTCCCATTCAAGTGGACTCCGTCACGCGATCACGCGGCTTGCATCGAACCGCCCCAAGGCTTAACCCCGCGCCAGCACGATGACACCGACGATGATGATGCCGATGCCGAGAATCCGGGTCAGCGACAGTACCTCGCCGAGCCAGGCCCAGGCGATGATGGCGTTCACGATGTAGCCGATCGACAGCATCGGGTAGGCGATGCTGACATCGACGCGAGACAAGGCGAGAATCCAGACGATCACCGAGATCCCGTACAACAACAACCCGAGCCACAGCCAGGGCTCGCTCGCCAGGCGCAGCGCCACCGGCATCGCGGTCGCGGCGGTGACGTGGATTTCGCCCATGCCGCGCACACTGGCCTTCAGTGCAAGCTGCGCAAAGGCATTGAGCAACACGCCGGTAAGGATCAGACCGAAGGCGGCGGGACTCATGCTCATGGCCGCGCCACCGCGACGCGGGCCTCGTCACGATAGATTACATGGCCACCCAGCACCGCGAGACCGAGCGCCTCGGCATCGTCAGCGCCGAGGATCGCGATCGCGTGTGGCTGGCGGCGCCATTGCGGCAGAAAGGCATCGACCGTCGCGATATAGCGCTCGGGCTCCCGCTCGATGCCCATCTCCAGCTCGCCCATGTATTGCACCAACTGGACCTTGCGTTTCAGGTAGAACGGCAACGACTGCGGGTAGATGCCGACGCTGTAGACCGGGGTATCCGGCGCCAGCAGCGGACGGATCGCCGCGGCCAGGGCATCGCTGGTGCGTGTCTTGCCGATCGTCGGATAACCGGCGAACAACAACTGAAAACCGACCATCGCGCTCAAGGCGATCACCGCCGCCTTGCGCCACGGACGGAAATCCATCACCCAGCAGATCAGACCGACGCACAGCATCAGCGCGCCGGCGGCGAAGAACCAGTCGCGGTAGGCGCGCAGCATCCCGGGCGTGATGGTCTCGCTCGCAAAACGTTCGGCCTGGGTGCCGGTGACGACCAGAAACAGGCCGAACAGCGCCAGCACCAGCGCATCCGGCCCGAGCCTTTCACGCGCCGCCAGCGCGCGCCCGGCGAGCACCGCAAGCAGCGGGAACATCGGCACGATATAGGCCGGCAGCTTGGAATGTCCAAGCGAGAAGAATACGAAGATAAACGCGGCATAGACCCAGATCAGACGCGCGGCATCGAAACCACCGTGCGCCACGCCGTCGAAGCGCGCGGCGAACGGCTGCACGATGCCGCGCAGCCAGGACACCAGCCAGGGCATCCCGCCGAGCGCGAACAGCGGCACGAAGTACCACACCGGCGCATCGCGGTGATGCACCGTGGTGAGGTAACGGTCGAAGTGTTCGTGGACGAAGAAGAACCAGGCGAAATTCGGATTCAGGCGGCTGACCTCGAGAAACCAGGGCGCGGTGATCAGCAACAACAACGCGATGCCCTTCACCAGGTGCAGCTGTTTCAGCAACGCCCAGTCGCGTTGCCACAGCATATACAGGAACACCGCCGCGCCGGGCAGCACCACGCCGGCCAGCCCCTTGGTCAACACCGCCAGGGCGAGCATCGACCAGCCCAGCAGCATCCAGTTGCGGGTGGCGCGCGGGTGTTCGTCACGCTGGCGCTGGGCCAGCACCAAGGCGCCGAGACCAAGCGCCATCCACGCGCTGAAGCTCATGTCCAGCGTCAGGATATGGCCGAGCGCGAAATACAGCAGCGAGCTCGCGGTGAGCAGAAAAGCGTAGTAGCCGGCCTTGCGGCCATACAGGCGCAGGCCGAGGAAGCCGGCCCACAAGGCGCCGATGAAGCCGAGCAGCGCCGGCCACAAGCGCGCGACCCAGGCTTGCTCGCCAAAGAGTTCGAAACCGGCGGCGGTAAGCCAGTATTGCAGCGCCGGCTTCTCGAAATACTTGAAGCCGTTCAGGCGCGGCGTGACCCAATCGCCCGTGGCGACCATCTCGCGCGGGATCTCGGCGTAACGTCCCTCGTCCGGCTCGGCCAGCGGGCGCTGGCCGAGGGCATGGAACCAGGCGATCGCGACCAGCACGATGACCAACAGCATCTCGGACCAGGACGGCGCGGCGCTATCGGTCATCGGCAAGAACCCCGTCCGAGATCAGTTCGCCGAGCGCCGCGAGCAATGCCTGGTTCTCGTCCGGCGTGCCGACCGTGATGCGCAGGCAATCGGCCAGCATCGGGTGCGCCCCGTGCAGATTCTTGATCAGGATGCCGTGCTCGCGCAGGCCGTGATGAACGGCATCGGCGCGACCCGGCGCGGTGCGCGCAAGGATGAAATTGGCCTCGCTCGGGTACAACCGCAGGCCATCGAGCGCTTGCAGGCGCGTGAACAGCTCGTCGCGTTGCGCGCGGATCGCCTCGGTCTGACGATCGAGCTCGGCCTTGTGTTCCAGCGCGAAATCCGCGCTGACCTGGGTCAAGGAGTTGATGTTGAACGGCAAGCGCGTCTTGTCCAGCTCGGCGATCCACTCCGGCGCGCCGGCGAGATAACCGAGGCGCAACCCGGCGAGTCCCATCTTCGAGACGGTGCGCATCACCAACAGCCTGGGATGGGCCATCAGTTCGGGCAGAAAGCTGGCGTCGGTGAACGGAGCGTAAGCCTCGTCGACGACCACCAGGCCACTGGCGGCGTCGAGCACGCGACGGATGGCCTCGGCCGGAAACAGGTTCCCGGTGGGGTTGTTCGGGTAGGCCAGGAACACCACCGCCGGATCGTGCCGCTCGATCGCGTCGAGCAGCGCCTCGGTATCGAGCGAGAAGTCGTCGGCGCGCAATGGCACACCGACATAGTCCATGCCGGTGAAGGTGGCGATCAGGCGGTACATGACGAAACCGGGATCGACCGACAACACCACCCGCCCCGGTCGCGCCACCGTCATCAGGATCATCTGGATGAGTTCATCCGAGCCGTTGCCCAGCAGAATGCCGGCCTCCGGGGGGATCGCGAAGGCCTCGCCGAGACGCTGCTTCAGCGCGCGCGCCTGGGGATCGGGATAGCGGTTGACGTCGATTGCGCGCAGACGCTCGCTCCAGGCTTCGCGCAAGGCGCCGTTCCAGGTGTAGGGGTTCTCCATCATGTCCATCTTCAGCAAATCGCCGGGATCGGCGACGTGGTAGGCGGACATCGCCCGGATCTCGGGCCGCACCCAACGCCCGATCGCGAAATCACTCATCGCCGCCGCTCCGGTAGCGCGCCGATTCGGCGTGCGCGATCAGGCCCTCGCCCTCGGCCAGTACGCTCGCGACCCGCGCCATCGATGCCGCGCCCTGTGGCGAGGCCATGATCAGGCTGGAGCGCTTCTGGAAATCGTAGACCCCGAGCGGCGAGGAGAAGCGCGCGGTGCGGCTGGTGGGCAAGACATGGTTGGGCCCGGCGCAGTAGTCACCCATCGCCTCGGCGGTATAACGGCCCATGAAGATAGCGCCGGCATGGCGGATGCGCGCGGCCATCGCCTCGGGATCGGCGACCGAAAGCTCCAGGTGTTCCGGCGCGATCTGGTTGGCGACCTCGATCGCGCGCTCCATGTCGGCGACCTCGATCAACGCGCCGCGCGCGCGCAGCGCGGTGGCGATGATGTCGCGCCGTGGCATCGAAGGCAGCAGGCGGTCGATGCTTGCCGCGACGCGGTCGAGAAAGACGGCGTCCGGTGAAATCAGGATGGCCTGGGCGTCTTCATCGTGCTCGGCCTGGGAGAACAGATCCATCGCGATCCAGTCGGGATCGGTCTGGCCGTCGCAGATCACCAGGATCTCGGACGGCCCGGCGATCATGTCGATGCCGACCTGGCCATACACCGCGCGTTTCGCGGTGGCCACATAGATATTGCCCGGGCCGACGATCTTGTCGACCGCCGGCACGCTTTCGGTGCCCCAGGCAAGCGCGGCGACGGCTTGGGCGCCGCCGATCGCGAAAACCCGGTCGACGCCGGCCTCGTGGGCGGCGGCAAGCACCAGCTCATTGAGTTCGCCGCCCGGGGTCGGTACCACCATCACCAGTTCCGGAACCCCCGCCACCTTCGCCGGAATCGCGTTCATCAATACCGACGACGGATAAGCCGCCTTGCCTCCCGGCACATACAGGCCCACGCGATCCAGCGGCGTGACCTGCTGGCCAAGCAGGGTGCCGTCCTGCTCGCGATACTGCCAGGATTCCAGCTTCTGGCGCCCGGCATAGGCGCGGATGCGCTCGGCGGCAACGGCCAGGGCCTCGCGTTGCGCGGCGGGCAAGCCGTTCCAGGCCTGTTCAAGACGCGACAGCGGGATCTCCAGCGCGCTGGCATCGCTGGCGCGCCAGCCATCGAAGCGTCGGGTGTAGTCCAGCAAGGCGCGATCGCCTTGCGCGCGAACCGTCGCAATGATCTCCTCGACGGTGCGGTTGACGGTCTGATCGGATACCGATTCCCACGCCAGCAGCGCCTCCAGCGCGGCATCGAAGCCAGGGTCCTTGGCGGACAGTCGGGTGATTTCGCTCATCGCTGGCTCTCCTCGTCGACCACCTCACGCAGTCGTTCGATGATGTGCATGACAGTCGGGTGCTTGGTCTTCCACGCCGCGCGGTTGACGATCAGCCGCGAGCTGATCTCCATGATGGCTTCGCCGAGCGGCTCCAGCCCGTTGGCCCGCAGCGTGTTGCCGCTCTCGACCAGATCGACGATCAGGTCGGCCAGGCCGACCAGCGGCGCCAATTCCATCGAACCGTACAGCTTGATGATGTCCACCTGTTGGCCGAGCCCGGCATAGTAGGCGCGCGCGCTGTTGACATACTTGGTGGCGATGCGCAGACGCCCGCCGCGGGGCTGCCAGCCCTTCGGCCCGGCGACCATCATGCGGCAACGCGCGATGCGCAGGTCGAGCGGCTCGTAAAGGCCCTCGCCGCCGTGTTCCAGCAACACATCCTTGCCTGCCACGCCCAGGTCGGCCGCGCCCCATTGCACATAGGTAGGCACGTCGGTGGCGCGGATGATCAGCAGGCGCACATTGGGATGGTTGGTGTCCAGGATCAGCTTGCGGCTGCTCTCCGGATCGTCCAGCGGTTCGATGCCGGCATGCCGCAGCAGCGGCACCGAATCCTTGAAGATGCGCCCCTTGGACAGAGCAATCGTGATCGGGTGTTCAAGCGCCACGGGCCACCTCGGCAATCGAAGAACGGGGGACGCGGCGGATGCTGGCGCCCAGGCCGGCCAGCTTCTCCTCGATGCAATCGTAACCGCGATCGATATGATAGATGCGATCGACCGCGGTTTCACCCTCGGCGACCAGGCCGGCGAGCACCAGGCTGGCGGAAGCGCGCAGATCGGTGGCCATCACCGGCGCGCCGGTCAGGCGCTCGACGCCGGTAACGATCGCGGTATGGCCCTGAAGACGGATATCAGCGCCCATGCGCTGCATCTCCTGAACGTGCATGAAACGGTTCTCGAACACCGTCTCGACGATCGTTCCGGTGCCCTCGGCCACCGCGTTCAAGGCCGTGAACTGCGCCTGCATGTCGGTGGGGAAAGCCGGGTATGGCGCGGTGCGTACATCGATCGCGCGCGGCCGGCGCCCCCCCATGTCGAGGTCGATCCAGTCCTCGCCGGAATCGATCTCGGCGCCGGCCTCGGCCAACTTCAACAGCACCGCGTCCAGCAGTGTCGGATCGGTGTCGCGCACCCGGATCCGTCCACCGGTGATCGCCGCCGCGATCAGATAGGTACCGGTTTCGATGCGGTCCGGCAACACCCGGTATTCAGCACCATGGAGGCGCTCGACCCCCTCGATCGTGATCGTATCGCTTCCGGCGCCATGTACCTTCGCGCCCATCGCGTTCAGACAACGGGCGAGATCGACCACCTCCGGTTCGCGCGCGGCATTCTCGATCACCGACACGCCATCGGCCAGCGTCGCCGCCATCATCAGGTTCTCGGTTCCGGTCACGGTAACGAGATCCATCACCAGGCGCGCGCCGCGCAGGCGACCGGCGCGCGCGTGGATATACCCGCCCTCCACGCGCACCTCCGCGCCCATCGCGCGCAAACCCTCGATGTGCAGATCGACCGGTCGCGAGCCGATCGCGCAGCCGCCCGGCAATGAAACCTGGGCCTCTCCAAAGCGCGCCACCAAGGGGCCAAGCACCAGAATCGAGGCACGCATCGTCTTCACCAGCTCATAGGGTGCCACCTGGGTATGCAGCGACGAGGCATCCGCCTGAATGCCGAGCTTCTCATCGACCACCAACTGCATGCCCATGCGCCCGAGCAACTCCATCGTCGTGGTGACATCCTGCAGGTGCGGCACATTGCGCACGACGACCGGCTCGCGCGCGAGCAGCGTCGCGGCAAGGATCGGCAACGCCGCGTTCTTCGCGCCGGCGATGCGCACCTCGCCGGAGAGGCGCGCGCCACCGGTGATGATGAGTTTGTCCATGGAACCAGGATTGCGGAAAAATCCGGTCATCATACCGCAAAGCGACGCAGCGATGCACGCCGCTTCCCCGTCCGACGCGAATGCGGTACCTTGCCGCAATGACCCTGGATTACCACAGCCTTGTCCGTCTGCGCCGGCGCCACCCGGCCTGGCGGCTGTTGCAGGCCGACCACGCGCCGTTGGTCGCGGCCTTTCTACACAGTGCCTTCATCGAACCGAACCGGCGCACATTGTCACGCGCCGAACTCTCGGCGCGGCTCGAGGACCTGCTTTTCCAATTGCGCGAAGCCCTGGGCGATGAAGCCTTCCCCAAGGCCGCCAGCGACTATCTCGACGACTGGGCCCAGGACGACAAGGGCTGGCTGCGCAAATTCTACCCACCCGACTCCGATGAACCGCATTACGACCTGACGCCGGCCACCGAGAAAGCCATCACCTGGATCGAAAGCCTCGGCGGACGCGCCTTCGTCGGCACCGAATCCCGATTGCTGACGGTATTCGAACTGCTGCGCCAGATGGTCTCGGGCGCCGAGACCGACCCCGCCGCGCGCATCACCGAGCTGGAGAAGCGCAAGGCCGCGATCGACGCCGAAATCGCGCGCATCCAGGCCGGCGACCTCGAGGTGCTCGACGAAACCGCGCTGAAGGATCGTTTCCAGCAACTCGGCGCCACCGCCCGAGAGCTGCTGTCGGATTTCCGCGAGGTCGAACAGAACTTCCGCGAACTGGACCACTCGGTACGCGAACGCATCGCCCTGTGGGACGGCGCCAAGGGCGAACTGCTCGAACAATTCTTCGGCGAACACGATGCCATCGCCGATTCCGACCAGGGACGCAGCTTCCGCGCCTTCTGGGATTTTCTGATGTCGCCGAGCCGTCAGGAAGAACTCAGCGAACTGCTCGAACGGGTACTCGCCCTGCCGCCGATCGCCGCCCAACATCCCGACCGCCGCTTCCGCCGCATCCATTACGACTGGCTCGAGGCCGGCGAACAAACCCAGCGCACCGTGGCCAGGCTGTCGCAGCAACTTCGACGCTACCTCGACGACCAGGCATGGCTCGAGAACCGCCGCATCATGGAAGTGCTGCGTCAGATCGAGACCCGCGCCGTGGCGCTGCGCGAGGCCCCGCCGAAAGGCGGTTTCCTCGACATCGAGCACCCCGGCATCGACCTCCAACTGCCGATGGAGCGGCCACTGTACAGCCCGCCGTTCAAGCCGCGTATCGACGACCACATCGAGCTCGGCGAGGATGCCGCGACCGCTGAGATCCTGTTCGAACAGACCTGGGTCGACAAGGCCCGCCTGACGGCCCACCTGCGCCGCGCGCTGCAACTACGCGACCAGATCAGCCTGCCCGAACTCCTGGAGGAACAACCGCTGGAACAGGGCTTGGCCGAACTGCTCACCTGGCTCGCGATCGCCGCGGACGACGGCAAAGCGATATTCGACGAAACCCGCCACGACCGCATCCACTGGCGCGACAGCGAAGGCCACGCGCGCCAGGCACGTCTGCCGCGTATACTCTTCAACCGATGAACGACGAGTATATAATCTCTCTCTGGATAGCGAGAGGCTTTCGATGACGGATTGGATGCGGACCGTTTTGTTTCATGCGCGTTCGGCGCTGGCCGTTTTGGTCGTGGCACTGGTTGGCTGCGCACCGACGATACCGCGAAGCGGCGGGCCGGCGCCGGTAATCGAGCGCGCGGGCATACGCGTGCCGGCGGCACGCCCGGCGCCGCGAGCACCGGTGGAGGTTGCAAGGCCGGCCGGGCGCCCATCCGCGCCACGCGGGATGGAGATCGCGGCATATCGTCGTCCGAGTCCGCTGTCACCGCCGGCCCGGCCGGTATACAGTTCGGCCAGCCGTTCGTTGCTCAGCCGCGCCGATCAGCAGCAGCGCAACGGGGATCTGGCGGGGGCGGTTTCCAGTATCGAGCGGGCATTGCGCATCGAGCCGCGCAATGCGCATCTGTGGCACCGCCTGGCGGAGTTACGCCTGGCCCAGGAGCGCTTCCGCATGGCGGTGGGGTTGGCCGAGAAGTCGAACGCGCTGGCGGTCGGCGACCGCGCGTTGAAACGGGCCAACTGGTTGTTGATCGCGGATGCCTGGCGTGCCAGCGGCGAGCTCGAGCGGGCGCGCGAGGCCGAGCTGCGCGCGGCGAGATGAGGGCTTGGCGCGCGGCATTTATACTCATCACCCATGAATTTTCGGATTTCCGAGACCGTTCCTCGCGCCCGTGGGCCAGGCGCGGAAACGAGTCATAGCCCACTCTATGGCGAGTTTCCGCAACAACGCCCACGGGTGAGGGGAGCGGTCACAGTGATCGAAAATTCAAGTACTGTGAGCGATACGGGCTAGTCGTGATAGGCGCGGCCTAGCTCGTGCACCGCATCGACCATCGCCGCCGGGCGTGACGGATCGATGTCCGGGTGGATGCCGTGGCCGAGGTTGAAGACATGGCCCGGCCCCTTGCCATAGCTTTCGAGGATGCGCGCGACCTCCTCGCGGATGCGCGCCTCGGAGGCATACAGCAGGCACGGATCCATGTTGCCCTGCAACGCAACGCGGTCGTCGACCTGACGACGCGCATCGGCCAGGGTGATCGTCCAATCCACGCCGAGCGCATCGCAGCCGCTGTCGGCCATGCGCCCGAGCCATTGCGCGCCACCCTTGGTGAACAGGATCACCGGCACGCGGCGGCCATCGGCCTCCTTCGTCAAGCCTTCGACGATACGCCGCATGTAGGCCAGCGAGAAGGCATCGTAGTCGTGCGGGGTCAGCACTCCGCCCCAGGTGTCGAAGATCATCAAGGCCTGGGCGCCCGCCGCGACCTGGGCATTCAGGTACCGGGTCACCGCGTCGGCCAGTTTGGCGAGCAGTGCGTGCATGATCTCCGGCTGGTCGAACAACAAGCCCTTGGAACGCGCGAAATTCTTCGTGCCGCCACCCTCGACCATATAGGTCGCCAGGGTCCAGGGGCTGCCGGAGAAACCGATCAGCGGCACCCGGCCGTTCAGCTCTCGGCGGATCACCCGCACCGCGTCCATGACATAGCGCAGATCCATTTCCGGATCGGGCACGCCGAGCGCCTCGACATCGGCCGCGCGACGCACCGGACGCTCGAAACGCGGCCCCTCGCCCTCGCCGAAATACAGCCCCAGGCCCATCGCATCGGGAATCGTCAGAATATCGGAGAACAGGATCGCGGCATCCAACGGATAACGCGCCAGCGGTTGCAGGGTAACCTCGCAAGCCAGCTCCGGATTCTTGCACAGACTCAGGAAATCACCGGCCTTCTTGCGCGTCTCGCGATACTCGGGCAGGTAACGCCCGGCTTGGCGCATCATCCAGACCGGCGTGGTATCGACGGGTTGACGCAGCAGCGCGCGCAGCAGGCGATCGTTCTTCAATTCCGACAATGGAGGCTACTCGTGAACAATTCGAACCCGCATTCTACAAGGTTTCCACCCCCCTGTCAGACCGCCGCGGGTGCCACTAGGGCAATCGCGCCTGATTTCGCTTGACGTTTCCTGATTTCAAAGGCTTGGCGCTGTCGCCCGATCCGCTCGCTTGATCGAACCTGCGCCCACATTGCAAAAAAACCGCTGTAGGCCGGTTCAAGTACTGCGGAACCGGCTGCGGTGGTGCCACGCAATGGCGCCGCTGCCCGATCCGCTGCGCTTGATCGAGCCTACGCCCTCGATGAAATGGATACCTTGGCTTTCGTAGACGTAGAAAACCAGGACAGCGTAAAAGTCTCTGCCACAATTGCCACTTGAACCAGTTCGCGCGGCGGCTGATACTTGGAGGCAGCCAATGAACCCGGATGCCGCATGACCGCCACGACCAATCTGACCAACCACTTCCTGATCGCGATGCCGTCGCTTGCCGATCCGAATTTCTCGCGCACCGTAACCTATATCTGCGAACATTCGGACGCAGGCGCGATGGGTATCGTCATCAGCCGCATGAGCGATCTGCAACTCGCCGACATCCTCGCGCAGATGGGGATCGAGCCGGCACGTCCGGAGACCGCCGAGATTCCGGTCTACAACGGCGGTCCGGTGCAAGGCGAGCGCGGCTTCGTGCTTCACAGCGGCGCGCGGCGCTGGGATTCGACGTTGCCGATCACCGATGAAGTCTCGATTACGACCTCGCGCGATATCCTCGAGGCGGTCGCCCGCGGCGACGGGCCGGAGGATTTCCTGATCGCGCTCGGCTATGCCGGCTGGCAGGCCGGACAGCTCGAGACCGAGCTCGCCGACAACGCCTGGCTCGCCGGCCCGGCGGACCTTGGCATTCTCTACCACACGCCCTCCAGCGACCGCTGGCAGGCGGCGGCCAGCCTGCTCGGCATCGACATGAATCTCCTCGGCGATCACGTCGGCCACGCCTGAAGGCGCGCCTCCCGTCTCGGATGGCTACCCTGCTCGGCTTCGATTTCGGCCTGAAGAACATCGGCGTGGCCTGCGGCCAGACCTTGACCGCCACGGCGACGCCGTTGACCACGCTGTCGGCGGTGCGCCAGCAACCCGACTGGCCCGGCATCGCCCGGCTGCTCGACGAATGGCAACCCGACGCCCTGGTGGTCGGCGTGCCGCTGGCCGATCCCGGGCATGAGGATTCCCCGTTGTTGCCTCGCGTGCAACGCTTCGCGCGCCAGCTCGAGGGCCGCTTTCATCTGCCGGTGCATCTGATCGATGAACGCCTGACGACGCGCGAGGCGGAATCGCTGCTCGGTGAACAGAAATATTTCAGCTCGGGTAGAATAGACGCGCTGTCCGCCGCGCTGATCCTGGAAACCTGGCTGCATGAAAACCCCGACTAAGCTGTTCATGACCGCAACCGCGGTACACGCGATGCTCGACGGCTTGGCGCGCGAGCTGGCCGCCCATCTCGATGCGCGTGGGATCGAGGCGCCACCGATCGTCGGCATCCACAGCGGCGGGGTATGGATTGCCCGCGCGCTCGCCGAACGGCTGGGCGAACGCGCGGCCAACGAGGCGATCGGCGAGCTGGATATCTCGTTCTACCGCGACGATTTCACCCGCATCGGCATGAACCCACAGGTGCGGCCTTCGAAGCTGCCGTTCGAGCTCGACGGTCGCGACATCGTGCTCGTCGACGATGTGCTGCATACCGGCCGCACAGTGCGCGCCGCGCTGAACGAGCTGTTCGACTACGGCCGCCCGCGCAGCGTGACCCTGGCGGTGCTGATCACCCGCGCGGGCCGCCAACTGCCGATCCAGGCCGATGTCGCCGGCCTCGAGCCGCGCGTCGGCGACGACGAGCATATCATCCTGCGGGGCCCGCAACCGCTCGAGCTCTATCTCGGCGAACGCGGCGACAAGGCGCGCGCGGAGTAAACCGGTGGACCCACTCGACAACCGCCAGCTGCAATTGCGCGACGACGGTCGCCTACGCCATTTCCTGACCATCGACGGCCTCGGTCGCGAGCTGCTGACCGAGATCCTGGACCACGCGGAATCCTTCGCCGGGGTCAACGAGCGCATGGTCAAGAAAGTGCCCCTGTTGCGCGGCAAGGTCATCGCCAACCTGTTCTTCGAGAACAGCACGCGCACCCGCACCACCTTCGAGCTGGCCGCGAAGCGACTCTCGGCCGATGTGGTCAATCTGAATATCGGCGCCTCGGCCACGGCCAAGGGCGAGACCCTGCTCGACACCCTGCGCAACCTCGAGGCGATGCATTGCGACATGTTCGTCGTGCGCCACCCCAGCAGCGGCGCAGCGCACTTCATTGCGCGTCACGCGGCGCCATACGTCAGCGTCATCAACGCCGGCGATGGCCGCCATGCCCACCCCACCCAGGCGATGCTGGATGTTTTCACGATCCGCCGCGAGAAAGGCGATTTCAGCCGCCTGCGCGTGGCCATCGTCGGCGATATCCTGCATTCCCGCGTGGCCCGCTCGCAGATCCTTGCCTTGAATCGCTTGCGCGTCGGCGAGCTGCGCATCGTCGCGCCGCGCACGCTGATCCCGGAGGAGGCGCGCAGTCTCGGCGTTCACGTCTTCCATGACATCCACGAAGGGCTGCGCGACGTCGATGTGATCATCATGCTGCGCCTGCAACGCGAGCGCATGCACGGCGCCCGCCTGCCCAGCGAGCACGAGTTCTTCCAGCGCTACGGCCTCACCGGGGAACGTCTCGCGCTGGCGCGGCCCGATGCCATCGTCATGCACCCGGGGCCGATCAACCGCGGCGTCGAGCTGGACTCGGCGGTTGCCGACGGCGCCCAGTCGGTGATCCTGAAACAGGTCGGCTACGGCATCGCGGTGCGCATGGCGGTGATGTCGATGGCGCTCGGACCGGACGCCGCGCGGGAGGCGTCATGAGCACGCCGTCGCGTTTCAGCCTCATCGGCGGGCGTCTGATCGACCCGGCCAACGGCATCGATGGCATCACCGATCTGCACATCGCCGACGGCCGTATCGCCGCCGTCGGCGCGCCTCCACCCGGCTTCCGCGCCGAGGCCCGCCTCGACGCCGACGGACGCATCGTCTGTCCCGGCCTCGTCGATCTGTGCGCCCGGCTGCGCGAGCCGGGCGCCGAACAGAAAGGCACGATCGCCAGCGAGACCCGCGCCGCCGCGGCCGGCGGCATCACCACGCTGTGCGCGCAGCCCGATACCGACCCGGTCATCGATACCCCGGCCGATGCCGAGTTGATCCGGCGGCGCGCGCGGCAGCAGGCCACCGCGCGCGTCTTGCCTGTCGGGGCCTTGACCATGAATCTCGACGGCGAGCGCCTCAGCGAGATGGCCGCGCTGCGCGACGCCGGCTGCGTCGCCTTGTCCGACGGCGGTCGTCCGCTCGACAACACCCGCGTGATCCGCCGCCTGATGGAATACGCCGCGACCTTCGACATCCTCTGCATGCTGCACCCGATGGACGCCCAGCTGTGTGACGGCGGCTGCGCCCACGAGGGCGCGGTATCGGCGCGCCTCGGCCTTCCCGGCATCCCCGAGGCCGCCGAGACCGTCGCCGTCGCACGCAATCTCGCGCTCGCCGCGCATACCGGTTCGCGCCTGCACCTGCGCGGGCTCTCCTGCGCCACCGCCGCGGTGATGCTGCGCCGCGCGCGCCACGACCGCGTGCGCGTCAGCGCCGACGTCGCCGCCCATCAACTGTTTCTGACCGAGATGGATATCGACGGCTTCGACAGCAGTTGCCATGTGATACCACCACTGCGCACCCTGGCCGACCGCGATGGTTTGCGTCACAGTGTCGCGGTCGGCGCAATCGGTGCGATCAGCTCCGACCACCAGCCGCACGAGGCCGACGCCAAGCTTGCCCCCTTCCCCGAGACCGAGCCCGGCATCAGCGGGCTGGAGACCTTGCTTCCGCTGGTCCTGAAACTGGTCGACGAGGGCCTGCTGACGTTGCCCGAAGCGATCGCCCGCGTGACCCAGGGCCCCGCCGAGATCCTCGGACTGCCGCTGGGGCGGCTGAACGTCGGCGCCAGCGCCGACATCTGCGTCTTCGACCCGGAAGCCACTTGGCGCCTGCGCGCCGCGGATCTGCACAGCCGCGGCCACAACACCCCGTTCGACGGTTGGGAGTTCCGTGGCCGCGTACTCCAGACCTTCTTTGAAGGCCGCCTCACTTTCGAGCAACGACCATGAAGCATCCCGAACACCGCGAAAGCATCTTTCATGAAGAAGCCGAGATTCTCGCCCACGAGATCCACCCCGCCGGGCAATATGTGCTGCGCCTGCGCGCGCCCTACTGCGCGGCGCGCGCCGAACCCGGCCAGTTCGCGCACCTGCGCTGCGACCCGCTGTTGCCGATGCGCCGCCCGATCTCGATCCAGCGCGCGGAAGAGGATCGTATCGAGCTGCTGTACAAGGTGGTCGGCGAAGGCACCCGGCTGCTCAGCCGACGTCGCGTCGGCGAAACCCTGGACCTGCTCGGCCCGATCGGCCAGCCCTTCCGCCCCGATCCAGTACGAACCCGCCGCCTGTTGATCGGTGGCGGTGTCGGCATGCCGCCGATGATCTTCCTCGCCGAGAAACTGCGGGGAAACGCCGGAGAGACCTTCGTCATCCTCGGTTCGGAGATCCCCTTCCCGTTTACCCCAAAACCCTCCGCGCTACTGGTACCCGGCCTGCCCGACAGCGTGCTCGGCGCCATGCCGTTGCTGGAAGACTGGGGCATTCCAAGCCGCCTCGCCAGCCAGCAGGGCTTCGCCGGCTGCCACCAAGGCTATGTCACCGATCTGGCGCGCGCCTGGCTGAGCCACCAGGGCGAGGAACAGCTTGCCGAGACCGAACTCTTCGCCTGCGGGCCGCGCGCGATGCTCGAGGCCACCGCCAGGCTGGCGCATGAATTCGGCCTCCCGGCACAGCTGTCGCTGGAGGAATACATGGCCTGTGGCGTCGGCGGCTGCGCCGGCTGCGCCGTACAGATCCAGACCCCGGACGGCCCGGCGATGAAGCGCGTCTGCGTGGACGGGCCGGTGTTTCCCGCCGAGGCGGTATTTCCAGAGATCGTCGGCTAGCCCACGGGCGCGAGGAACGGACTCGAAAATCCGAACATTCATGGGCGACGGCTTCATGCCGTCTCAATCACCGAACAGGCCCTCGAGGAATCCGCTTGGTTCGTCGTCGGGTTCGGGCGGCGCGCGGCGCACGCACGAGGAGTAGGCCACCGGCGCGGAACCCTGGATGAACGGGTAAACCATGGCCTGTGGGCAGCTCTCCGCGGCAAGCAGACCTTGTTCCGGATCCACCCAGAGCAGTTCGATGCCTTCCGGTTCACGCAGCTCCAGCGGAGTGGCGCCGATCGCCGCGAGGATGTCGCCCCATGCGCGCAGCGCGCCGCTGGAGCCGGTCAGGCGCGCGCTCTTGTTGTCGTCGCGGCCGACCCAGACCACCATGACCTTGTCACCGTCGAAGCCGGCGAACCAGCTGTCGCGCAATTCATCGGTGGTGCCGGTCTTGCCGGCGAGGCGCAGCTTCGGAAAGCGTTTGCCGAGGGCGCGACCGGTGCCTTCGCGCACCACTTCCTGGAGGATTTTGTCGAGCAGGAACAGTGGCGCCTCGTCGACCGCTTTCTCGACCTCCAGAGGATAGCGCTGCAAGGGATCGCCATCGGCGGTCATGACCTCGCGGATGGCTTTCAAGGGCGTGCGGAAACCGTTCGAGGCCAGGGTGTGGTAATACTGGGCGACCTCGAACGGCGGCAGCGCAATCGCTCCGAGCAATAGCGAGGGATAGACATCGAAGCGCGAACGCACGCCGAGCCGGCGCAACAGCGTGGCGACGCGCTTCAGGCCGATCTCCATGCCGAGATGCACGGTGGCAAGGTTCAGCGATTTCGCCAGCGCGCGGTGCAAAGGCACCATGCCATGGCTCTTGTGATCGTAGTTGCGCGGTTCCCAGTAACGGCCGTTCGGGAGTTTCAGGCGCACCGGCTGGTCCGGTATCGGGGTCAGCAGATTGTAACGCTCCGGCATCATCAAGGCGCGCAGATAGACCGCCGGCTTGACCAGCGAACCGATCGAGCGCCGCGAGTCCAGAGCGCGGTTGAAGCCGGCCCGGCCGGCCTCGCGACCACCGACCAGGGCGCTGACCTCGCCACTGTCGCGCGCCGCGATGACCACCGCGCCCTGGAGCGAACCGCGCGGGAAACGGCGCTGTTTTTCGATCCGGGAGAGACGCGCATCGAGCTTGGCGCGCGCCTGATGCTGGCGCCAGGGATCAAGCGTGGTGAACACGCGCAAGCCCTCGGAGGTCAGGTCTTCCTCGCGGTAGTCTTGGTGCAGCTGGCGCTTGACGAGGTCGAGAAAGGCCGGGAAATCGCTGCCGCTGCCGCCTTTGTCGACCACGCCGAGCGACGCCTTGCGCGCGGCGACCGCCCGGGCGGCGGTGATGAAGCCCTGCTCTTCCATCAATCCGATCACCAGGTCGCGCCGCTTGCGCGCGCGCTCCGGGTGGCGGCGTGGATTGTAGTACGACGGGCCCTTTACGATCGCCACCAGCAGCGCGATGCGTGGCAGATCGAGCTCGTCGAGCGGGCGGCCGAAGTAGAACCAGCTGGCCAGCCCGAAGCCATGCACCGCGCGTTCGCCGTCCTGCCCCAGGTAGATCTCATTGGCGTAGGCCTCGAGAATCTCGTCCTTGTCGTAATGCGCCTCGAGCAGCAGCGCCATCAACGCCTCGTTGAGCTTGCGCCGCAGCGTGCGCTCGCTGCTCAGATAGAAGTTTTTCACCAGCTGCTGGGTCAGGGTGCTGCCACCCTGCACCGCGTGGCCGGAGCGCAGGTTGGCGAGCAAGGCGCGCAGGATCGAGCGTGGGTTGACGCCGAAGTGGGAATAGAACTGGCGGTCCTCGGTCGCGAGCAGCGCATCGACCAGCTCATCCGGCAGCTGTTCGCGCTTCAGCAGTACACGGTCCTCATGGTGAGAGGGATAGATCGAACCGATCATCGCCGCGTCCAGGCGGACCAATGCGAGCGGCCTGCCGGCACCGTCACGAAGGCGCTGGATGCGGCCGTTGGCGATGCGCAGATCGATCGCGCGCGAGGGTGCCTGCTCGTCCCAGAACACAAAGGCGCGGGTGACGAGTCGGAAATGGCCACGCCGACGCGAATAGCTGCCCGGGCGCGTCGGTCGCGCCACCGGGCGGTAGCCGAGCAGCTTCAACTCGTCGAGCAGTTGCGCAATCGACAGGCGCCGCCCCTCGTAGAGCTCGAGCGGACGCGCATAGACTCGCGCCGGAATCGCCCAGCGCTTGCCCTCGAAACGACGGGTGACTTCGTGATCCAGCCACAACAGATAGGCGCCGAACAGCAGCGCCGCGATCAGCAACAGGCCGAACAGCGGCCTCAGCCAGCGACTTCGGCGACGCGACACCGGGCCGCTACCGGCGGGTTTCGTCCTGGGCTTGCGCGCCGGCGTGCTTTTTTTCTTGCGCGCGGCGGATTTCTTCACCGGAGCCTTCTTCGCGACGGTCTTGCGGCTGACGCTCTTCTTGCGCGCCGGGGTCTTCTTCGCCATCGTCCGGGGTCAATCGACCTGACGGGCGCGCTTCAGCAGCCGGCGGACGAAGCGTACCGGTACGGCGTAGGTGATCCCGGAAGGGTCGCGCAACGCCGCCTCCTTGGTGGATTTCACCAACACACTGTTGATGACCCCGATCACCCGCCCGCTGCCGGCCAGATACAGCGGACTGCCGCTGTTGCCCGGGTAGGCGGTGGCATCGAGTTGATAGACCTGGTAGGGATCCCGCATGCGCTTGATGATTCTCGGCGTCAACTGGCGCGAACTCATCGCCGGGATCACCACCGGCGTAACCGCCGAGACGATGCCCCGGTGCGTCACCGGGTAGAGGCCGAGCACCATGCCGATGGGGAAACCGGTGAACGCGATCTCGCTGCCCTCGCGCACATAGCGGTTCCCGCCCAGCGGCAACGGCTTGAGCTTCTTGCCATCGGTGATCGCCAACAACGCAAGATCATGCAGGCGGTCGGTCTCCAGCACCCGCACGCTGTGGACCTGGGTCTTCTTCCCCCTCCCGGTGAACACCGCGAGCCGCTCGCGGTGCTCCTCGTCGAGGATGCGCGGGATCACATGGTAGTTGGTGACGATATGGCGACCGTCACTGACAGCGAACCCGGTCCCCAGAATCTTCACCGGCGGCCGCCGGCTGGCCTGAAAGGTGCCGACCCCGACCACCCCGACGCGTATCTGGTCGATGACATCGGGCAACGACTTGGCATGCGCAACCAGCGGCAGCCATAGAAAGAGAAAGTACAGCGGGAGATGTCTCATGCGCGACAGCCTACCAAAAACGACGCCGCCTCACACTACCGACCGGTTCGATACCCAGGGCAATCGCGCTTAAATCCTATTGACATGACAAGTAGGATGAGGTAAATGGTATAAGCATTTGAGCTGCCATGAAACCCAAGCCAACTCCCTCCAT
>JALVEB010000234.1 GCA_027008705.1 Sedimenticola sp. | reverse complement strand
TGGCGCACGTCATCCTGAAGGAAGGCCTGGCCGACATGGACTACATCCAGGCGCACACCACCGGCTTCGAGGAATTCGCCGCCGAGATCGAGCGCTGGGATCCGCGCAGCGCGTCGCGCATCTGCGGCATCGATGAAGACACCATCCGCAATGTCGCGCGCACCTACGCCAAGGCCAAGTCCGCGATGACCATCTGGACCATGGGTATCAACCAGTCGACCCACGGTTCCGACGGCGTCGTCGCAATCAACAACCTGAACCTGATCACCGGCAACATCGGCCGTCCCGGCGCCTCCAGCCTGTCGATCACCGGCCAGTGCAACGCCATGGGCACGCGCGAGTGGTCCTCGGCCTCCGGCCTGCCGGGCTACCGTTATCTTGAAAACGAGAAGGATCGCGAGGAGATCGCGAAGTTCTGGGGCATCGACCCCGGCTTTCTGCCGAAGAAGCGCGGTCTCTTCATGACCGACATCCTGCCAGCGATCGAGACCGGCCAGATCAAGGGGCTGTGGTTGATCGCCACCAACCCGATGACCTCGATGCCGAATACCCCGCGCATCCGCAAAACCCTGGAGAAACTCGAGTTTCTCGTCGTCCAGGACGCCTACCGCGATGTCGAGACCAACGAATACAGCCACGTCTTCCTGCCGTCCGCGCTGTGGGCCGAGAAGGAAGGCTGCATGACCAACACCGAGCGCCGCGTCAACCTGATTACCAATGTCACCCAGCCGCCCGGGGATTCCAAGCCGGATCTGTGGATCTTCAACCAGATGGCCAGGCGTTTCGAGCAGGGGCGCAAGATGGAGTTCCCCGAGAAGGCCGAACAGGTCTTCGAGGAGCTGCGCAATCTGTCGCGCGGGCGCATGCTGGATTATTCCGGCATGACCTATGAAAAGCTCGAAAAGCATCGCGGCTTGCAATGGCCCTGTTCCGACCAGCCCAGCGAATGGGCCGGCGAGGACTCCAGCGAGGGCACCCGCAGGCTCTATACCGATGGCCGCTTCGCCTATCCGGATGGAAAGGCCAAGTTGATCCCGTTGCCCTTTGTCGATAACAACGAGCGCCCGGACGAGGAGTACCCATTCTGGCTGAACTCCGGGCGCGTCGTCGAACACTTCCACACCCGTACCCGTACCGGCAAGATAGGCAATCAGAACAAGTTCAGTCCCACTCCCTATATGGAGATGAACCCCGACGCGGCCGCCGAGTTGGGCATCAAGCATGGCGAGTACGCGCGCCTGGTCTCGCGACGTGGCGATGCCATCGTGCTGGTGCAGACCACCCAACGCATGCCGCCGAACATGGTCTTCGTACCCTTCCATTACCACGAATGCGTCAACCGCCTGACCCTCGGCCTGCTCGACCCCTATTCACGTCAGCCGGCCTACAAACAAAGCGCGGTGAAGGTGGAGCGGATCGCCGACCAGAAGGCCGCGGCCATCCGTAACAAGGCGGCGCGCGCCTACTGAGCAACCCGTCGTGGCGCGCGGCTTCGCGGGTTGGCCAAAGGAGCGACCCCTTGCCT
>JALVEB010000233.1 GCA_027008705.1 Sedimenticola sp. | reverse complement strand
TTCGTTCGCATCGTTCAAGCGGTTGCCCGGGCGTGTTCGAAGGCGGGATCGTCAGTTTGATTTACACTTGAGAACTGTTTCTCGCTCGGGGAAATAGTTCTCATGGAAACAAGGGGATAGCCCGGCCGCTTCGGTGTCGATGCATGGATGTTACCGTTGCATCCGGAATTCGTGTCAGCAGGCTTTACAGCGATGGCTTTCAGTTCCTTCGGCTTCTTGGAAACTTTCAAAAAATCAGTGGGATGCGTTGTATGGCATGGTATTTGCATGGGAGGGTATGGAGGTTTTATTAATCATAATTTTGGCTGAATGTGAAAAAGATCATGCATATTTTACAAGTGGGGCGTTTGATTGCTATTGTTGCGCTGCTTGGTTTGGTCGTCTCCGTACAGGCCGTGCCGGTCAGTTGGGAGAATGGCGGGCCGGACCGGCAAAGCGGTGTGGCGGTGAATAATTCAAGGCTCGGCGCCGATGATTTCATCCTGCCGGGGGTTTTGAATCAGATTCTCGGAGGCACCTTCTATACCCTTGAAGAGGCTGGCGCCTGGGATGGTGGCCTGCGTATCGATTTCTACCGGGACAACGGCGGTACGCCGGGGGATGGTTTCCCGGCTCCGGAGGTTCCGACGCTTACGGTTGCAGCGGGGGAGCTCAACGTTACGCGGAGCAGCTTGGCGACCGGGATCTCGGTAGCAAACTTCTCGAACTTGACGGAGTACCGATACGATTTCTCGATCGATCCGGCGATCTCGGTCGAGTTGTCCGGTGGGCATTTCTGGATTGCGATCTATCCACAAAACGATTTCAGCGGAGGGCGCCCAGAGATGTTTTGGGAGACGAGCGGCGAGCGCCATCTGTTCGCGGCGGCGCAGAGTAGCGACATCGATTCCACGGTAGGTTTTTTGTGGTCCAATGTCTATTATCCGCCTGGGTCTCCTGCGGGCGCGCCGCGTGAAGCGGATTTGGCCTTTCGCCTCACATACGACACCTTGATTCCGGTACCGGCGCCGCTGTTTCTGATGGCGGCCGGGCTGGTATTGCTGCTGCGGCGCATTCGGCAACACGCCGCATCGGCTTGACGGCGGGGTGGATTTGATTCAGTATTTTTTCTGAACCCATTCAGGTGAGATTAGTCAGCATGAAGCAAGAAACACAGGATGTTCGTCGTCAACGGGATGACAAATTGCCATACCAGCCGCCTCGGGTAACGCGCGCCAGATTGGATGCGGTCGTCCGGGCTGGTGGGCAAGGGTCGCTGGACAGCCCTTTCGGCACGAAGAATCGTACGCCCTGATTTTAGCCAACCTCACTTCATTGGTGATGTCCGATCTAAAAGGCCCTTCATCCGAAGGGCCTTTCTTTTATGATATTTCGCCCGCCTGTCATGCGTCGTCGGTGTGTGTTGGAATCTATGGTCTATTTTCGGCTGAGAAACAGCTCGGCGCTGATCAACTGCACCAGCACCTCCGTTGGTGCGGGAGAGGCCCCTTCATGCGCATGTTTTCCCAGCCAATGAGGATCCACGATCTGGTGTTCGATCAGTTGCCATGAGTGACCCGAAGGTAGTAGCGAGCGCATACGTGGATCTCTTACGCCGGGGGTGTTGAAGATCGCTTTATTGGGGTGGTCCCGCAGTAGTGGCGGCAACAGGTCTTTCATCGCTGCGCGTAGCAGGGCCTTGGGCTCGTTTTGTGGTCCGCATAACAGGGTGGCGGGCGTGCGGAAGCCGAATTCGATCAACGAACGATGCATCAAGGGGTGGCGAACCTCGATCCCGTGAAGGGCCGCGAACTGCTGGTTCGGCACCATGCCGAGGGTGGCAAACCAGTCGAGCGAGTCGAGTAGGAAGCCGCGTCGGATGCCTTCCTCCCGGTAGCGCGTCTCCAGCCGGGAGAGGATGGCATGATAATGATCGTGCCAGTGAGGATGGAGCCAGGAAGGGGCTTTGCGGATATAGCGGTCATAGAGGCGTCGGAGCGTGGATCCCGGGCGGGCCAGGGTGAGGCGGAGTGCGCGCCTCAGATCGGTACGAAGGTGGCGCTGTTTTCCAATCCAGTCGTTTCCTCGCCAGGCGGAAAGCAGGGCATGGAGCCGCCTTCCGCGGTTCCATTCGTCACCAAGATGGAACAGGTTGGGTTCCAGCCACTCATCGCCGCCGATGCCCATCAGCAGGGTTCGCTTCTGTCGCAGCGCGAGGCGCGCATAGAACGGCGCGTAATAGCAGGCGTTCGCTGCGATGATGAAATCCAGCTGTCCGTTGAGGCGCGGGAGGATGTCGGCGTTACGGACCCGGGATACATCCAGCCGTTCGATAGAGCGGCGATGGAAGCTTTCGTGGGCGTCGAGCATGGCGCTTTCATCGCATGCCAGCCCGGGAAAAACTTGGCTGAATGCCTCGATCCCGGCCGCCGCCTGGTTGCCGTTACGAGACAGCCATTGGATCATGCCCCACAGGCTTCCTGAATCGACGCCGCCGCTGAGGCTCATGGCGGCGGGCGGTTCGGACAGCGTGGTGGTCACGGCCTCTTCGATCCGCGTGCGCAGCTCATCGGCCTGCCGCGCGAATTCGCGGCGCGATGGAGAGAGATCGAGCGTTTCCGGGGGGCGCCACAAAGCTTCTCGGCGAGGATCGTGATGGCTCGCCCCGGGGGAGAAGTGGTAATGGTGGCCTGGCTGGAGGCGTTCGATGCCTCGGTAGAGGGTGGTTCCAGGGCGCGAAAGCGGACGGTTGAACAGCAGGTATTCCACCAGTGCGGCGTCGTTGATCTCTGGGCGTTTCGGACTCAGTGCGAACAATGCGCGCATGTCGGTGGCGATGGCCCACATCGCCCCCACCCGGCGGAAATGAAGCGCATGTACGCCATCGAGGGAGGTGTAGGCATGGAGCCCTTCGCCCGATTGCCGGATAAGGACGGAGAATTCGCCATCCAGGCGAGCCAGTGATCGGAGTGGGTTGCGTTCCAGAAAACAGGCCAGGCGTTCCGCGTCGTTGTGGCCGGGAGGCGGTGGCCCGGTGTCTCCCCAATTGGCGATGTAGCCATCGAACGCAATCCCGCGTTGCGGCTTGTGATGGAGGCAGCTTTCGCTTTGGTGGCGCTGGATTGCGAAGCCTGCGCGCGGATGGATCAGGTAGTCGGGGGTGCCGCGGAACGGCGTTGTTTCCACCATGCGCTGTAGCTTGTTTTCCATCGCCTTCTCGGATGCATGGCCCGGATCGGGGAGGCAACAGAACAGGCTCATGCTGACCTGCCGTCGGAGGGGATGGGAGGGGGCGACGTCACGATGCGTAACTGTATCAGAAGGTGCTCGCGTTCCATCCCCACATATGTCGGGGCGGGTTGGAGAATTCGATATAGATTCTTTCCGCGGGTACATTCAGATGGGTCGAGAGGAGGCCGCACAGCGCTTCCGATAGTCGCGGGGTTTCTTGTTCCGGCAGTCCCAGGCTTTTCAGTTCGACATAGGCCAGCGGTTCGTCGCTGCCCGCGAACAGCATGAGTGGGTTGCGGATCAGATTGAGCATGACATATTGCTCGGGTTTTCCGAGCAGCGCGGCGGTTTCCTGGGAGAGTTTCTCGAGGCTGTGTCGATCGGTCGGTTTTTCCTGGTTGGTGGTGATCTGAAGCAAGGGCATGGCTGTTCTCCTGAGTGGATGGGTCGCTATACTCGTCGCCCATGGGTTTTCGGATTTTCGAGACCGTTCCTCGCGCCCGTGGGCCAGGCAGGGAAATTCAGTTCCCGCAGAATGTTTTTACCTGTTCCCGCGCCTTTTTGATCAGGGCGGAGCGTTGTGGGTCCGTCGGGTAGTAATAGTTCCCGTCCTTTCCTCGAATGCGTCTATGTCCCAGGGATTCATAGCTTTGCAGCCTGTGTCGGGCCTGGCGGCAGGCGCTTTTGCGATATTGGCTTTTTGCTCGGGCGTCCGCCTGTTTCTGTCGGGCGAGTTCGCGATCTTCTTGTTTGTCCCGCAGCCGTTGTAGCGTTTCCAGGGTCTTTTGTCGTTGCGCCTGGCTGGCTTCCGCTGAGGGGTGGTGAACGCGTGGCGCGACGACAGTGACGCGACCGCTTGGGGGTGGGGTTTCGGAGTAGACGGTGCGTCCGTTGGCATTCGTCCACTTGTAGATCGCGGCTTCGGCGCGCGCGGCGATCGACAGGGCGGCCGACAGGCAGATCGTCGCGGTGATGATGGTCGGTATCGGTGTTTCCGCGTGTATCGCGAAGAAGCGGCGGAACGATGAGCGGTAGCTATGCATGTACTGGTTCCTGATGTACGGGATGGAGTCGGGAGCCTCCCGGAGGTTCAGTGGTTGCCGGTGAACAGGTGGTCGTCTTCTCCAAACTGCCAGGTGCGGGTGATGTCCAGGATGTCGACGTTCTTGCGGATCTCTTGCGGAAAGGGCGCGAACGGCGCCGCGAGTTTGACGATGCGGATAGCGGCGTCGTCCAGCACCTTTTTCCCCGAGGAGCGCAGTATCCTGACGCGCTCGATGGTGCCATCGGCGCGAACCGCCACATGCAGCACGAGCTCGCCGGCGAGCTTTTTGCGCTTGGCTTCTTCCGGGTAGTTCAGGTTGCCGATGCGTTCGACCTTGCGTCGCCAGGCATCGAGGTAGTTGGCGTAGATGTACTCCTTGGTTGCCGCACTGATGTGTTTGCGGCGGCTTTTTTGCGAGAGCGCGCGGTTGGTTTGCTCGATCTCGGCGGTAAGTCGGTCGATCTCCTGGTTCGTACTTGCGAGCAGTTGCTGGATGTCGGGTTGGCGCTTCCTTTTCTCGTCGGGCTGTCGTTTGCGCTCGCGCAGGACTTTTTGCGGGGACCTCGTGGTACTTAGCACCTGCTTTTGCGGAGCCTGGGGTATCGAGGCGCGCTGTCGGGATGGTGTGCGCTCAGGTGTCGGGGCGGGCCGGGAGGGTGGGTGCGGTCGCGCGGCCCGGGTACTCGGGCGTTTCAGCTTGTCTGTCTCGCCGCCGGCCTGTCGATTGCTCTGCGCGAGAAAGCGGGCTTTCTCTTCGCTCTTGCTGGCGTTGTCAGGGGGTACCACGATGATGTCGAGGGTGCGCTCCGCTGGCGGTTGCTTGGCGCGCTCGGTGAAGTCGAAGGTGATGCCCAGAATGATCACGGCGTGCAGCGCAACGGCGATGAACAGCATGATGCCCAGCCGGTCGATCGAATTATCGCTCACTGTCTCCACGTTATGGTTCTCCGATGAGAGTCGTGCGTTTGCGCATCTTTTCCGTCATCTGAATGCGCCCATGACGGTCGATGAGCAAGACTTGATCGACACCCAGCTTTTTTGCGATAGGTTTCCAGTCTTTCGGGCCCGCGATGAAGAGGGCGTTCGCGGCGGCATCCGCGACCGTCGCGCTGGGATGGATGACGGTGACGGAGTGGGTTGCCGAAACCGGTCGTCCGGTGCGTGGATCGATGATATGTTGCCGATCGACACCGGCGCAGCGCTTGCTCGGAAGGTAGTCCCCCGCGGTAAAGACCGCCTCGTCTCCGGCGACGTCCACGCTTCCGAGCACGCCGCCTCCACCGGGGTTGCGTAGCGCGATGCGCCACGGCATGCCGCGCCGAGAGCCGATGGCGCGCAGGTTGCCTCCAATGCTTACCAGGGCGTTGTCGATGCCTCGCTCGCGCAAGTGCTGGACCGCCAGATCCACATTATAGCCGGTTTGAAAGAGGCTGAAATCCAGGCGCGCAAAGGGGCTGCGACTACAGATCTGGATGCCGTGGATCTCGATGTCGTCCATGCCGGGGGCCCGTTTTCGCGTTGCCTCGATCAGGGCGGCTGTCGGCGTCGGTCGGCAGGAGCTGTTGCGCGGCTGTCGCATGCCCCAGAGCGTATCGAGGATACCGGCCGCGGGATCGAGCAGGCCGTCACTCTGTGCATGGAAGCGTTTCCCGAGCTGAATCAAAGGCATGATCGAAGGCGCGACGGAGAAGCGTTTTCCTGTGGGCAACAAGCGGTTGGTCCGGGCCAATGGCGGCGCATCGGGCAGTCCCCACAGTTGGTAGGTAGTCTTTAGCTCATCGATGACCTCGGTCGTGACCTGATCCGCGACGGCATGGGTTTCACCGATCAGTGTGATGTCGACGAACCGGTCGTCGGGCAGGCGCGCGCGGTGATGATAGACGGGCTCGGACTGCGGCAGGCAGGCGCCTAGCATGGACAGGCTCAGAAGAAATGCGAACCGCGTCCTCCATGGGGAGCTTCGGAGCGCCTGGGAAGGCTGTCGTTTCATGCCCCGATCCGGGCTTCGATGCCGTCGAACAGCCGGCCGGCGATATTGATATCGAACGCTTGATCGAGTTCGCGGATGCAGGTCGGGCTGGTGACGTTGATCTCGGTAAGGTAGTCGCCGATGATATCGATGCCCGCGAATAAAACGCCTTGATCTTTCAGGAACGGCCCGAGTACGTGGGCGATGCGCCGATCCGATTGGGTCAACGGCTGAGCCCGCGTGGCGCCGCCCGCTGCGATGTTTCCCCGGGTTTCCCCTTTCGCCGGGATGCGCGCGAGTGCGTATTCC
>JALVEB010000232.1 GCA_027008705.1 Sedimenticola sp. | reverse complement strand
GTTACCCGTCGCCCATGAATTTTCGCCCACGGCGACCGCCCCTCGCACCCGAGGGCGTTGTGGCGAAAACCCGCCATGGAATGAGCTATGACTCGCTTCCGCGCCCGGCCCACGGGCGCGAGGAACGCTCTCGAAAATCCGAAAATTCATGGGCGACGAGTATAAAATGCACCCAGTCACAAGCAACCACCGAACCCCCATGTCTGATTTCGTCACCTGGTTTCGCGGCACCTCGCCATACATCCATGCGCATCGAGGTCATACCTTCGTCATCACCTTCGGCGGCGAGGCCCTGGAGGGCGAGGGCTTCGACAGCCTGATCCATGACATCGCGCTGCTCAACGCGCTCGGCGTGCGCGTGGTGCTGGTGCATGGCGCGCGCCCGCAGATCGAGGAGCGCCTGAACCAGCGCAACGCCGATATGTATTACGAGAACGGGGTTCGCGTCACCGATGACGAGGCCTTGCTGTGCGTCAAGGAGGCCGCCGGCGCGGTGCGCGTCGAGATCGAGGCCCTGTTGTCGATGGGCGTGGCCAACTCGCCGATGGCCGGCGCGCGCATCCGCGTCGCCTCCGGGAACTTCGTCACCGCGCGCCCGGTCGGCGTGCGCGACGGCATCGATTACCGCCATACCGGTCGCGTGCGCCGGGTCGATTCCGAGGCCATCGCCGAGCGCCTGGACAGTGGCGCGGTCGTGCTGATCCCGCCGATCGGGTATTCGCCGACCGGCGAGGTGTTCAATCTGACCGCCGCCGAGACCGCCGCCGAGGTCGCGGTGGCGATCGGCGCCGACAAGCTGGTGGCGCTGGTGGAAGGTAGCGGGCTGCGCGATCGTCATCGGCGCATGATCTCGTCGCTCAGCCCGGCCGAGGGCGAGGTCTTGCTGAAGCGGCGCCGTTCGCTCGGCGAGGATCTGCGCCAGCAGCTCGGCGCGGCGATCGATTGCTGCCGGCGCGGGGTGCGGCGCTGCCATCTGGTCCCGCGCGCGCTCGATGGCGGCTTGTTGATCGAGCTGTTCACGCGTGACGGCGCCGGCACCCTGATCAGCGGAGACGATTATCAGCGATTGCGGCGCGCGCGCGTCGATGATGTGGTCGGCATTCTCGAGTTGCTGCGTCCGCTCGAGCGGAGCGGCGCCTTGGTGCCGCGCTCGCGCGAGCGTCTGGAAAGCGAGATCGAGCACTTCTTCGTGCTCGAACGCGACGGTCTGGTGATCGGCTGCGCGGCGCTGTACCCCTACCCAGACGAGGCGATCGGCGAACTCGCCGGGCTTGCGGTGCATCCTGACTATCGTGGCCGCGACATCGGCCAGCAGTTGCTCGACGAGATCGAGCGGCAGGCGCGCAAGGCGGGCTTGAAGCGCCTGCTGGTGCTGACTACCCAGACCGCGCAATGGTTCCAGGAGCGCGGCTTTCTGCCCGCCGGGGTCGCGGATCTGCCACGCGCCCGGCGCGAGCGCTACAATGAGCAACGCAATTCCCGCATCTATCTGAAATCACTGGACTGAACCCATGGCTCACGGCTCGCGCAAGGCGGTACTCACCGCGATTCTCTCGAACGCCCTGGTCACCCTGATCAAATTCGCCGCCGCGGTGATCAGCGGCTCGGCCTCGATGCTCAACGAGGCGGTACACAGCCTGATGGATACGCTGAATCAGGCGCTGCTGTTCGCCGGGCTGCGCGAGGCCGCCAAGCCGGCCGATGCGCGCTATGCTTTCGGCCACGCGCAGAAGAAATATCTGTGGAATCTGTGGAGTGCGATCGGTTTGTTCTCGATCGGCGCCGGGCTGGGTCTGATGCATGCCTGGCACTCGCTGCATCAGGGACACGAAACCGCGCCGGATCTGGTGATCGGCGGCGTGGCGCTGTCGCCGCTTTGGATCAACCTGGCAGTGCTCGCGACCGCCTTCGTGCTCGAAGGCTATTCCTTCCTCGTCGCCACGCGTCTGTTTCTGCGTTCGATGCGCGCCCACGGCTACACCCGCCCGTTGCGCTACCTCGCGGAGGCCGAGGATCCGACTCTGGTCGCGGTGGTGTTGGAAGATTCGGTGGCGATGCTCGGGCTGCTGTTCGCCGCCGCCGGGGTGTTGCTCGCCTACTGGACGGGCAATCCACTGTGGGACATCGGCTTCTCTGCGCTGATCGCCTCGATGCTCGGCGTCGTCGCCTTCTTCCTCGGCTCGGTCAACATGCGCTTTCTCGCCGACATGCGCGACGCGGCCGCCGAGAAGGCCTTCGCCACGGTCGTCGCTCGTCACCCGGAGGTCGAGCGTTACCATGATCTGCGCTCGATTCTGCTCGACGAGGAACACACCATCCTGGTCGCCGAACTGGAGCTGCGCGAGGAGATGGTCACCGCCGGCCTGTTCAAGCGCATCGAGGCCGAGCGTGAACGCATTCTCGCCAGCGTGCCGCACGAGAAGCGCGGTGAACCGGCGATCCAGCAATACGCGGCGACCCGCGCCTCGGTACAGATCACGCTGGCGCGGGTCGAGGAGATCATCGACGAGATCGAGGCCGAGATCCGTCAGATCGCGCCCCAGGTCACCCACATCACGCTGGAGACCGAAGGCATCGCCGGAAAACCCGACGAGGTCGCGCCGCCGGTGGCCTGATTCGCTCCCTTCCCGTTCAAGTCGGCGCGCCGGCTGCCGCCAGTCTCGGAAGCCCCCCGGAGAACCCGGCGCGCCGCTACACGAGGACGAAACCGCCGATGACGCAAGCACTCGAAGCCGCCCCGCCGGAAACGGGGTACCGGATCCTCCTGGCCAACGGCGACGACGAGAACCTGGACCCGGTCGAGCGCCTGCTCGCCGACGAGAACCACGTCTGCGCGCGCCGCGCCAGCGGTGCCGCCGGCCTGGCCGCCGCGCTCGAGAACCGACCCGACCTGATCCTGATCGGCTCGCATCTGCCGGACATGGGCTGTCTGGAACTGTGTCAGCAACTGCGCCGCCAGCCCAGCCTGCGCAATACGCCATTGATCGTGCTGCTCGACAGCCACCGCGTCGAAGAACGCCTGGCGGTCTATGCGGCGGGTGGCGATGACTATGTCACGCAGCCGTTCGAGGCCAAGGAGGTCGCCGCGCGGATCGCCGCGACGATCCGCCGCCAGCGCTCGCTCGACGCCATCCGCGAGCAGGCCGGCGCCACCCTGAAGACCGCGAACGGCCTGATGGATTCGCTCGGCGAGACCAGCCTGATCATCCATTTTCTGCAATCGGTATCGACCAGCAAGCATCCCGACGGCCTGGCCCACCACATCGTGCAAACCCACTCCGCGCTCGGCCTCGACATCAGCATCGAACTGCGCGTCGGCGACGAAACCCATCATTACTGCACCGGCGGCATCGTCCACCCGTTGGAGAAGAGCGTATTCACCTATATCGCCTCGAAGGGCCGACTGGTGGACTTCAACGAACGCACCGTGGTCAATTTTCCGCGCATCAGCATCCTGGTTCGCAACATGCCGATCCACGATCAGGCGCGCTATGGCCGTATCCGCGACTACATCGCCATCATCGGCCAGGCCGCCGACGACAAGATCGGCGATATCGAGTCCGAACTGGCGCTGCGCGCGCAATACCTCGACCTGCTCGACATCGGCGAGCAGACGCGCCAGGCGATCACGGAGCTGCAACAGCGTCAGCACGACTTCGCGCGCGACAGTCAACGCATCGTCGCGGCGCTGGCCGAGGGGCTCGACGAATCCATCGTCACCCTCGGCCTGAGCGAAGCCCAGGAAGACTATCTGGTTTCCGAGATCGGCAACGCCCACGACGAGCTGCAACGCCTTGCCAACCACGGCGCCGCGCTCGACGGCGATGTCGAGCGCGTATTGCGCCGACTCAGCGAAACCCTGGCCGGGCTGGCGCCACCCGAACCGGTGGAAAGCGGTGCGCCGGGCGACAACGAGGAGGCCGTCACCTTCTTCTGACGCCGCGGCGGCGCTACAATTCGGCTCCCGAGAAGCCACCAGCCGCCCCCATGTCCGCCTCCACGCCCCCTCACCGTTTCTGCGTCGCGCCGATGCTGGACTGGACCGACCGCTACTTCCGCTACTTCGCGCGGATGCTCAGCCGCCGCGCCTGGTTGTATACCGAGATGGTCACCACCGCGGCGCTGCTGCATGGCGATGCCGAACGCTTCCTCCGCTTCGACCCGATCGAGCACCCACTGGCCTTGCAACTCGGCGGCAGCGAGCCGGACGCGCTGGCGCGCTGCGCGGCGCTGGGCGAAGAGGCCGGCTTCGACGAGATCAATCTGAATCTCGGCTGCCCGTCGGACCGCGTCCAGGCCGGTCGCTTCGGGGCCTGCCTGATGCGCGAGCCCGAACTCGTCGCCGACGCCATCCGCGCGATGCGCGAGGCCGGCAGCCTGCCGGTGACGGTCAAGACGCGCATCGGCGTCGACCATGACGACCGTTACGAGCAACTGGCCCGACTGGTCGAAACCCTCGCCGCGGCCGGCTGCGCTACCTTCCACGTGCATGCGCGCAAGGCTTGGCTGAAGGGCCTCAGTCCAAAGCAGAATCGCGAGCTGCCGCCATTGCGCCATGATGCCGTGTGGCGTCTGAAGCACGATTTCCCGACGCTCGAGATCGTCATCAACGGCGGCATCCGCCATCTCGACGAGGCCGCCATGCATCTGCGCCATGTAGATGGTGTTATGATCGGGCGCGAGGCCTATCACAACCCCTGGCTGCTGGCCGATGTGGACCAGCGCCTGTTCGGCGAGGACGACCCGCCGCGCGAGCGCCGCGGAATCATCGAGGCGATGCTGCCGTTCATCGAACGGGAACTGGCGGCCGGCGTCCCGTTGCAACGCATCAGCCGGCACCTGTTGGGCCTCTTTCAAGGCCAGCCCGGCGCGCGGCGCTGGCGACGCTATCTTTCAGAAAACAGTCATTTGAAACAGGCCGATGCGTCGGTCATCCGGCACGCGCTGGATGCCATGACGCCCCGGAAAACCGAAGATTAGATTATGAATATACTGCCCATCGAACACTCTTTCCGCCTGCTGCTGCTCGCGCTGATGCTGGCCCTGCCGCCCGCCCCGACGGCGCAAGCCGACGCCCTGCAAAGCAACAACGAGCGCCTCTACGAAGACGCCGTCCAACGCTTCGAGAAGAAACAATACGAATCCGCGATCATCCAGCTGCGCAATATCCTGCAAGCCGATCCGGACCACCTGCCGGCGCGCATCCTGCTGGGCAAGGCCCGGCTGTTCTCCGGGAATGCCGCCGCCGCGCAGAAGGAACTGGAGTTCGCGCGCAAGCTCGGCGCCGACAAGTCGCTGATCGCTATCCCGCTGGCCCAGGCCCTGACCGCGCAACACAAATACCAGGAAGTGCTCGACAGCTTCGACCCGGACCAATACCCGCTGAAGATCGCGGCCACCCTCTATACCAAGCGCGGCATCGCGCTGATCGAACTGAACCGCCTCGATCTGGCCGAGGAGGCCTTCGAAAAATCCCTGCTCATCCAGCCCGGTTCGGCCCAGGCCACCGCCGGGCTGGCGCTGGTCTACCTGCGCACCGGCAACTTCAACAAAGCCGACGAGAAGCTCGACGAAGCCCTGAAGCTCGACCCGGAAAACCCCGATGTATGGATGGTGAAGGCCTCGATCGCCTACGCCCGCAACGATCTGATGAACGCCGTGCGCGCTTATGACAAGGTCATCGCCAAGGTCCCCTTCCATCATGGCGCGCGCGTCGCGCGGGCCTCGGCGCTGATCGATCTGGGACGCTATGAACTCGCCGTGTCCGATCTGAAGCAGCTCCACGAATCCGCGCAATGGGACCCACAGGTAGGCTATCTGCTGGCCGTCGCGCTGGAGAAGCTCGGCCGTACCGACGAGTCCAAACAGGCCTTGAGCGCCGCCGCCAACGCCATCGGCCGGGTCAACAAGGAAACCCTGAAGGAACACTCCCCGTCGCTGCTGCTGTCGGGCGTGGTCACCTACAGCAACCGCCAGTTCGAGGAATCCTACAAGTATCTCAGCGACTACCTGAACCGCCATCCAGCGCATATCGGCGCGCGCAAGCTGCTGGGTTCGGTCCTGCTGTCGATGAACGAGCCGCGCAAGGCGGTCAACGCGCTGCAACCCGCCACCATCAGCAACCAGGCCGACGCGCGCCTGTATACCCTGCTGGGATCCGCCTATGCGCGGCTCAAACAGTATGGCCGCGCCTCCGAGGCCTTCAAGAGCGCGTTGAAGATGAAACCCGGCGATCCCGACCTGTTGATCCGGCTGGCCAATGCGCGGCTTGCGACCGGGAACAACCGTCAGGCGATCGCAGACCTCGAGCAAGCGGTCGGAAAGACCCTGCCCGCAAGCCGCGCCAGCTTCCTGCTCGCGACCCTGCATCTGGGCAACCACAATCCCCAACGCGCGCGCGAAGTGGCCCAGGCGATTCTTGACAAGGACCCCGGCAACAAGCCAGCCCGGAATCTGTTGGCCTCGATCTATCTGGAACAGGGCGACCACGCCAAGGCGCGCAAGCTATACAACAGCCTGCTGCGAGACGACGAAGACTAT
>JALVEB010000231.1 GCA_027008705.1 Sedimenticola sp. | reverse complement strand
AAGATCGCCGTCGTCATCCTCAACCAGAAACTGCGCCGCTTCACCGGCGCCTGGCACAAACGCGGCCTTGCCGGCGCCTTCACCGATCCCGAACAATGCGCCCACTTCCGGGAAGAACTGAAAGAAGTCCAGAACGTCATGCGCCACTACGCCGCCCTGCTGGCCGCGGTGGCCGGGGTGGAGGACTTCCAGAAGCTGGACGAGGGGCCGTTGGAGGCGTTGTAGTCGATCATGAGCGAAGGAACACGCAAGGCATATATTTCCTACTCCCACGAAGCTGATAAGTTCCTGAATCTGAGGAAACTACTGAGAGCCCACGCCCCTAATGGGTGGGAGATCCGCTATGACGAAACCGAACCCGTAGCTGACCGCTCGATCAGTGCATTCGAGCATGAGGTCAGCGAAGCGAATCAGATCATCTTTTTCCTGTCCGATGCCTATCTCAAGTCCATTTATTGCATACGGGAGCTGCTGAAAACCTATAACAAGCGGGCTGGGGAGTTATTGCCGATCGTCATTTTCGTTGGAGGACTCGAGCCAAAGGGGATGAGAACAAAAGAAATCGTCAATGAGTGGCATGGCAAACCTGAAAAGGAGCGACCGGATGGAATAGAGGATCTCGATCTTGCGCTGGCCTGGCTGCTGGGACCATACGATGAGAAAGCGAACAACTGGGACACGCTGTTTTTCGTTTTTGATGGCAATGACCAAGGGATTGAAGAAAAGGTCAGTAATGCGTTGCAGTGCCCGCGCAAGCCGCGTTATCGCTTGCCTTCTCGTGCTGCACGCTTCGATTGGATTCTCAATGGGATTCGCGATGCGGTCACTTGGCATGATTCCCTTTCTAAGATTGGGGACGATATTGCTTCACAACTAGAAGACGGGCAGTCACCAGTCAAAACGGGTATTTTGAGATGGTTGATTGAGATAGATCGGATATTAGGAGGATACCGGCGTGGACAGCGTCAGGAACAACTGGATGTCGCCGAGGGGGCTGAGAAGCTGGTCGGATACATCATCCTGCTGGCCGTCGATCATCGCAGGCTGCAAATGCTTGTTCATTGGTTGAATCGGCAACAAATCGATGCGGTGCTCAAGCTCCATGGCACCAGTGATTGCGCCTTTCAGCTTATTGTTTCGGCGATTCAGGGTTCGCCAGCACTATTTCGCTATTACAGTGAACGGGATATGCAGCACGATAAAGAGCAACGCGATCAAAAAGGAAAAAAGAATAAGGAACTGCAAGCCCTCATGGGGAAGGGTGAGCTGACATTGCACGAACGCGGCCTGTGTGAAAAGAATTATTATGACACGCTGAAATCGGAGCAAAACTGGCTGGAAGTCTACCAGGAACTCGAGCGACAGTTTTCGGCTTTGAATGAACAGTCACCCGGAAGTTATTCTGATGAAAAAGCGGTATGTGCGGCGATTACGGGATTTCTTGGCGATGACGACATTCCTATGGAGAATGCGTACTATCTCTTGTACGACGGGAGAAGGCGGCAGAGGACAAAGTTACAGCGTTTTCGGCGTACGCTGAATCATAAATTTCCCCGATTGACGCAGCTTGACTCGATTCCAAAAAAAGAATCGGAAAATGAATCAGAAGAACCAGGATATACACCTGAAGAGCCAGAATATTATTTGATTGACGAGATGCATAGTGCACGCATCAATCAAATGCTTATCACCATCTACAGCAAGATAGACCAAGTGCGCTCATGGACAAACCAACGCTGATCGAAACCATTCTGCAACAGAATCCCTGGCATCTCCCGGCTTGCTCGATCTGGCCCAAGAAGGCGCAACACGAGTTCGACCGGCGACAACTCATCGCCGTGCTCGCCGCCCGCGAGATCGACCGTCCGCTGCTGGTGCGGGGGGAACCGGGCTGCGGCAAAACGCAACTGGCGCGGGCTGCCGCCGAGGCGCTGAAGATGCCGCTGGTCACGCTGGTGGTCAATGAGCGCACGGAAACCGAGGATCTGTTCTGGCACTATGACGCCCTGCGGCGTCTCTCCGATGCCAACGATCCCAACAAGGGCGTGCAGGATGAAAAGGCCTACCTCAGCGCCGGCCCCCTGTGGTGGGCGCTGAACCACAAATCGGCCAAAAAATACCGTGGCGCGCATCGCAGCGAACCCTATATGGGAAAAGGGGCGAGCTATGACAACGGCGTGCTGCTGCTGATCGACGAGATCGACAAGGCCGACCGCTCGGTGCCCAACAGCCTGCTGGAAGCCCTGGGCAACTACAGCTTCGAAGTGCCCTATACCCCCGATCGCGTCGAATGCACCGGCGCCAAGCCACTGATCATCATTACCACCAACGATGAACAGGAACTGCCACCGGCGTTTCAGCGCCGCTGCCTGACCCTGGATCTGTCGCTGCCTTCAGGCTCCAGCGAGAAAGACAAGGCCCGTTTCGTCGAACTGCTGGCGCGGCGTGGCCGGGCGCTCTTTGCCGAAAAATTCGACGATCAGAGCCTTTTCGAAGAGATTGCGGAGCAGGTCTGGGAAAAGCGCGAAGCCCTGAGAAAGTCCGGCGACAATCGGCGTCCGGGCCAGGCGGAATACCTCGATCATCTGGAAGCCATTCTCGCGATGAAGGCGTTTGAGCCGGACAAGTCCGAAAGCGAAGCCAGTGAAGCGCTGGCGGCTCTGACCTACGGCAAATACTGATCGAGCGCTGATGGCCCGGGATACAGAGAGGGAAGATCTTGCGGACTGGTCGAAAGAGACCGCCGCCGAGATGCGGCTGTTTCAACGGCTGAAAAAACAATTCCCGGAGGAAGATGCGGCGGAACTGGCCGCACTGTTGGGCCTGGAATACCGCCCGCCACGGCACAGGCCGGATGAAGAGCAACAGATTCCGCCGCTGCGATTCAAGCCGTCCCCGACAGCCCAGCCATCACCGCAAGGCGCCTATCCTGATGAAATAGAAGATCTTCCCTTCCTGTTTCTCAGCCGCAGGGTTGCCAGGGCATCCCGCCCGGAAGGAAGCCAATTGCCGGCGTGGTATCGGGAGATCGAGCCTTTCCCGGGCCAGTTCGACACCTCGATGCAGCCACTGCCTTCGCCGGAACCCCTGTGCGCCTGGGAACACTTCTGGCCCAGGGTCTATCGCCTGCTCGGGGAAGAAGGCCGAACCCGGCGGCTCGATCTGCCCAGAATCATCCGCCAGGCGGTACGGCAGCGTCCCCTGCGCAGCCTGCCTCTGAAGAAAAGACGCCGCTGGCCGACCGAGATCGTCCTGGTGGTGGATTTCAGCCCCCGTCTCAGCCCCTATTTTGAAGACTTCAAGGCGCTTGCCGGGCAGATGATCCGCTGGTTCCATCAGCGGCTGCGCTTGATTACCTGCGTCGATACCGGCTTGCCGCATTATCGCGAGGGAGGGCGCGTCTATCACCGCTTTCCGAAGGTGAGCCGGGATGCGCATCTTCTGTATCTCGGGGATCTGGGGGTTCTCGACAGGCATGGATTCAGCGATGTGCGCTGGCGCCGGATCGGGCAGGCCCTGTGTCGGCAGGGCATCCGCCTGGAAGCCTTTCTCACCTTGTCGAAGCAGGATTTTGCCCGGGTGCTGGCCAGAGATTTCCATCTCCACCCGCTGGAGCCGGGTGGGCAATCCCACCCGGTGCCGCGCAGCGACGAGGCCGTTGAAACCCTGCTGGCCTGGCTGTCTCCCGCAATGGAACTCTCCGTGCCCCTGATCCGCGCCGCGCGGCGTGAACTGGGTCTGCCGGTATCGGCCGAAAGCCTGCTCTGTCAGCATCCGGCGCTGCAAGGGCACGCCCGGATCTTTCAGTGGCGGGACAGGACATGGCGCGAACACTACCGCCACGCCTTTCGCCAGCATGGGTTCGAATTGGCGGCAGTCTGGCCGTTGATCGAGCAGCTCGAATCGACACTGCCAGAGGAAATGCAGGTGGAGCAGCGGCAGCAGGCGGGGCGTCCGCTCAGCCGGACGCAGCGCCGCGCCATCCGTCGGTTGGTGAAGTGGCAACATGCCGGGGAGCTGTCGGAGGAAAATCAGGCCATCCTGTTCGAATGGATCGAATCGGTCGTCGAACGCTCCGCCGACGAGCCCTGGGATGAGGAGATGGCCAAGCTGTTCGGCCTCTACTGGCGCTGGCAACCCGAACATCGCCGCTGTCCCCCGCCCGTTGGAGTCGATCTGAGCCAGATGCCCGCCTGGATCACCGGCACAATGCCCAGCCGGTCGCTGGATATCGTCCTGACCCGGGATCGCCTGCATATACGGCAAACGGATGCGGGCGTGGAGGAAAAAGGATGGGTGCTGGCGCAATGCGAACTGACCGGTCAAGGCGAGATCGAACTGAGGACCGAAACCGGCGTCAACAAGCAGGCGCTGACCGCCAACAGCACGATCGCCAATCCGGAAAGGCTTCAGTCGCTCGTTATCAGAACGCCGCAAGAAGAACTGACCTTGGCGAATATCACCCGCCCCCCCTGGGGCACCGGCATCGGTCGCGACCGCCACGGCCTGTTCGTCGAGGTGGAGGTCAAGGGCGTCCCCTTCGTGCTGCGTTGGATACCCCCGGGAGAATTCATGATGGGCTCGCCACCGGACGAGCCGGGGCGATTCGATGACGAAGGCCCGCAACACCGGGTGCGTTTCGCGCGGGGCTTCTGGCTGGCTGAGACGGCCTGTACCCAGGCCCTGTGGCAGGCCGTGATAGGCGAGAATCCCAGTCTGTTCAAGGGCGAGGAAAACCCGGTGGAAAGCGTGAGCTGGGAGGATGCAAAGCGATTCATCGAGAAGATCAACCGCCTGCATCCGGGGCTGGAACTGCGCCTGCCGTCGGAATCGGAATGGGAATACGCCTGCCGGGCGGGGACGACCACGCCATACTGGTTTGGCTCGGAACTGACCACCGACAAGGCGAACTATGATGGCAACCATCCCTATGCGGGTGGCCCCAAAGGCGAATACCGGGAAAAGACCGTTCCGGTGCGTCATTTTCAGCCCAACCCCTGGGGTTTGTACCAGATGCACGGTAATGTCTGGGAATGGTGCGAGGATGCATGGCATGATAGCTACGAGGGCGCGCCGGCAGACGGCCAGCCCTGGAAGACCAGTGGAGAGCAGGAACGGGCCGTGCTCCGTGGCGGTTCCTGGATCCGCCGCGGCAGGTACCTGCGGTCGGCCTCCCGCGGCCGCGACCACCGCGACTCCCGCAACGACATCAACGGCTTCCGCCTTGCCCGAGGTCCTGAGCTCAAGCCAGCCCAGCCAGGAGGAGCCGGCGGGGCATCGGGTCAGCCAGAGCGAAAAAAGTAGGTTGGGCAAAGCGCAGCGTGCCCAACAAAACGCCGAGGAAATGTTGGGCACGCTGCGCTTTGCCCAACCTACGGGTTTTTGGAAATTATTGATGACATTGGTTTATGCGATATCGCAGATCACGGGTTGCTGGTGGTTGGTATTTTTTCACCGTCGTGACACATAAACGCCAACCCTTGCTGACATTGCCGGAAAATATCGAGCGCCTGCGCAACGCATTCCGGCGGGAAAGGGAAAAACACCCTTTCGAGATCGATGCGATTGTGATTCTCCCGGATCATCTGCATGCGCTGTGGCGCCTGTCGCGGGGAGACGATGATTATTCGGCGCGCTGGAGCCGCATCAAGCGATATTTCAGTACGGGTTGTATTGGCGTTGTAGCCCCACCGACGGCGTCGCGCAAGCGCAAGCGGGAACGACCGGTATGGCAGCGGCGCTTTTGGGAACATACGATCAGAAATGAAGAGGATTGGCGCCGGCATATGGATTACATCCATTACAATCCCGTAAAGCACGGCCATTGTGAGGCAGTGAGGGAATGGCCGTACAGTTCCTTTATGCGTTGGGTGAAAAAGGGCGTTTATCCATTGGATTGGGGTTCCACCATGCCATCGGGCATCGAAGGTATCGATTGTGAATGATGTCAGCCCCGTGGCCCTTGTAGGTTGGGCAAAGCGCAGCGTGCCCAACGAACGCCGAGGCATGTTGGGCACGTCGCTATCGCTCCTTTGCCCAACCTACGGGGTGGAGGGTGGCGTGGGGTATTCCTGTTGCCTCGGCGGTTCCTGTTGGGCACGTCGCTCCCGCTCCTTTGCCCAACCTACGGGTGGGGTGGAATGGGTATGAAAACCGATCACCCCCTGTTGCCCCCGCTGTTCGCCGAAACCTGGGCCGAGAGCTACGGCCAGGATTGCTACGGCCTGTGGCAGGGCGTCTGTATCGAAGAGGTCGAGGTTCGTTTTCGCTGGATACCGCCGGGAGAGTTCCTGATGGGTTCGTCGGACTACATGAGAGAAATCCCGCAACACTTGGTGCGTTTCGAGCAGGGCTTCTGGCTGGCCGAGACTGCCTGTACCCAGGCGTTTTGGCAGGTCGTAATGGGCGGAAATCCCAGTGAATTCAAAGGTAAAGACAAACCGGTGGAAAGGGTGAGCAGGAACGATGTTCAGGGATTCATTGAGAAGATCAACAGCCTGCATCCGGGACTGGAGCTGCGCCTGCCTTCAGAGGCAGAATGGGAATACGCCTGTCGGGCGGCAACGACTTCCCGCTACTGGTTTGGTGATGAAATCGATCACTCGAAGGCGAATTACGGCCATAAAAATGAAGGTGCTGTGCAGGTCAAGCGATATCCGCGAAACCCGTGGGGCCTGTACCAGATGCACGGTAACGTTTGGGAATGGTGCGAGGACAGATGGCACGATAACTATGACAGCGCGCCAGCTGACGGTCACCCTTGGCGGAGCGGTGGAGACAAGGAACTGGTTGTGCTCCGTGGCGGTTCCTGGATCAGCCACGGGGAGCACTTGGGATCGGCTTTCCGTAATCCCGACGATTACGATTCTCACTACGCCTACAATAGCTTCCGCCTTGCCCGAGGTCCTGAGCTCAAGCCAGCCCCGAGGCCACGCCGGCGGAGGTAAAGCGTAGGGCGTAGGCCCGATCAAGCGCAGCGGATCGGGCAGCGGCGCGATTGCGCGGCCCCGCCGCAGCCGGTTCCGCTGCGCTTGAACCGGCCTACAGCGATTTATTGCCATGCGGACGCAGGCCCCAAACCTTGTGAGATCATGGCGGGCCAAGCCAGGTTCAGCGCGATTGACCTGCGCGGGGCATGTCGTGCTTGACGCTTGCCGGGTAAGTGTTTATCCTTGCGCGTCTTTCGTTAGGCCCGCCTGAACCATATTGGCGGTCGGATTAGCTGGAGAGTTATTTCATGTACGCCGTGATTCAGACCGGTGGCAAGCAGTATCGCGTTGCCCCAGGTGATGTAGTGAAGGTTGAGCTGCTGAAGGCCGAAGAGGGCAGTAGTGTCGATCTCGACAAGGTGTTGATGGTCGCCGAGGGCGACGAGGTCAAGATCGGTGCGCCCTATGTAGAGGGTGGCAAGGTCACCGCGACGGTGAAGTCCCATGGGCGGGCGAAGAAGGTCAAGATTCTGAAGTTTCGTCGTCGCAAGCACCATATGAAACGTCAGGGCCACCGTCAGTGGTATACTGAACTGGAGATCACCGGTATCAGCGCGGGTTGATCCGGAAGGGGTAGAGAGATGGCACACAAGAAAGCAGGCGGCTCGACACGCAACGGCCGCGATTCCGAAAGCAAGCGCCTTGGCGTCAAGGTCTATGGTGGCCAGACGGTAAAGGCCGGCAACATCATCATCCGTCAGCGCGGCACCAGGGTGCATAACGGCGTCAATGTCGGTTGTGGCCGCGATCATACCCTGTTCGCCTTGACCGACGGTGTGGTCCGGTTTGAGATCAAGGGTCCGAAAAACCGCCAATACGTCAGTGTGATTCCCGCCTGACCAGGCCGGGGCCGGAGCGGCGGCCGCGCGGTATCGAAAGCCTCGTCCGTTCGTGGGACGGGGCTTTTTTCGTTATATATATACCCGATATATATACCCGTCGCCCACGAATTTTCGGCCACTGCGACCGCCCCTCGCCCCCGTGGGCGTTGTTGCGGAAACTCGCCATGGAATGGGCTATGTCTCGTTTCCGCGCCTGGCCCACGGGCGCGAGGAAGGGTCTCGAAAATCCGAAAATTCATGGGCGACGAGCAGAACGCCGCGCACCTTGTCACGGCGGCCCGCCAAGCAGGATATTTTTGCAATGAAGTTCGTCGATGAAGCCACTATTCGCGTCGAGGCCGGAAACGGCGGCAACGGTTGTGTCAGCTTTCGGCGTGAGAAGTATATTCCCAAGGGTGGGCCGGACGGCGGCGATGGGGGCGACGGCGGCAGCGTCTGGCTGGAGGCCGACGCCAATCTGAACACTCTGGTCGATTTTCGTCACCGGCGGCGGCACCGCGCCGAGCGCGGCGAGAACGGGCGCGGTCGCAACTGTACCGGCAAGAGCGGCGGGGATCTGGTGGTGCGGGTTCCGGTCGGCACCCGGGTGTTCGATGTCGACAGTGAAGAGCTGCTCGGCGAACTGCTCGAAAACGGTCAGCGCCTGCTGGTGGCGCGGGGCGGCTTCCATGGTATCGGCAACGCGCGCTTCAAGAGCAGCGTCAACCGCGCGCCTCGTCAGTCCACCAATGGCACCGGGGGCGAGCAGCGCAATCTGAGATTGGAGTTGGTGCTGCTCGCCGACGTCGGCCTGCTGGGCATGCCGAACGCCGGGAAATCCAGCCTGATCCGCACGATCTCCAGCGCGCGTCCGCGCGTGGCCGATTATCCTTTTACCACCTTGCATCCCAATCTGGGCGTGGTGCGGGTCGATGAGGAGCGCAGCTTCGTGGTTGCCGATATTCCCGGCGTGATCGAGGGCGCGGCCGAGGGCGCCGGGTTGGGGATTCGCTTTCTGAAACACCTGGCGCGCACCCGCTTGCTGTTGCATCTGGTCGACATTGCGCCGTTCGATGAACAGATCGATCCCGCCGCTCAGGTACAGGCCATCATCGAAGAACTGCGCGCCTTTGGCGGCGATCTGGCCGCGCGTGAGCGCTGGCTGGTGCTCAACAAGGCCGATCTGCTCGACGCCGACGAGCTCGCGCGGCGGCGCGAGGCCTTGCTTGCGGCGCTCGCGTGGGATGGCCCGGTTTACACCCTTTCGGCGGTGACCGGAGAGGGGACCCGTGAGCTGGTTTCGGATCTGGCCGCGCGGCTCGGGCGCGGGCGGACCGTGAAGGCGGAGCCCGGGTTGGACGAGACGCCCTGGGATCCGCTGCAATGATGAGCCGCGAGCGCATCCCGGCGACGCGGCGCTGGGTGGTCAAGATCGGCAGCGCGATGCTGACGCGGGACGGCCGGGGGCTGGATCGGGAGGCCTTCGCCTCCTGGGTCGAACAGATGGCGGGCTGGGTCGATGCGGGCCATGAGCTGGTGCTGGTTTCTTCCGGTGCGGTCGCCGAGGGCATGTGCCGGCTCGGCTGGACGCGTCGCCCGCGCGTCTTGCACGAGCTCCAGGCCGCGGCGGCGGTCGGCCAGATGGGTCTGGTGCGGGCGTGGGAGACCTGTTTCGCGAAACGTGGCCGGCACACCGCCCAGATCCTGCTGACGCATGACGATCTGACCGATCGGGCGCGCTACCTGAATGCGCGCGGCACCCTGCGTACCCTGCTCGAACTCGGCGTGGTGCCGGTGGTCAACGAGAACGATACGGTGGCCACCGATGAGCTGCGCTTCGGTGATAACGACACCCTCGCCGCGCTGGTGGCCAACCTGACCGAGGCTGATCTGCTGGTATTGCTGACCGATCAGCACGGCCTGTTCGACGCCGACCCGCGCGAGCGGCCCGACGCGCGCCTGATCGGCGAGGCGCGCGTGGACGATCCGGCGCTCGATAGGGTCGCCGGCGAGCGCGCCGGCGGCCTGGGAAGCGGTGGGATGTTCACCAAGCTGCGCGCCGCGCGGCTGGCGGCGCGTTCCGGCACCGCGACCGTGATCGCCCACGGTCGCGAGCCGCGCGTGCTCGAACGCATCGCCGCCGGCGAGGCGCTCGGCACCCTGTTGATCCCGGCGCGTGAACGCAACGCCGCGCGCAAGCTGTGGCTTGCCGGCCATCTGCGCCCGGGCGGGGCGTTGACGCTGGACGACGGCGCGGTGCGGGCGCTGCGCCAGGGCGGCCGCAGCCTGCTCGCGGTGGGCATTACCGGCGTTTCCGGCGATTTCTCGCGCGGTGAGGTGGTGGCCTGTCGCGATGCCTCCGGGCGCGAGCTGGCGCGTGGCCTGGTCAACTACGGCGCCGATGAGATCGAGCGCATCAAAGGTTTGCCGAGCCATGCGATCGCCGGGGTGCTCGGCTATGTCGACGACGAGGAGGTCATTCACCGCGACAACCTGGTGCTGGTCTGAATGAAGGTCTGCGCGGTGGTGGTCAGCTATTATCCGAAGGCGGATGCCTTGCGCGCGCTGGTCGAGCGCCTGCGCGCGCAAGGCGCCGGGGTGCTGGTGGTCGACAATACCCCGCCGCCGGCCTCCGCGCCGCTGGCGCCCGGCGCGGATGTGATCCGTCTCGGCGGCAACCGCGGCATTGCCGCCGCGCACAACCGCGGTATCGACGAGGCGTTGGCCGGCGGCTGCTCGCATGTGTTGTTGATGGATCAGGACAGCGAGCCGGCCGATGACATGCTGGCGCGGCTGCTCGCCGCCGAGCGCCGCCTGCTCGCCGCGGGTCGGCGCGTCGCCGCGGTGGCGCCGCTGTTCGAAGAACCGCGTCAGGGCGTCACCTCCCACTTTATCCGGCTGGACGGCTGGCGCGTGCGCAAGCTGCGCTGCGAGCGCGGTGATGAAAGGCTGATGGCCGACTATGTGATCAGCTCCGGCAGCCTGATTCGCGCCGAGGTGCTGCGCGCGCTCGGCGGCATGGACGAGGCTTTGTTCATCGATTATGTCGATATCGAATGGGGGTTGCGCGCGCTCGCGCGCGGCTACCGCTGCTACGGCGTCTGCGATGCGCGCATGCGCCATCAGCTCGGCGATCCGCCGGCCGGGCTGCCGTTCTCGCGTCGCAAGCGCTATCCGGTACACAGTCCGTTGCGTCATTACTACCATTTCCGCAACGCCTTGTCGCTCTATCGGCGTGACTACGTCAGCCTCGCCTGGAAGCTCAATGACGCCTGGCGGCTGGTGCTGAAATTCGGTTTCTACAGCCTGATGACGCCGCCGCGCCACGAACATCTGCGCATGATGCTGCTCGGCCTGTGGCATGGCCTGCGTGGCCGTGGCGGCGCGCTGCGGCCGGGTTGAGGACGATGCGTCTGTTCGTTTCGCTGGTCACCCATGAACCGGAGCGCGATGTGCTCGCGCGCACGCTGGCGTCGCTGGCTGCCGCGCTGCGCCGCCTGCCGGAATGGGAGCGTGAGCTGCTGTTGGTGCTCAACGGCCGCGAGCGCGCGGATGAGATCGGCGCCCTGGCGCGCGCCGCGGGGTTGGGGCGTGATGGCCTGCGTCTGATCATCGACGATCCGGGCGAAAACCTGGGCTTCGGCCGAGCCCATAACCGGGTGCTGCGGCGCATCGGCCATGCGCGCGAGGAGGATTTCCTGCTCGTGCTGAACCCGGATGTGCTGCAACAGGAGGAGGCCCTGGCGCGCGCGCTCGCCTATCTGCGCGATCATCCGGAAACGGTAGCGGTCTCGCCGCATGCCCGCGACGAGGCCGGCCGGCGCCAGTACCTGTGCAAGCGCTATCCTTCGTTGGCCGACTTCGCTCTGCGTGGGCTTGCGCCGGAGCCGCTGCGACGACGCTTTGACGAGCGCCTCGCGCGCTACGAGATGCGTGGCGTCACCGAAGAGCGGGTGGTGACGGGGGTCGAGTTGATCAGTGGCTGCTGGCTGCTGTGTCGCGCCACCGCCTTTGCCGCCCTGGGTGGCTTCGATGAAGGCTATTTTCTCTATTTCGAGGACTATGATCTGTCGTTGCGCCTGCGCCGGCTCGGGCGGCTGGCTTACCTGCCCGACGCGCGCATCGTCCATCTCGGAGGCCACGCGGCGCGCAAGGGTTGGCGTCACCGCGCGCTGTTCCTGCGCTCGGCATGGCGTTTCTTTCACCAGCATGGCTGGCGGTTGGCATGAGTCGGCGGGTTCTGGTTTCCGGCGCCAACGGCTTCATCGGCCGGCGCCTGTGCCTCGCGCTGCAACGGCGTGGCGACCGGGTCATTGCCCTGTTGCGACGGCCCCCGGAGGCCCCCGGGCCATGGGACGTCTGGCGTCTGGCCGACCTGACGCGGCCGCTGCCGGCCGATATCGCCGCCGATGCCGGGGTGGTCTGTCATCTCGCCGCGCTGGTGCACGCGCGCGGCGCCGATGCGCGCGCCTATGAGGCGGTCAACCATCAGGGCACGTGTCGTCTGCTCGATGCCGCCGCGCGAGCCGGCGTGGACCGCTTCCTCTACTTCAGCTCGGTCAAGGCCGCCGGCGAGACCACTCCGGGCTGTGTCGACGAAAGCCATCCGGCCCGGCCCGAGACCCCGTATGGACGCAGCAAGCTCGCCGCCGAGCGGGCGGTGGCGGCGGCCGGGGCGATCCCGTCGCGCGTCAATCTGCGCTTGTCACCAGTCTATGGGGACAGGATGGCTGGCAGCCTGCGGCAACTGGTCCGCGCCGCGCGGCAGGGCTGGTTGCCGCCGCTGCCGGCGGTGGATAACCGGCGTTCGTTCATTCATGTGGACGATCTGGTGACCGCGGTATTGGCGTTGATCGACGCCGCCCCGGTAGGCTGTGAGCTGGCTTGTGTCAGCGACGACGCGCCGCTGTCGACGCCCGCGATCGTCGCCGCCGCCGGCCGGCGGCGCTCTTCATGGCATACGCCGCTGTGGGCCTGGCGCGGATTGGCCCGCCTCGGTGATACCCTTGCCGGAATCAGTGGCCGCGCGGCGCCGTTCGATCACAGCCGCTATCGCGCCTTGTTCGAAGACGCCTGTTATCGCAACCACCGCCTGCGCGCGCTGGCCGGCTGGTCGCCGCGCTGGACCCTGGAACGCTTTCTGCGGGAGCGGGCATGACCGAGGTCGTGGGCGTGGCTTGGGTGGTCTCGTGGGTGACGGTTGGGCGGCTGATACGGCTCGGCGGTGATTGGGCGCTGGATCTGCCGAACCATCGCTCGCTGCACCATCAGCCGGTGCCCCGCATCGGCGGGCTCGGACTGCTTGCCGGGTTCGTCGCCGCGCTCGCGATGGCGCCCGAGGGAGCGCCGCCGGCCGCGGTCCTGCTCGGCCTGTCATTGCTCGCCGTGGTCTCGCTGATCGACGATCTGAGCGGTCTGCCGGCGGCGTGGCGGCTGCTGGCGCAGATCGTCGCGGTCGGCCTCGCGCTGCACGGGCTCGGGGCGCCGTTGTCGCATTGGTGGTGGCTGCTGCCGTTCGGCGTGTGGTGCGTGAATCTGTACAACTTCATGGACGGCGCCGACGGCCTGGCCGGCGGCATGGCGGTGAGCGGGTTCGGGGCCTTGGGCGCGGCGGCATGGATGTGGGGGGATGGGCGCGCCGCGCTGCCTTATTGGTCGCTTTCCGCGGCGGCGTTGGGGTTTCTTGCCTGGAACCGTCCGCCGGCGCGGATCTTCCTCGGCGATGTCGGTTCGACCAGCCTTGGCTATCTGGCGTTTGCGCTCTCGGCGCAGGGCATCGGGCGGGGCTGGTTCATGCCGTGGCTGCCGCTGATCGCCTTCGCGCCCTTTCTGCTCGACAGCAGCGCGACCCTGTTGCGGCGCCTGCTGCGCGGCGAACGCTTCTGGGAGCCGCATCGCCAGCATCTGTATCAACGCATCGTCGCGCGTGGCGGATCGCATGTGGTTTTGTTGCGTCTTGCCTGGCCGTTGATGCTGACTTGCGCGCTGCTCGCGCTGGGATTCGAATGGCTTTGGCGCGGCGGCTGGTCCGGGTTGGCCGTGGCGCTGCTGGCGGCTGTGTGCGTGGCCTTGGCTTTGCTCTATACTGCTTTGATTCGAAAGGCAATCGACGGGGCTTCCTGAACGGCTGGCCCGCCTGTCTCACCAGACTCCCATATCGATCATGAAGAATGCTGGAAATCAAGGCCATGCGGAAAACGGCCCAGGGCAATCGCGCTTACATGCCATCGAGCTGACAAGGCGTAGGCCCGATCAAGCGCAGCGGATCGGGCAACGGCGCTGTTACATGGCCGCGCCGCAGCCGGTTCCGCCGCGCTGGCACCGGCCTGCGGAAGTTTTTTTCCTATGGGCATGGGCTCGATCCAGCAGGGCGGACCGGGCAGCGGAAAACGGCCGGAAAACGCGCCGGGAAAAGGCACATACTGGTGCGGCATGCGGACCAGACTGCCATTGAGTGCGCGTGATCGGGCGATGCGTCTGTTCGCGCGCCTGCGCCAGCCGCTGATCGTGTTTCTGCATGATCTGGTGATGGTGCCGGTCGCTTGGCTCGGCGCCTTCTGGCTGCGCTTCAACCTGGGCGAGATCCCACCCGAGTTCCAGGCCGGCGCACTGCGTTCACTGCCGCTGTTGCTGGTGGTGCAGGCGGTGGTGTTCTGGCGCTTCGGCCTCTATCGCGGGGTCTGGCGCTTTGCCTCGCTGCCGGACATTCTGCGCATCCTGAAGGCGGTCGTGGTCGGCGCGACGCTGTGTTTCACCTTGCTGTTCGCATGGAACCGGCTTGCCGGCGTGCCGCGCTCGATCCCGGTGCTCTACACCCTGCTGTTGTTCGTGCTGCTGGGTGGCGCGCGCTTCTTCTACCGCTGGCTGAAGGATCACAAACTCAATCTCGGCGGTGGCCCCCGGGTGTTGATCGTCGGCGCCGGTCGCGCCGGCGACATGCTGGCGCGGGATCTCGAGCGCGAGACCGATGCCGGCGGTTATCAGGTGGTGGGTTTCGTCGACGACAATCCGCGTCGCTGGGGCGCCGAGCTGCGCGGGGTGCGCGTGCTCGGCGGTTGCGACGCCCTGCCGCGACTGGTGACGGATCTGGCGATCGATCTGATCATTCTGGCGATCCCGTCGGCCAGCGTCCGTGAGATGCGGCGGGTGGTCGAGCAGGCCGAGAAAACCGGGCTGCCGATCCGCACCGTGCCCCGCCTCTCGAAGCTGTTGCGCGGCAAGGTGCGCATCAGCGAGCTGCGGGATGTCTTGATCGAAGACCTGCTCGGGCGCGAGCCGATCGAGCTCGACGACGGCGCGATCAACCGTTGTCTGCGTGACAAGCGGATCCTGGTCACCGGCGGGGGCGGTTCGATCGGTTCGGAGCTGTGCCGGCAGATCGCCCGGCGCGGGCCGCGCGCGTTGATCGTATTCGAACTCAGCGAACACAAGCTCTACGAGATCGAGATGGAGCTGCGTCGGCGCTGGCCCGGCTTGAATCTGGTGCTGATACTCGGTGATGTACGGGATGAGGTACTGGTGGATCGCGTGATGGTGACACAGCAGCCTGACGTGATCTTCCATGCCGCGGCCTACAAGCATGTGCCGATGCTCGAGCGCCAGGTACGCGCGGCGGTCGCCAACAACGTGCTCGGCACGCGCTGCGTGGCGCGTTCGGCCTCGCGCCACGGAGTCGGCCGCTTCGTGTTGATCTCCACCGACAAGGCGGTTAATCCGGCCAACGTCATGGGCATGACCAAGCGGGTGGCCGAGCTCTATTGCCAGAATCGCAACGCGCGCTCGCGGACCCGCTTCATTACCGTGCGCTTCGGCAACGTGTTGGGTTCGGCCGGCAGCGTGGTGCCGTTGTTCCGGCGCCAGATCGAGGCCGGCGGGCCGGTCACCGTGACCGACCCCGAGATCGAGCGCTACTTCATGACCATCCCCGAGGCCTGCCTGTTGATCATGCAGGCCAGCGCGCTCGGCGACGGTGGGGAGATCTTCGTGTTGGATATGGGCGAGCCGGTGCGCATCCGCTATCTTGCCGAACAGATGATCCGGCTCTCCGGCCGCGTGCCGGGGGAGGATATCGAGATCGTCTATACCGGGCTGCGCGAGGGTGAAAAGCTGTACGAGGAGCTGTTCCATCCCCGTGAGAAGTTGGTCGAGACCGGGCACGACAAGCTGTTGTTGGCGCGCAGCCGGGTGACCGACTGGGAGCGGCTCGAACGCGGGCTCGATGCGCTGGAACAGGCGGTTGCCGCGGACGACGAGAAAGCCCTGCTCGCCTTGTTGGAGCAATGGGTCCCCGAGCGCCATCCCGCCCATCGCCAGGGAGAACCGGCGGCCTGAGGCGGCGACCGGTCGCGATGGGCTGTCCAGTCCAAAGGTGTTGATCGGTCGACCGAATCGTCATCAGGGGCTGATGGAATCCGCCGTCGCGGTGGCTGGAAATCATGAACGGCGGGCAGGTCGCCATGCGGCGCCCGGTCGACGCCGCATGGCGGTGGGAGTGTTGGTCTTCAGCGGCGGATGAAGTGGGAATGCACCCAGCCGGTCTGGCCATTCACGTCGACCTCCCACCATTTGCCGCGCTTCTGGCCCGTCGGGACCACCGGCGTGCCTTTCGGCAGGCTGCGCAGAATCGGCGCCTTGGTGCTCGGGGCGCCGCGGAAGTTGACCCGCGCGCTGGTGCGGAAGCCGCCGCCGCTCTTGTCGGGCTGATCGGTTATCGCGCCGAGTTGGGTGACCAGTTTGTTGTGCGCGTCCATGAACGCCGCGGCGGTGATCTTGCCGATGTCGGTGTTCTGATAGGCGCCGCCGCCGCCCGCCACGCCGCCGATCCAGCCGAAGCCGCCGAAGCCGATGTCCCTTTTCTTCGCGCTGCCTTCGGCGACGGCTTCTTGCAGGCCGCTGCGCACGTTGGTCAGGAACAGCGTGACCTGGGATTCGAGGTTGGTGGTTTTGATCCCGCCGGCAATCGCGCCGACGGCGCCCGGCAGCAGTCCGCCGAGAGCGCCGAAACCGCCGCCCGCGTTGTTGTCCTGGAAGATGATGTTCGGCGTGATCACATAGTCCGCCGCGACCATCTGACCGCCGCCCATGGAACTGCCTCGTCGCAGTTGACCGTGGGATGCTAGTTCGCGTTCGCGCCGCATCGCGGCCGAGGCCGCGCCGCGGTCGACGACGCGGAAGCAGTTGCTCTGCGCCATCATCAGGCGGAGCAGTGGTACCGGGCTGGTCAGGCCGTACTGGGTATAGCTCGTGTTCTCGGGCTCCACCAGCGCGGCGGTGCCAATCGGGCGCCGGCAATGAAGCAGGCGCTTTGACTCCTGTTGGCCGCCGGCGGCGCCGGCGGAGCCACTGACCATCGAGCCGCCTTCGCCCAGTTTGGTCTCGTCCGACAAACAGCCGCCCAGGGCGACAGCCAAAAAGGCGGCCAGGGGCAGCCTGATGAATCTGTTGCGTATCACGAAATCGTCTCCTGAATCCGGTTTTCTCTTTTGGGCCACGTGGCCGGTGAATCCCTCACCGCTCAACTATAATCCATAGCTCACTGCCACCGCCAGTCGCACCTTGGGTTGCGGAATGTCCCTCGTTTCGGAGTGTTCGGATTGTTACGGCGGGTTCCCGCATTCTTTTATACTCGCCGCCCATGACGCACCCTGGATCCGTCTTGCTACGAACGCTGGTGAGAAATCCGGGTCAAACGAACGGGTCCTGTTTGTTCAGGGCGTAAGTTCTTCCACCTCCTCCTTGCCCTTCATCGAGATGGTGACGATCTTCTTGCCATCGAGGTCCATGCGCATGAGGTCCACCATGCGGATACGGCTGTTGTCATAGGTGCGAAAGTAGAAACGCTTGCGCTTGAGGTCGTTGGCGCTGGTCCAGGTGGTGTAGTCCGCCACGATGTTGCCGTGTTCGTCCTTCTCCCGGTCCCGCGCCACCCCCTTGGGAATGTCGAAGGAATTCAGCACATGAAAGGCCTGCTTGACGGCGTCCCAGCCCGTCTTCGACGGCAGCACCGCCTGGCTGAAGGCGGCGATGCGCACGAAACGCGATGGCGGCGTGTAGTCCCCGGGAAGACCGAGCATGCCGGCGCCCTGACCGAGGGGTTTCAGCTCCACCGGTCCGAGCTTGAGCGTGGGGGAATTTGTGAGGGCGAGGTTCACGTAGTTGCGCAGGTTGGTCATGTGCCAATCGAAGGTGGGCGAGTTGGACATGATCCCCAGCGGGTTATCGTATACATGCAAGCGGCCCTTCACATACTCGATGACGATGCTCTTGCCAGTGGCGTCATGCACCACCCAGTGAACCGGCGGCGCGAAACCCCAGGCACCGAGCACTACATTGGGCACCACCACCTTGCCGATATTCGTCTTCACCTCTTCCACATCGGCGAAGTTCTCCAGCAGCCAGGATCCCACTTCCCAGGGGGCGAGTGTGCTGCCGGCATCCTTCGAATCGAAGTCCATATAGCCAGCCGTGGTGGGAAAGTAAAAGGTACCCACGGCCAGGCCCTTTTCATTGAGGCCGTCGAAGATGTAGGGTAGACCCACGCCGTTGGCTCCCAGGCTTGCGTACCTGGATTTCCATTTCATACCCTGCTTGCCATCGGGCGCGGTGCCGGTGCGCGCATAGCCCCGCGGTACCATGATTACGTCCGATTCAAGGTCCACGCCGAACTCCAGGGTACGGGCATGAACCACGGTGCCATCCTCCGCCGTGAGTCGCAGCCCGGTGCAGGCCTGGGCAGGCAGCACCAGACCACCTACCACCAGGATCAGCGCCGCGGTGGCGCCGGTATACCATTTTGACAGTTGGATCTTCCTCATCTTCTACTCCTCCTCCTCCTCGTTGTTTCCTGATGGGCAAATGCCCGGGTGGTTGTTCTGGGTATACTCGTCGCCCAGGAATTTTCGGATTTTCGAGAGCGTTCCTCGCGCCCGTGGGCCAGGCGCGGAAATGAGTCATAGCCCATTCCATGGCGAGTTTCCGCAACAACGCCCACGGGTGCGAGGGGCGGTCGCAGTGGCCGAAAAGTCATGGGCGACGAGTATATGCTCGCCTTACTTCAGGCTGCAATACCGGCCATCGAGGTAATCAATGCTTCCCGGGAAACGGCTCCTTTTTCCTCATGAGCACCTTGTCACACCAAGCCTCGAAGGCTTCCGGAGTGTTCTCGAAGCCCTTCTGCTTCGCCAGCAGCCAGGGCCGTTCGCACTGGCCGGTCTTCTCGCACCAGCGATAGCCGGCCGAACGAATGCAACCGGACTCGTCGCGATCGCCGCCCACCTTCCTCTTGCCGTTCAATTTCATCTCTCCCTTGTAGACGATACCCAGGACCGGGATATCCTTGATCCGGCTTCGATCGATCTTGAACGGATTCTGCCCCAGGATGGTGAAGTTGGCCTGCTTGCCTACCTTGATGGAACCGATCTCATGGTCCATCTCGAAGGTGTGGGCTGCGGTGATGGTGATGCCCTTCATCGCCTCGTAGACCGAGATGCGTTCCTCCGGATTCATTACGCGTCCGTCGTCGATGATCCGGTTGGATGCCACCCAGGCCAGGAGCAGGGGATCGGCCGGCGCCATGGCGAAATCCGAGTGCAGGGAGACAGGCACGCCACGCTTCGTGAACTCCCTCAGCGCCACCATGTTGGCGGCCCGTTTCGGCCCCAGGCCGGTTTCGCTGTACTTGTTCGCCAGCGCCCAGAGGTAGTAGGGATTGGCCGAGATCTCGATACCGAGGTCGGCGGCCCGTTGCGCCTGCTCACCGTCGAACAGGCCCACGTGGTGGAAGGTGGTGCGGTGATCCTTGCGCGGATGCCGTTTCATGGCCCGCTCCACGATGTCGAGGTAGGCTTCGAAGGCCTTGTCGCCGGTGATATGGATATGGATCTTGTAGCCCTTGTCCCACCAGTAATCGAAGATCGCCTCGCCCTCCTTCAGGGGGATGATCCACTCCGACTTGCATTCCCCGCAGTTATAGAAGGGTTCGCGCAATTGCAAGGCAAGGGAGTAAATGGCGCCGTCGGCGAATGTCTTGTACTGCCTGGGCAGGAACTTGATGTACTCGGTGTCGTACTTCTTTGGTAGCGCCTCGATGTGCTCCGCATACTGGTCGTTGGAGAGCTTCTTTACGAACTGTTCCGGAAAACCGGATATCAGGTAGATGGTATAGGCCCTGGCCTTTTCCGTGCCTTGCCTGAGCACCTGGTACTCATCCTCGAAGGTGCTGGTGGGAAAACCGGGCTCCATCATGGCGGTGATGCCATTCTGCC
>JALVEB010000230.1 GCA_027008705.1 Sedimenticola sp. | reverse complement strand
CGGCTTCGGTGGCGAGCAGTTCATCGAGTGCTTGCTCCAGCGCGCGCGGGTCGCCCAGGTCGGCGCGCAGCGAGCGGTAGCCGCTGGCCGCCAGCGGCGCGGCGCGGCGCGACAGGCCGATCACGCTCCAGCCATCCTCAAGCAGGTGTTGCGCAATCGCCAGGCCGATGCCGCTGCTGGCGCCGGTGACCAGGGCGGTGCGGTTCATGCGGGCGCTTCCGTAAGCCATCTTTGCAACCAGGGCAGCAGGCTGCTTACCAGGGCTTCGCAGCGTTTGCCGTTGATCCCGCGCGCGGGCGTGGCGCGGTTGTCCGAGACCACTTTGACGAGATGGATATGCTCGAACGGCGCGATTGCGCTCGCGGCGCGATGGAAGCCGGCGCCTTCCATATCGACGAGAGTCTCTTCAGGGTAGTCGTTCACGGGCTGCTCCGCGCTGTGCAGGCTGGCGCGGGGCAGGCCGGTTGGCGGGGCGGTTTTTTGGGTGTGGCCATCGGGCCCGGTCAGGCTTTCGATCGCGTAGGCCTGGCCCAGGGGCGCTCGGGCGTGACCGGCGATGCCCAGGTTCAGCCAGCGGGCCTGGCATGCGCGCCGTGGGGATTGCGCGGCGAGCCAGGCGACGGCCTCGGCGGCCGCGCGTTGGCCCGGCCCGGTGACGATCAGGCGTAGCGGGCCATCCGCGTAGAGCGGGAAATCGCCGTGGGTTTGCACTCTGGGCAGCGCCAGCGCGCGGCGCAGTGGGCGGGCTTCGGCGGGCAGGGCGATCACCAGTTCGGTTGGTTTCAGCATGATTGCGCGGTTTCGTCGGTCCATTGTCGGATCAGGCGCTGGTAGCGCGCGGCGCGTTCGTTGTGGCCGCGTTTTTCCGCGCCCTGGGCGAGGATGCGCGCTTTTTTTACCAGCATGGCGCGGGTCGCGGCCCGGTCTTCTGCGGAGAGGGGGTATTCGCGCAAGGCGCGTTCCAGCGCGCGCACGCGAAAGCGGTCCATGCCCCAGTGCGCGCGTGAGAGCTGGTCGGCATGGCCACCATGCTTGATCGTCAGCGGCTCGGGGAGGTAGGCCACTGGGTGGCGCGCGCACAGGCGCAGCCACAGGTCGTAGTCTTCGCAGGCGGGCAGGTTTTCATCGAAGCCGCCGAGCGCCAGCAGCTCGGCGCGCCGGATCAGGGCCGCCGATGGGCTGATTACGCACAAGGGCAGGCAGTGGCGGTAGATCCAGCCGCCGCGCTTGGCGTGTTTCTTCATTGGATTGACGCGGCGGCCGTTGCGAATCCAGATTTCGTCGTTATGAATCAGCGGGCATTCCGGGGCTTCGGCCGCCAGCTGGCATTGTTGCGCGAGTTTGTCCGCGCGCCAGGCGTCGTCGGAATCGAGCAGCGCGATCCAGTCGCCCTGAGCGGCGGCGATGCCGTGATTGCGTGCCGCCGAGACGCCGCGTTGGGGCTGACGCAGCAGGCGGACCATCGGGTAGCGGCGCGCGACCAGCTCCGCGGTGTCGTCGCGCGAGCCGTCGTCCACGACCAGGATCTCATCGGCCGGACGGCTTTGCGCAAGCACGGAATCGAGCGCGCGTGGCAGCAGCGCGGCGCGATCATGGGTGGGGATGACCACCGAGATGCGCATGATGTCTATTCGGTGGTGGCGTCCGGGGGCAGGGCGTTGTAGGCGGCGAGTTGCTCCTCGGTGGCCGGTTGCTGGTAGCGGCGTTTCCACTCGGCGTAGGGCATGCCGTAGATCGCCTCGCGCGCGGCTTCGTCGTCGAGTTCGATGCCGCGCTCGTGGGCGGCGTTCTTGTACCAGCGCGACAGGCAGTTGCGGCAGAAGCCGGCGAGGATCATCAGGTCGATGTTCTGCACGTCGGTGCGCTTTTGCAGGTGTTCCAGCAGTTTGCGAAAGGCGGCGGCTTCGATCTCGGTGCGTTGCGCGTCGCTGGGTTTCTGGCTCATGGCTTGGACTCCGGGTTGGGTGATGGGGTGGCTCGCGGGTTTCAGCGCCGGCGGAAGCCGCCCAATTCGCCGATCGTCGGAAAGGGGTAGGCGAAGCCTTTGTCCGGCTTCAGGTAGTTCAGATGATCGGCCAGCTCGTTGAGATTGGTATAGAGCCTTTTCAGACGCGGGTCGATGTACCGTTCGCAGAACGCCTGGCGATTGCGCCGGCGCGCCTTTTCCTCGGCGAGTGCGCGCTCTGGCGCTTCCCGCTTGGCTTTCAGATCGTCGAGTATCCCCATCGCCGCGAGGTTCTCAGCTCTTGCCGTAGACCGGGATTGCCGCGCCGGTCACGCAGCGCGCGGCATCGGAGGCGAGAAAGACGATCACATCGGCAATCGCCTCGGGCGGCACCCAGGTGGAGAAATCGGCGTCCGGCATGTCCGCGCGGTTCTGGGGCGTATCGATGGTGCCGGGAAGGATGCAGTTTACCGTGACGCCGGTGGTCTTGTTCTCCAGCGCGAGGGATTCGGTCAATGTCTTCACCGCCGCTTTCGAGGCGCAGTACGGACCCATGCGCCCCTTCGGCATCACCGCCGCGCGCGCCGAGATATTGACGATGCGCCCCGCGCCGCGTTCGACCATGCCGGGCAGCAGCGCGCGACAGCAGTGGAATACGCTGCGCGCGTTCAGATCCATCATGAAATCCCAATCCGGCTCTGGGGTGTCTTGCAGGAGCGGACCCATGCGGAAGCCGCCGGCGATGTTCGCGAGGACATCGACCGCGCCGAAGGCCGCCAGCGCCCGATCGCGCATCGCCGCGACCGAGTCCGGGTCGATCAGATCGGTGGGGATGCACTCCAGGCGCGCGCCTTCCGGCAGCGCCGCGGCGACCTCGCGCAGGCCGTCTTGGTTCCGGTCGACCAGAACCAGTTGCGCGCCGGCGTCGGCGAACGCCAGCGCCGTGGCGCGGCCGAGGTTGCCGGCCGCGCCGGTGATCAATGCGGTTTTCTCGTGGAATTCCAACATGCCTGTCCCATCGCTACTACTGGAAGATGCCATCATAGACAATCGTCTTGGCGCTGACCAGGAGCGCGGCGATTGGCATCAGGGCCCCATCTGAACCATGGCAGGGGGTGTCGGCTCGGAAAAACACCGTACCTTCATCCTGGAAGGTTCCGAGCCGACATCACCCCTGCCTTATCAATAACTTGAACGTTCAGACGATGTGGCGCGGTGATTGGCACGAATTCTGCTTGCTTTTCAATAAGGTGTCACGATCTGACTAAATCGACGAAGGAGTCCCCATGCCGGAATTGCCCCTTGCTCCCTCCCTTCCGGACGGGCCGCCGGGTCCGCTTCCGGAAGCGCCGTCCGCCAAGGCGCCGCAAGAGGATGCCGGCCTGTTCGGCGGCTTTCTGGCGGCCACGCTGACGCAAGGCGCCGGTCTGTCGCTTCCCGGAGCGGAGGCGCAACAGGACCGGGCGACCGCGGACGAGGCGCCATCCGAGGATGCGACGTCCGGCGAGACCCTGCCTCCGGCGGCGATCTGGTTCCCGTTGTTGCCGCTCGCCCCCCAGGCGCCAATCGCCGGCGCAAGCCTCGCGGCCGATGCGAGCGCTGCTTTGCCCGACGATTCACCGATGGCTGGCGCGGGAGGGCTTGCGGCCGTCGCGTCGTTCGCGGTGGATGGCGCCACGGGTGAGTCGCCTGAGAGCCGCTTGCTGGAATCCGATTCTGTACCTTCGTTGCCCACGGCGGCGCACGCCGGCGCGTCCGGAACTCCAGCGCCGGAGCCGGCGCGTGCTCCGCGCGTGGCGGTTGCCGTGCACGTCGAGACCCCGGTCGGTCGGCCGGGCTGGGATCGCGCGCTGGGAGAGCGGATCGGCTGGTTGGTCGGCAAGGAGGTGCAACAGGCGCACATCCATCTGAATCCGGGCCAGCTCGGACCGATCGAGATCCAGTTGCATGCCCGTCACGAGCAACTGAGCGTGACCCTCGGAGCGGCCCATGCGGCGACCCAGGACGCCTTGCAGGCCTCGTTGGGGCGTCTGCGCGAGATGCTGGCCGATACCCGTTTCGCACAGGTGGATATCCAGCTGGCGGGCCACGGCTTCGGACAGGCGGATGCCGATCCGGGGCGAAACGACGGGGCGCGACCCGATGCGGCCCCGGGGTGGGCCGATGAGCCCGCCGATGAGGTCGCGCCGCCGCCGGTGGCGCGGATCCGCGGGCTGCTGGACGACTATGCATGATGGACCGGCATCGCATCTCGGCGACGAAATCCCCACGGGGGCTCCCCGGGCAAGCACCCGCTCCCCACCAGGGCTTCGGCCGCGTGAAAAAAACCGCCTTGCTTCTCCACCGTCTCGACTGGATTCCCCACAGCCCCGCGATGAGTCCGTCCGGCAGGAGCGCGCGGGGCGGGAGCGCTGGGCTGGATCCGGGCGCGTTAGCGCTGGCTTTCCACGCTGGCCGCCAGCTATCATAGTGGCCTGATCGGATGACGCCGCCTGCGCGCGCCATCCGTTGCTGAGGGTCGCGCATGAATTTCGTCAGGATGCCAGGGCATGAGAGGCCGTCCATCGGACGGCGCGGAGCGGGCCATGCCGTTGCTTCGCCCGGGGAAGGTCGCGCGTGACCGGATTGCTGCTGTTGCTCGTGCCGGTCTCGTTCGTGGTGGGCTGGTGGCTCGCCAGCCGTCAGCGCGCGCGCCAGCCCGAGCCGGGTTGCGCCGAGGTCAATCCCGCCTACTTCCGCGGCTTGAATTTTCTCTTGAACGAGCAACCGGACAAGGCCATCGATGTCTTCATCGAGCTGCTCGAGGTCGATTGCGACACCGTGGAAACCCACTTGGCGCTCGGCAATCTGTTCCGCCGCCGTGGCGAGGTGGACCGCGCGATCCGGGTGCATCAGAACCTCATCGCGCGCTCGAACCTGACTCCCGAGCAGCGTGGCGAGGCCTTGCTGGAGCTCGGGCAGGACTATATGCGCGCGGGGCTGTTCGATCGCGCCGAAAGCCTGTTCGCCGAGTTGGTCGAGCAGAAGCTGCATCCGCGCGAGGCGCTCGACAACCTGCTGCTGGTATATCAGCACGAGCGCGACTGGCGACGCTGCCTGGAGGTCGCCGAACAGTTGGAACCCGTGGCCAGGCGCTCGATGGCGAATGAAAAGGTGCACTACCATTGCGAGCTGGCCGAAGAGGCGATGCAAAACGGTCAGCCGGACGAGGCGCGCAAGCTGCTGGATAAGGCGCGACGTATCGACAAGCGCCATCCGCGCCCGTTGGTGATGCAGGCCCGGTTTGCCGCCGCCGGGGGCGATTGCCGTACTCTAGACCGCCGCACGCGCGATATTGAACGGATTGCGCCGCGTCATGTGGCCTTGCTGATCGGTGAACTGGCGACCTGCTACGACGAGCAAGGGCGGGGGGACGAGCTGATCCAGCGCTATATCGCCTTGCTCGAGCGTGAGCCCATCGCGCCGTTGATCCACGAGACCGTCGAACGCATCGCGCGTCGCGACGGGCCGGCCCGCGCCGCTGATTTCCTGCAAGGCTACGTCAGCGAGCTCGACGACCCGGCGTTGTTGCGCGAGCTGATCCGCATGGGGCTGGCGAGCGCGGAGAGCGATCCGCGCCAGTTGCTCGCGCGCATCGAGGAATTGCTCGCTCGCATGCTCGCCGACCGGCTTCAGTATACCTGTTCCCATTGCGGCTTCCAGTCACGTCGTTTCCACTGGCAATGTCCCGGTTGCAAGCACTGGGAGACTCTGTCGTGGACCCCCTTTTCCGGCCATCCGCCGAAGGAGATCGAATGAAGTCCGTATCCCCGGTCATCGTCGCGCTGGATTTTCCGAGCGAAGCCGCCGCGCTCGAACTGCTCGCGCGGCTCGATCCCGCGCTGTGTCGCGTGAAGATCGGCAAGGAACTGTTCACGCGCGCCGGGCCGGGGCTGGTCGAGCGCGTCGTCGCGCGCGGTTTTGATGTCTTTCTCGACCTCAAATATCACGATATTCCGAATACCGTCGCCGCCGCCTGTGACGCGGCCGCCGATCTTGGGGTTTGGATGATGAATGTGCATGCCTCTGGCGGGCGCGGCATGATGACGGCGGCGGTCGAGCGCCTCGCCGCGCGCGCCAGCCGTCCGCGCCTGATCGCGGTGACCATCCTTACCAGCCTCGGCGCCGGGGATCTCGCCGAGGTCGGTTTTGCCGGCACGCCGGCCGAGAATGTACGGCGTCTGGCGCGGCTGGCCGCCGACAGCGGGCTGGATGGCGTGGTCTGCTCGCCGCGCGAGGCGGCGGAGTTGCGCGCCGCGCACCCGGCGGATTTTCTCCTTGTGACCCCGGGGGTGCGTCCCGGCGGCGCCGCGCTTGGCGACCAGAAGCGCGTGATGACGCCCCGGGACGCCATCGCCGCTGGCGCCAGCCATCTGGTCATCGGCCGCCCGGTGACCGCGGCACCCGACCCGCTGGCGGCGCTGCATGCAATCATTGAAGAGCTGAAGTAAGCACGCCGCGGCTGAAAACGCACGGGCGTTGAGCCGCGTCACTCCGGGCAAGCATCGGGCGGCGCGCGGCCAAGCGTAACCCGCTCGATACCGGCCAGATCCCGCACGCTGGTAATCTCACGGTAGCCACGCTGATGCAGCAGG
>JALVEB010000229.1 GCA_027008705.1 Sedimenticola sp. | reverse complement strand
CTTCAAACAACCTGACGAGCGCACATTGCATGTGCGCAAAGCCTCCCAGCCGGAAGGGCAGCATCTGGTTATCTGCAAGACACTGGGTATCGACATGCAACCGGGAGGTGTCCACAAATACATCCACTGAGCCAAAAATTCACAAAAGCACTGCTTTGTAGTGCCACTCGGTGATTTTCAGAACGCAAGTTACTGATTTATGGATGAGTTTTTGAAGGGGTGACAAAGATGGGCTAACACGTCTGCTCTCAGGGTTGCGCCTTGCTCCATGGTCATGCATACTGGTCGGTATGTTTCTTTTGTTCGTTTTTCTTCGTGCTTACACACTGAAGGTCCGGCGTGACATCGTTCGGGTTCGCGCATTCGATGAGCATCGCGGATGGGCGTGACGCGTCATCCGCTCGAGGAAAATCCGGATCGCACTCGCGAGGCCTTGTTGCGCGCGGCTTATGCCGAGATCCATCGGCACGGTTTCCAGGCCGCGAGTCTGAGCCGCATTCTGCGCCGTACCGGTCTCACCAAAGGGGCGTTGTATCACCATTTCAAGAACAAGCACGCGCTTGGCTTGGCGGTGATCGACGAGGTGATCGCGCCGTTGGTCGAGGCGCAGTGGATCGATCCGCTGAAAGCCTCCGGTGACGACCCGATCGGCGCGATCCAGCAATGCCTGTACGATGCCGCCCGTGGTTACGATGGCGACGATGTGCGCCTGGGTTGCCCATTGAACAACCTGGCCCAGGAGATGTCGCCGATTGACGAGGAGTTCCGCTTGCATCTCGAGGCGGTGTTTCAGCATTGGCGGGATTCCTTGGCCGAGGTGTTGGCGCAAGGGGCGCGCGAGGGCCGGGTGGCCGCCGATATTGTGCCGGATGCGACGGCGGTTTTCCTCGTCGCAGCCTTGGAGGGCTGTGTCGGCATGGCCAAGAACGCCGGTGATCCGGATCTGCTGAGGCGCTGTGGCCGCGGGGTGCTGGATTATCTGGAGCGCCTGCGGCCGAAGCCGTTTCGAACTTCCCGCGACGATTCCGGGGCGTCGTAGCGAGGCGGGAAGCAGCATCTCCGTTTTCCCAGCTTCCGAGCCGGCCGGTTCGGGTTGGATCCACTCAACCGAAGGGAGAAAATCATGCCATTGGAGCCGTTGTTCGATTTTGTCACGAGAAGGCCGTGGTGGGTCGTGGCCTTGGTCGTGTTGTTCATCGCCGCCGCCGGCAGCGGGATGCGCAAACTCGGCTTCAAGAATGATTACCGTATGTTCTTCAGTGAAGACAATCCCCAGTTGCAGGCCTTCGAGGCGCTGCAGAACACCTATACCAAGAATGACAATATCCTGTTCGTGCTCGCGCCGAAGTCGGGCAAGGTATTCAGCCGCGAGACCTTGAGCGCGATGGAATGGCTGACCGCGGAGGCCTGGAAGATCCCTTATTCGATTCGCGTCGATTCGGTGACCAACTACCAGCATACCCGGGCCGATGGGGATGAACTGGTGGTCGAGGATCTGGTCGAGAACGCCGCCGCGCTGAGCGATGCCCAGCTGGCGGAAAAACAGCGCATCGCGGTGCGGGAGCCGCTGCTGCGCAATCACCTGATCTCTCCGGATGCCGCCTATGCCGGGGTGAATGTCACCATCCAGTTGCAGGAAAAGAAGCCAACCGAGGTTCATGAGGCGGCTGCCTATGCGCGCAAGCTGGCGGAGCGGTTGCGCGCCCGCTATCCGGACATTGATGTCCGCCTGACCGGTATGGTGATCATGAACAACGCCTTTCCGGAAGCCTCGCAAGGCGATATGAAAACCCTTTATCCGGCGATGTTCCTGTTGATATTGGTGATCATCGGCGTTTTGTTGCGCTCGGTTTCCGGTACCCTGGCGACCGCGCTGGTGATCTTCATGACGATCATCGCGACGATGGGGCTGGCCGGCTGGGTCGGGATCCGGCTGTCGCCGCCGAGCGTCAGCGTGCCTGTCGTGATCATGACGCTGGCGGTGGCCGATTGCGTGCACCTGTTGACCACTTTCCTGCAACAACTCGGGCAGGGAAGGGATCGCGTCGCGGCGATGATGGAATCGCTGCGCATCAATCTCGGGCCGGTGTTCCTAACCTCGCTGACCACGGCCATCGGCTTTCTCAGCCTGAATTTCAGCGACGCGCCGCCGTTCCGGGATCTCGGCAATATGGCGGCGGTCGGGGTGTCGATCGCTTTCGTCCTGTCGGTGACCTTCCTGCCGGCGATGATGCAGATCCTTCCGGTGCGGGCAAGTCGGGGAGGGCAGGTGGAGAGCCCGATGATGGACCGTCTTGCCGATTTCGTCATCCGTTATCGCGATCGTCTCTTGTGGGGCATGGGGTGTCTCGTGCTCGTTCTGATCGCGATGATCCCGCGCAACGAGCTGAACGACCAGTTCGTCGAATACTTCGATACCAGCATCCCGTTCCGGGTCGATACCGATTTCACCACCGAGCACCTCACCGGGATCTACCTGATCGAGTATTCGCTTGGCGCCGGCGGGCCGGGCGGGATCGCCGATCCCGCTTACCTGCGAAACCTCGAGGCGTTCGCCGAGTGGTTCCGCGCGCAGCCCGAAACGCTGTATGTCGGCACCCTGTCGGATACCCTCAAGCGCTTGAACAAGAACATGCACGGCGACGATCCGGCCTGGTACCGGCTGCCGGAGCAGCGGGACTTGGCGGCGCAATACCTGCTGCTGTACGAGTTTTCGCTACCGTTCGGGCTGGATCTGAACAACCAGATCAATGTCGACAAATCGGCGACCCGGTTGACCGTGATCCTGAAAACCCTGACCTCGAAGCAGCTTTTGGCGTTGGAGGACCGCGCCCAGGCGTGGATGAAGAGCCATCTCCCGAAAACCATGTGGACGGCGGGCACCAGTCCCTCGATCATGTTCGCGCACATTGGTTCACGTAACATCCGCACGATGCTGGTTGGTTCCACCGTGGCGTTGGTTTTGATCAGTCTGATCCTGGTCGTCGCGCTGCGCTCGGTGCGGCTTGGCTTGCTGAGCCTGATACCGAACCTGGTGCCGATGGCGATGGCCTTCGGCATCTGGGGGTTGATCAACGGGCAGGTCGGGCTGGCGCTGTCGATCGTGTCCGGCATGACGCTCGGTATCGTGGTCGATGATACAGTACACTTTCTGAGCAAATACCTGCGCGCGCGGCGGGAGCAAGGGCTGGATGCCGCGCAGGCGGTGCGCTATGCCTTCCATACCGTCGGTACCGCGTTGTGGGTGACCTCGGTGGTGCTGGTGGCGGGCTTCAGCGTGCTGGCCTTGTCGCATTTTCACCTGAATGCCGGCATGGGGCTGCTGACCGCGATTACCATCGCCTGCGCGCTGCTCGCCGATTTTCTGTTGTTGCCACCGTTATTGTTGAAGTTTGGAGATCGCAAGCATGTTTAGAAAACTGATCGGCGGATGGATGCTCTTCACGGCGCTGGCGCCGCTGCTCGCCCATGCGCTGGACGATGCCCAACGCAAGGGGCTGGAACTGGCGCGCGAGGTCGATCGCCGCGATACCGGCTGGCATGATGTGAAAAGCGAGATGACCATGCTGCTGAAGAACCGCCAGGGCCAGACCAGCCTGCGCGAGATGCGCTCGCGCTCGATGGAGACCCCCGACGACGGCGACAAGACCCTGATCGTTTTCGATCGCCCGCGCGACGTCAAGGGCACCGCGCTGCTGACCTGGTCGCACAAGACCCGGCCCGACGACCAGTGGCTCTATCTGCCGGCCTTGAAGCGGGTCAAGCGGATCTCGTCGAAGAACAAGTCCGGCCCTTTCATGGGTAGCGAGTTCGCCTACGAGGATCTGGCCTCGCAGGAGGTCGAGAAATACACCTACCGCTATCTCGGCGAGGGCCAGCTCGACGGCATCCCGGTCTATCTCAACGAGCGAGACCCGGTAGACCCGAACTCCGGCTACACCCGCCAGAAGCTCTGGATCGACAAGGCGCGTTATATCCCGTTGAAGATCGAATACTACGACCGCAAGAACAGCCTGCTGAAAACCCTGCGGCTGCGGGGCTACCGTCAGTATCTGAACCAGTATTGGCGCCCCGACGAGATGTTCATGCGCAATCATCAGACCGGCAAGAGCACCCTCCTGACCTGGAAGGCCTACCGTTTCCGCACCGGCCTGAGTGCGCGGGACTTCACGCGCAACAGCCTGAAACGGATCCGCTAGATGGCGGGACGTGGGAAGCGGGCCATCCTGGGCCTGATGCTGCTGGCCGGCGTCGCAGCGCGGGCCGATGTCTCCGGCAACCTGAGCCTCGAGGGACGTGGCTTCTGGCAGTCGCCGTTGGACGAGCGCCAGGTCGATTCCAGTCTCTCGCTGTCGGGCGAGGTCGAGTTCTACCACGAGTGGGACGATGGCCGCCAGGCGCTTACCCTGACCCCGTTTCTGCGCCTCGATCCGCATGATCCGCAGCGCAGCCATGGCGATATCCGCGAAGCCTTCTGGCTGAAGGTCGGCGACGATTGGGAGCTGCGCGCCGGCATCACCAAGGTCTATTGGGGCGTCACCGAATCGGTGCACCTGGTCGATATCGTCAACCAGACCGACCTGGTCGAGAACCCGGATGGCGAGCAGAAGCTTGGCCAGCCGATGATACAACTGTCGCTGGAGCGCGATTGGGGCACTTTGGATCTGTTCGCCCTGCCGTGGTTCCGTGAACGCACCTTCCCGGGCGTGCATGGCCGTCTGCGCGTCCAGCCGCGCGTCGATATCCATCATGCCGACTATGAATCCGCCGCCGGCCCACACCATTTCGATATCGCCTTGCGCTGGTCGCGCAGCATCGGTGACTGGGATATCGGTCTGGCCCATTTCCGTGGCACCAGTCGCGATCCGCTGTTCGTACCGCGCGTCGTTCCCGGAGAAGAGCCGCTCTTGACGCCTTACTACCCTTTGATCAACCAAACCAGCCTGGACGTGCAGGCCACCAAGGGCGATTGGTTGTGGAAGCTCGAAGCCGTCCACCACAGCGGCGGCGGGCAGACCTATAACGCCGCGGTCGGCGGGTTCGAATACACCCGCGTCGGCATCCTCGGCGGCGCCAGCGACCTTGGCCTGCTGGCGGAGTACCAGTATGACGACCGCCGCGAGCAGGCCCTGACCCCGTTTCAAAACGACCTCTTCATCGGCATCCGTTGGACCGCCAACGATGAGCAGAGCAGCGAGCTGCTGGCCGGCATCATCCAGGACCTTGACGGAGGCGGGCGTCTGCTGAACATCGAGGCCAGCCGGCGGCTCGGTGAAGACTGGAAGCTGAGCCTGCAACTGCGCGCCTGGTTCGACGTGCCGCGGGGCAGCCTGCTGTACCCGTTGAACCGCGACGACTACGCGGAAATCACGCTTGCGCGCTATTTCTGAACTACCTACCATTCCAGCCCACACGAACAACCTAACAGAGGAACTGCCATGTCAGCAGTAGCATTCGACAGCACCATCACCGATGAAATCAAGATCACCCCGGCGGCGGCCGAGCAGCTCAAGCAGTTGGTCGACCAGGAAGAAGATATCCAGGGCGTGCGCATCTTCGTTGCCGGAGGCGGATGCGGCGGCATGAACTATGGCATGACCTTTGTCGAGGAAGCCAACGACCGGGACTGCACCCTGACCACCGATGAAGGCCTCAAGGTCTTCGTCGACGCGGTCGCGCTGGATTTTCTCAAAGGCGTCGAGATCGACTACCAGGAGCAGGGCCTGAACCGCAGTTTCGTGTTCCGCAACGCCTTCCAGGCCATGGGCGGCAGTGGCGCCTGCGGCAGCTGCGGCGCCGCGGGCGGTGGTTGCGGCTGAGCGGATTCTCGCGGCTACCCAGGTGCCACCGCAGAGCGTAGGTTGGGCAAAAGAGCGGTAGCGACGTGCCCAACAAACGCCTAAAGTAGATACAAGGGTGGGCTGCGCCCACCAGGAAACTGCCGCCATTTATTCGGGTCCCGGAGCCCGCCATGCCCAACCACCGCCGGGCTTGTGATGGCAACACCTGGTTCTTTACCCTGGTGACGGCAGGCCGTCGCTTCATTTTGTGTGATGAACGCTTGCGGCCGATGTTGCGAAAGCCGCCGCTGACTGCCCGGGAACGCCGGCCGTTTCAAATCGACGCCTGGGTGCTGCTGCCGGATCATTTACATTGCATCCTGAAAGCTGAACTGAAAGAGGCCGAAACCATGCTCAAAGAGATCGACCGCACCCAACTGCCGTCCTACGAACTGGGTTGGGAGGATGGTATTGAAAAGGGCATCGAAAAAGGTATCGAGAAAGGACGTCGGGAAGGACGTCGGGAAGGACGTTTTGAAGAGAAACTCGCAGTAGCCCGAAAACTGTTGTCCAAGCTCTCCGATGAGGAGATCGCCGAGACCACCGGTTTGGAACTTGACCTGATTCGCCAGTTACGGCGGGAACACTAATGTTTACGATGCAGGGTAATCGCGCTTAAATGTCATTGATTTGACAAGGCGTAGGCCCGATCAAGCGCAGCGGATCGGGCAGTGGCGCAATTGCGCGGTCCCGCCGCGGCTGGTTCCGATGCGCTTGAACCGTCCTACAGCGGCTTTTTTGCCATATGGCATAGGCCGGCCCGATCCAAGCTTGGTGGATCGAGTGACGCTAAGCCT
>JALVEB010000228.1 GCA_027008705.1 Sedimenticola sp. | reverse complement strand
GTGGCGGATCCCATCCTCGAACAGGTTGCCGATCGGTATCAAGGTCCTGAAACGGTTCCAGTCCATTTCCATCGTATCGCTCCCTGTTATTGATACATTCTTTCACCATTAATGAAGATGATTTTACACTGGATTACTCCTTTCTGCTTTCGGAGGCGCTCGCCCAGGGCCATCGCGCTTATACTCGTCGCCCATGAATTATCGGATTTTCGAGACCGTTCCTCACGCGCGTGGGCCAGGCGCGGAAACGAGTCATGGCCCATTCCATACGCGGGGTGGCATTAGCCAAGACCATGAAAAATCAAAGACTTGGCATGCTTGCACCTTTCCACCTTCGCAGGCCGGTTCAAGCATGGCGGAACCGGCTACGGTGGTACCGCGAAGCCGTGCCGCTGCCCGGCCCCCGGTACTCGATCGGGTCTGCGCCTTGCCGGGTCGATATCATTCCGCCGATGACTACAGGGCGATCTCCTCCCTGGGGCGCTCGACCGGAGCCTTGACGTTATAGACGAAGTTCAACCAGTAATCCCGGCGTGTGGCCTCGCCCTCGAATACCCAGCCCTTGTCGACGCTGTGCAGGAAACGGAAATAGCGCACATGTTCGCCCGCATCGGGCTGGTTTTCGTCACTGATCAGGTAACGCACCTTGACGATCATCACCTCGTCCGGCGCCAGCAAGGGCCGCGAGCCGTTGATCGACAGGATCAACAGATCGTCCGAGATCAGCTTGCCGGTGTTTTGCAGCAGCGAGCGGAAGGCGCCGTGTTTCAACGCCTCGGTGATGGAATCCAGCGACTGACCGAAGCGTTCGGCATGCAGGATATCGCTGACCTCTTCGATGACCTTCTTGTCGCGAACCTGGTCGACCCCCAACAAGGCGGCGGTGACGATGCCCGCGAGCGCGACAAACAACAGCAGTACCAAGGCTCGTATCCATTTCATTTACATGCCCTCCCAGAATTCGGAATCGCGCGCGAGAAACTGTTCGAACGGAATGTAATGCGAGCCGTCGCACGAGAAGTTCAGCCCAACCAGGCCGTTGAAGATGTTGATGGAACCGGCGCGCAGGTAGATGGTGTCGTCGGCGAAGCGCAGGTGCCGGAAGGTATCTAGGATCGGACGGATCGCATCGGCCGGGACCATCGCCGAGGTGGGATAGGGTCGCTCCGGGTAGGCCAGCACGATGTCCGGATCGGTCAGCGCGTCGATGTTCAGCAGACGATAACGGTACGGGTCGTCGATTTGCCAGATCGTCGCGCGGCTGCTGGAAAAGTGCAGCTTGCCATGGAAGATGCCGTTGTCGGTGATCAACTCCTCCATCACCGGCAGCACTTGGTCGATGTGGCGGTCCATCTGGCTTTCGACCCGGCTTTGATGGAACACCTGCCCACGGATTGCCGGATCGCCGCGCAACTGTTGCCATCGACCCGGTTCGTCATACAGCTCGCGCGTCAGCGGCAGGCGGCGCAGGTCGAAATCGACGCCGATATAGCCGATGAATTCGCCGTCTCGCCGGACTGGCTGCAATGCGGTGATCGACGGGCGGTTGGCGCGCAGGCTGATATAGGCGTCCGACAGCACCATGCGCCCGGGATCGGCCTCGCGCAGGTAGGGCCGGTCGGAGCGGTCGCGACCGAAATCGGCGGTTTCCAGCTCCTCCTGAGTCGCGTTGCCGCTGATCTGCACCCCGTTGGGGCGCAGCGCGTACAGAAAACGCGCATAGGGGAGGGTGCGGATCGCTTCCATCAGCAATCGGTCGAGCGCGGCGCGGTCTTCCCAGCGGTTGGCGGCGCGCGCGGCGATGCGGGACAACGGGTCGACCAACATGTTGTACAGCGAGGCGCGCTGGCGCTCGATGCTTTCCTTCAGTGAGCGGGTCACGGCTTGGGACTCGTCGGATCGGGATTCAACAGGGTGGGGAAGGGGGTGACATTGGCGCCGCCCTCCAGCTCCGTGATCTTGCACTGGCCGCGCTTGGCGACCTGGTCGATGCGGATCACCGCCTGCATCGGCACCAGGCAGCGGCGAACGCCGTCGAACTCGGTTTTCAGACGCTCCTCGGCCGGATCGATGATGCGCGTCGCGGTTTCTCCGAAGACGAGGCCCTCGATCTCGACGAAGCCCATCAGATTGGCTTGGCGCACGGCTTCCGCGTACAGGGTATAGACCTTTCCCTGGTTGATGAAGTTGATACGGTAGATGTCCATGCCGCTATTTTACCCGAGCAGCGGCGCCAATGGCCGGAAATCAGCGCCTTGGTATTGGCGGAATTCCGATTTTTTTGCATGAAATTGATGTAAGTGCTTGATCCAGGAATAAAAGCATGCCATTTTCCGCTCTGCCCAATCATCGCGGGCGCGCGTGGACGGCCGTTTGCCTGCCGGGAGAGAAACCCATGTCGATTTTGAAAGAGAACGAACATCAGCCGGTCGGCACCCAGCTGCCGCTCGCCAAGGTGCTGGACGATCTGGGCTGGAACGCCGACGGCCTGATTCCGGCGATCGCGCAGCAGTTCGACAGCGGCGAGGTATTGATGATGGCGTGGATGAACCGCGAGGCCTTGGAGGAGACCCTGCGTACCGGCCGGGTGTGTTATTACTCGCGTTCCCGCGGCAGGCTGTGGCGCAAGGGCGAGTCGTCCGGTCAGGTGCAGCGTCTCGAATCGCTGCGGATCGACTGTGATGGCGACACCCTGCTGCTGCGGGTCGATCAAACCGGGCCGGCCTGTCATACTGGCCGCCGCAACTGTTTTTTCTACCGGGTCGACGACGACCGGGCAATCATCGACAGCGAGCCCCTGATCGATCCGGAAACCCTGTATGGAAAGTGAGACCCGATGCTGAGCTGTACCCCGATTCCGGCCTTCGACGACAACTACATCTGGCTGTTGCAGCGCGAGGGCGACCCACGCGTCGCGGTCGTCGATCCGGGAGACGAAGCGCCGGTCATCGCGCATCTCGAAGCCGAAGGTCTGGCGCTCGAGGCGATCCTCGTGACCCACAAGCACTGGGACCACGTCGGAGGTATCGAGGGCCTCAAGGCGCGCTGGCCGGAAGCGCTGGTCCAGGGGCCGGCCGGCGAACCGATCCGGGGCCTGGAACGTCTCCTGGCCGGGGGTGACGAGGTCCTGCTGCACGACGGAGAGACCCGTTTCCAGGTGCTCGACGTGCCGGGTCATACCGAGGGGCATATCGCCTACCATGGCGAGAGCCTGTTGTTCTGTGGCGATACCCTGTTCGCCGGCGGTTGCGGGCGGGTATTCAGCGGCACCTTCGAACAGCTCTACCATTCCTTGCGCAAGCTGGCCGCGCTGCCGGCGCACACCCTGGTGTATTGCGCGCACGAATACACCCTCGACAACCTCGGTTTCGCGCAATGGGTCGAGCCGGACAACGAGGCCCTGAAGGCGCGCCTGATCGCCACCCGCCAACTGCGCGAACGCGATGCGCCGACGGTACCGAGCGCGATGGTGCTCGAGACCCTGACCAACCCCTTTCTGCGCTGCGACGAACCCGGCGTGCGCGCGGCCGCCGAACGCTGGGCCGGCCACGCGCTGGAACCCGGCTTCGAAGTCTTTCGCGCGCTGCGCCTGTGGAAGGACAAGGACTACGATTGAAGCGCACTCCGAATCAACCTGAGCGATGAGGCCTGAACGTGGACGAATCCCTGCTGATAAGCAACGCCCGACTGATCAACGAGGGAGGCGAGCAGTGCGCCGACCTGCTGATCCGCGGGGGGCGCATCGAGAAGATCGCCGCCTCGATCGATGCGCCGCCGCGCGCCGGCGTATTCGATGCCGAAGGGCGTCATCTGCTGCCGGGCATGATCGATGACCAAGTGCACTTCCGCGAACCCGGCCTGACCTGGAAGGGCGATATCGCCAGCGAGTCGCGCGCCGCGTTGGCCGGTGGCATCACCAGCTTCATGGATATGCCCAACACCCAGCCGCAGACCACAACGATCGAAGCGCTGGAAGCCAAGTATGCGCTCGCCGAGGGCCGCGCGGCGGGCAACTTTGCCTTCTACTTCGGCGGCACCAACGACAACCTCGATGAGATCCGTCGCCTGGATCCGGAACAGACCTGCGGCATCAAGCTGTTCATGGGTGCCTCGACCGGCAACATGCTGGTCGACGACGAGGAAACCCTGCGCGGCATCTTCCAGGATGCGCCGATGCTGATTGCCACCCACTGCGAGGATACCCCGACGATCCAGGCCAACGAGGCGCGTTTCCGCGCCCGCTATGGTGACGAGATCCCGGTGCGTTTCCATCCCGAGATTCGTTCCGCCGAGGCTTGTTACCGCTCCTCCTCGCTGGCGATCGAGCTGGCGCGTGCCTACGATACCCGTCTCCATGTACTGCATCTGAGCAGCGCGCGCGAACTCGCGCAGTTCGACGCTGTTCCGCTGGCGGACAAGCGCATCACCGCCGAGGCCTGCGTTCACCATCTGTTCTTCGACCAGCGTGACTATGAGCAACGGGGCAACTTCATCAAGTGCAACCCGGCGATCAAGAGCGAACGAGACAAGCTCGCGATCCGCCAGGCGCTTGCCGATGGACGCCTCGACGTAATCGGCACCGACCACGCGCCGCATACCCTGGAGGAGAAGCTCGAGCCAAGCTATTTCAAAGCCCCGGCCGGTCTGCCGCTGGTGCAACATGCGCTGCCGATGGCGTTGGAGCTGTATCACGACGGGGTGCTGGGTTTGCCCGAAGTGGTCGAGAAGACCGCCCATGCCCCGGCCGAGCTGTTCGGCATCGTGGAACGCGGTTACCTGCGGGAAGGCTACTGGGCCGACCTCGTGCTGGTCGATCTCGACAGCCGCCAGCGCATCGAACGCGAGAGGATCCTCTACAAATGCGGCTGGTCGCCGCTGGAAGGGGAAGTACTGCGTTCCGAGGTCGTCGCGACCTGGGTCAACGGCCGTCCGCTTTACGCGCATGGCCGCTTCTCTGGCGAGGCGGCCGGCATGCGCCTGCGTTTCCGCCGGTAGCGCGGCCGGGCAATCGCGCGTAAAAGCCATTGCCCTGATAAGGCGTAGGCCCGACCAAATCAAGCGCGATTGCCTTGGGTAGCGCGGCGGATGGTCGCGGCGATTCGGGACAGTCAATGATAGAATGATGGCTTCGTTTCCGCTTCGAATCCCGTTGACACAATGTCCCAGGCGCACCTGAATACCGAGATCGAGAACCCCCCAGGCATGCTGCTGGGGCGGCGGCTGCGCGAGGTGGCGATCCTGCTGCTCGCGGCGCTGGCCTTGTATGTCCTGATCTCCTTGTTGAGCTTCGACCCGAACGATCCGGGCTGGTCGCTGGCCACCGGCGATGCCCATGCGCGCAACGCCGGCGGGCCGGTCGGCGCCTGGATCGCCGATGTGTTGTTCTTTCTGTTCGGCTTGCTGGCCTTTCTGTTCCCGGTGATGATCCTGTGGAGCGGCTGGCTGGTGCTGAGACAGCGCAACGAGGACGACAGCGTGAACGTTCACTTGGTGGCGCTGCGCGGGAGCGGCTTCGTGCTCACCGTCGCGGCGGGCTGCGCGTTGGCGACCGCCCTGGCGAACGATCTCGGTCTGCGCCTGCCGGAAGGCGCGGGCGGCATCACCGGACAGTTTCTCCATGGCCGTTTGGTCGAGGCGTTCAGTTGGGCCGGTTCGGCGTTGTTTCTGGTGGCCGTGTTGCTGGCCGGCTTCACCTTGTTCAGCGGAATCTCCTGGGTCACGATCATGGAATGGATCGGCGGCGGCCTGCTGTCGGCATACCGCTATCTTCGCCGGCGTCTGGAACGGCGGCCCGCGCCGGACGCCGTACCCGACGAAGGATTTCCGCCGCCCGCGCACGCGCCGCGGCCCGGGAAACCGCCGAAGCAGGCGAAGCCGAAAAAACCACGCAAACCGGCCCGCATCGAACCGACGCTGAAGAGCATCGAGCCGAGCGAACGGGTCGATCGCGAGCGTCCGGCGCCGCTGTTCGATGTCGAGGCCAGCGGCGATCTGCCGCCCCTGGCGTTGCTCGATCAGCCGCGTCCGAGCGGCAAGGGCTATAGCGACGAGGAACTCGAGGCGTTGTCGCGCATGGTCGAGCTGAAGTTGCAGGATTTCCGCATCAGCGCCGAGGTCGTCGCGGTGCATCCCGGGCCGGTCGTAACCCTGTTCGAGCTGCAACTCTCGCCGGGCACCAAGGCCTCGAAGGTGACCAACATCGCGCGCGACCTGGCGCGCGCGCTGTCGACCATCAGCGTGCGCGTGGTCGAGGTGATCCCAGGCAAGTCGGTGATCGGACTCGAGATTCCGAACGCCCACCGCGAGATGGTCTACCTCAGCGAGATTTTGCAATCGAAGGAGTACGACGAGGCGCGCTCGCCGCTGACCATCGGCCTCGGCAAGGACATCGCCGGCGAACCGGTGATCGCCGACCTCGGCAAGATGCCGCACGGTCTGATCGCCGGCACCACCGGCTCGGGAAAATCGGTGGCGATCAACGCGATGATCCTGAGCCTGCTCTACAAGGCCACGCCGGACCAGGTGCGGCTGATCATGATCGATCCGAAGATGCTCGAGCTTTCGGTCTACGAGGGCATCCCGCACCTGCTGGCGCCGGTGGTCACCGACATGAAGGAGGCCGCCAACGCGCTGCGCTGGTGCGTCGGCGAGATGGAGCGTCGTTACAAGCTGATGGCCGCGCTCGGG
>JALVEB010000227.1 GCA_027008705.1 Sedimenticola sp. | reverse complement strand
ACGCGCTGAGGTCCGCCGCTCTCTTCCGCCCGCTGGGCGGAACGCAATGTGCTCGTCCATGGGGCTGTCCGAAGCAGGGCGGCGATTTCAGTGTCCGGCATAGAGCTGCTCGATCAGCTCGGCATGGTGGGCCTCGATGCGCTGGCGCTTGAGCTTCAGCGTCGGCGTCATCAGGTTGTTGTCGATGGTCCACGGCTCCGGGACGATCGCGACGCGGTGGATCCTGGCGTAGCCGGGGAAGGCGTGCAGACGCTTCTGGACGCGCTCGAGCACCGCCTGAATCACGCCTTCGTCTTCGCAGGCGTCGAGCATCGCCTCGGGACAGCCATGCTCGCGCGCGAATTCCCGGTAGACCTCGGGTTCCAGCACCACCAGCGCGGCAAGGTAGGGGCGGCCCTCGCCGACGATCAGCACCTGATCGAAGATCTCGTCCATCGCGATCGCGGTTTCCATGTCAGCGGGTGGGATCTTCTCGCCGTTGGATAACACCAGAATGTCCTTGATGCGACCGGTGATATGGATCCGGCCCCTGTCATCGATGCGCGCGACATCGCCGGTATGCAGCCAGCCGTCGGCATCGATCAGCGCGGCGCTGGCTTCCGGGTTGTTCAGGTAGCCGAGGGTGACCGCCGGGCTGCGCGTGAGCAGTTCATCGCCATCGCCGAGGCGCACCTCGATCCCTTTCAACGGCGGACCGACGCTGGTCGGGTCGTTGTCATCGCCGCGGTTGCCGCTGATGATCGGGCTGGTCTCGGTCAGGCCATAGCCCTGGATGATGTCGACGCCGAGGCTGATGAACATTCGCGCGACCTCGAATGGCAACGGCGCGCCACCGCTGATGGCGTGGCGCAGCCGCCCGCCGAGCCGGGCGCGGACCTTGGCGCCGACGAGACGGTCGAGCAAGGGATGCAGCAGCAGTTTCGGAGACCAGGATACGAGGCCCTGGCGATACTGGAATCGTGTCCAGCCGATCTCGATCGCGCGATCGAACAGCTTGCGCTTCAGCGCCGATTCGTGCGCCAGCCGCTCCATGATCCTGGCGTGAATCTTCTCGAAGATGCGCGGCACGGTGATGATCAGCGTCGGCCTCTCGGAGGCGAGGTCTTCACCGAGCTCCGCCACGCCACGGCTGAACGAGATCTCGGCGCCGGTGGCCATCGCCATGTAGTAACAGGCGGTGCGCTCGAACATGTGCGACAGCGGCAGAAACGACAGGAAGCGGTCGTCCGGATAGGCGGTGACGCGATCGGCCGCGGCATAGACGTCGAACAGGATGTTGCGGTGGCTGAGCATCACCCCCTTCGGCCGTCCGGTGGTACCGGAGGTGTAGACCACGGTCGCGAGCGCATCGCCTGAGCTGTCCTCGGCGAGCAGCGGGTAGTGGGTGTCGGCTTCCGGCAGCCATTCGTCCAGCGTTTGCACGCGTGGTTTCGGAAAGCCCGGGTCGACGGCTTCCAGGGTCACGATGCGGGTCAGGCCGGCGAGCTGATCCTCGATCAGGCGCAGGGTTCGCCATTGCGTCTGGTTCTCGATCAACAGCAGGCGGACCTGCGCGTCCTGCAGGATATAGCCGATGTTCTCGGCGCGGTCGTTGGTATAAATCGGCACCACGACCAGGCCGAGCCCGAGCGCGGCCTGGTCGAACAGCGCCCATTCCAGGCGGTTGCGCAGCATGATGGCGACGCGGTCGCCCGATTTCAGGCCGGTGTCGCGCATCGCCCGTTGCCAACGCGCGACCTGTTCGGCGGTGGCGCGCCAGCTGTATTGCAGCCATTTCCCGGCGGTGTCGTCGTATTGCAGATAGGCGGTTTTTCCGGGCGAGCGCTCGACGCGCTCGCGGAACAGCGCGGCCAGCGAGGTGGCCAGCGGCCACGGCACCAGGTGGCGCAGTTTGTCCGAAGCTTCCATGTGGATTGTTGGTCTCCCTGTTGGGGGGTTCGCAAGGCGGCCGTCCGCCTCGTTGACGCGTCTATGATGCCAGTGCATGCCATCCGCTGTCAGCATGGAATTGTTCGCCATGATGTTTCTCCAGTTCCCTCAGACGTCGTTCGATGGTGTGCAGGCCGCGGCGGTGAATATAATGCATCGGGCCGCCCCGGAACGGCGCGAAGCCGGTGCCGTAGATCGCCCCGGCATCGAGCAGATCGGCATCGGCGACCACGCCTTCGCGCAGACAGGCCACGGCCTCGTTGAGCATGCGCAGAATCATCCGGTCGGACAGCTCGCGCCGCCGCGCCTGAGATTTCCATTCCCTCCCGGCCGGCGGTTTTTGCGGATGCGCGTGTCGCCAAGCGTAGAAGCCCTGGCCGCTTTTCTGGCCGAGCCGGCCGGTGGCGACCCGTTCGGCCAGCGCGCTCGGGGTTTTCAATGGAAAGTGTTCGGACAGGGTTTCGGTGACGCGCAGGCAGATGTCCAGGCCGACGCGGTCGGCGAGCTCGATCGGCCCGACCGGCATGCCGAAATCGGTCGCCGCGCGATCGATCACGCTGCCCGGCACTCCCTGTTCAAACAGGGTGACCGCTTCGAGCAGATAGGGCATCAGCATGCGGTTGACGAGAAAGCCGGGGCGGCTGGCGACCGGCAAGGGCAGCTTGCCGATGGCGCGCGCGAAGGCCGCCGCGCGCGCCGCGATCCCGGCGTCGGTGGCCTTGCCGGCGACGATCTCCACCAGCTGCATCCTGGCCACCGGATTGAAGAAGTGCAGGCCGACAAGGCGTTCAGGCTGCGCCAGCCGCTCGCCGAGGCGTTCGAGCGGCAGGCTCGAGGTGTTGGTGGCGAGCAGCGCATCGGCGCGCAGGCGGGGCTCCAGCTCGGCGTACAGCGCCTGTTTCGCGGCCAGATCCTCGAAGATCGCCTCGATCACCACGTCGGCGCGGGCCGCGCCGTAGCCGCGTGGGTCGGGAATCAGACGGTCACCGGCCTCCGTCGCCAGGCGCGGATCGCGCAAACGCTTGGCGAACAGCGCATGGGCGCGCCCGATCGCGCGCCGCAGTTGGCGCGCGCCCTGGTCTTGCAGGGTAACGCGCAGGCCGCGCAGGGCGCACCAGGCGGCGATATCGCCGCCCATCACGCCGCCGCCGACGACATGCACATGACGCGCCGTGAAATCGCTTTTTTTCCCCTCGTCCTTCAAGCGTTCCTGAAGCAGAAAAGCGCGGATCAGCGCTTGTGCGGTGTCGCCGTGGATCAGCTCGGGGACCTCTTTGGCCTCGCCGTCGAGCATGGCATCGAAGTCGCCGACGGTGCGCCGCCAGTGTTCGATCAGGCGATACGGCGCGGGATAGTGTTCCGGGCGCGCGCGTTTTGCGACCTGGCGACGGAACAGCTCGGCGGCGAGCAAGCGTCCCGGCGGGGATTCGAGCAGCGGGTTCCACCATGGTGGGCGATGGGGCGTCGGGCGCTCGCGCAGCAGCTGGCGCGCGGCATGGCGCAGCTGGCGCTCCGGCACGACAAGATCGACCAGGCCGAGACGGCGCGCCGGTCGCGCGCGCCAGGCGCGGCCGCCGAGCATCACCTTCATCGCATTCCATGAGCCCATGATGCGGGTCGCGCGCGCGGTGCCTCCGAAGCCGGGGAAGATGCCCAGGCGCACCTCGGGCAGGCCGATGCGGGTCGAATCGGCCTCGGCGATGCGGTAGGTGCAGGCCAGCGCCAGCTCGGCGCCGCCGCCGAGGCAGTGGCCGTGGATCAGCGCCAGCGACGGGAAGCTGAAGTTCTCCAGCCGCGAGAACACCCGCTGGGCCTTGCGGATCGGCTCCCCGGCCTGTTCCGGCGCCTCGATCCCGGCGAAGGAGCGAACGTCGGCGCCGGCGAGGAAGCCGCCGGGCTTGTCCGACAGCAGCACCAGTCCGCGTGGGTGCAGTTGGGCGGCGTTGATCAGGGCCTGGTCGAGGGCGTCGAGGGTCTCCATCGAGAGCAGGTTGACCGGGCTGTCGGCCATGTCGAAATGCAGCCAGGCGAGACCGCTGTCGTCTTGTTCAAGCTGGAAATGTCGGTTCATGGTGTCACTCCTGGATGGCTTCGATCAGAGGGTTTCGATCAACAGCGCGCCGCCCTGGCCACCGCCGATGCATAGCGAGGCGACGCCCCGCCGCGCATGGTTGCGGCGCAGTACGCGCAGCAGGTGCAGCACGATGCGCGCGCCGCTGACGCCGACCGGATGGCCGAGGCTGATGCCGCCGCCATCGACGTTGAGGCGGGATTCCGGGATCGGCGCGAAGCCGCGGCGGCGACCGAACCATTTGCGGTTGTAGTCGTCGTCGCGCCACGCCGCGAGACAGGCCAGTACCTGCGCGGCGAAAGCCTCGTTGATCTCCCAGAAGTCGATGTCGTCGCTGTCGAAGCCGTGGCGTTCGAGCAGCGGGGCCATCGCGAACACCGGACCGAGTCCCATCTCGGACGGATCCAGCGCGGCCCATTGGCTGTCGACCACGCGACCGATCGGGGTCAGATCATGGCGCGTGACGGCCTCTTCGGAAGCCAGCACCAGCCAACAGGCGCCGTCGCTGACCTGCGAGCTGTTGCCGGCGGTCACCCGCCCGACCGGGCGGTCGAACACCGGGCGCAGCCGCGCCAGTTGTTCGATGTCGCTGTCGGGGCGCACTCCGTCGTCCTGCTCGTGGAGGGCGCCGTGGCGGTCGAACAGCGGGGTGATCTCGTCTTCCAGCCAGCCGGCCTGTTGCGCCGCGGCGAGACGTTGGTGGCTGCGTACCGCGTAGGCGTCCATGGCCTCGCGCCCGATATCGAAACGCCACGCCAGTTTCTCGGCGGTCTGGCCCATGCTGAGACCGGTGACCGGATCGGTCAGGCCGCGCAGCAGGCCGATCACCGGTTTCAGCATCGCCGGTTTGAGGCGCGCCAGTTGGCGCGCGCGGGCGCCGGCGCCACGCGCACGGTTCCACGCCGCGAGCCAGGCCACCAGGGCATCGGCGAGCAGTACCGGGGAATGGCTCATGGCCTCGGCGCCGCCGGCCAGCACCAGCTCGGCGCGGCCGCTGGCGATGTCGAGCGCGGCGTTCTCGACCGCCTGCATGCCGGAGGCGCAGTTGCGTTGCACGGTGTAGGCCGGGGTGGCCTCTCCGCAGCCCAGGCGCAGCGCCGCGATGCGCGCGATATTGGCCTCGTCAGGGCCGGGCGCGACACAGCCGAGGATGACCTCGTCGAAGCGCTCGGGCGCGAACGCCTGGCGGAGCAACAGCTCGCGTCCGGCTTGCACCGCAAGATCGGATGCAGTGAACGGGCCGGGCGCGCCGCGCGCCTTCAGTTGGGGCGCGCGACGCCCGTCGACGATATAGACCGGACGGCCGGACAGTCGACTTGGGTGGTTGGTTTTCATGCGGCCTCCTCGTCGTGGTGGTGATGATGGTGCAAGCCCGGGTGGTGAACCCTGCCACCGGCGAGATCGTCGAAGGCGTCGACGCCGATTACCGCGCGACGCAGCCTTTCCATCTCTTCCAGGATGGCCAGTTCGTGTGGCTCGATCAGCCCGGCGGTGAGCGCCTGGCGCGCCAGATCGAGCGTCGCCTTGCCGTGGATCAGCCCCTGCTTGCGGGCGTTGCGCAGCGAACGCTCGATCGGCGCGGCGAGCGCGGCCTGGGCGAAGGCGCGTTCGAGCTGGCCGACGCGTTCGCTCGGATCCTGGCTGACGAAGATCCCCGCGGTGAGACGCTCGCGCGCGTCCGACGGGCGCAACAGCAGCGCGGCGGCGCGCGCGCCATCACGGTCGCTGGGCTCGGTGAAGGGCTGGCCGGTGGGGAAGCTCAGCCAGCGCATCAGCCAGCCCAGCGGTCGCCACGGCAGGTTGCGGAACAGTTGGCGGAAGCTTTCCTGCATGCGATACAGGCTGTCCTCGCAGGCCCAGATCAGCAGGGGTTCCTCGGCGGGGTCGCAGTGGCCGTTCTGGAAGTGACGCAGCACCGCCGAGCCGATATAGAGCTCGCTGAGAATGTCGCCGAGCCGCGCGGACAAACGTTCCTTGCGCTTCAGCGCGCCGCCCAGGGTCATCATCGCGATATCGGCGTTGAAGGCGAAGGCCGCGCTCATCCAGTTCAGCCGCTGATAGTAACGCTTCACCCGGCCCCGTCCCGGCGCCGCCGAAAGACGCCCGCGCGTGAGTCCGAGGGTCAGCGAGCGCACCAGGTTGCTGAGCAGAAAACCGGCGTGACCGAGCAGGGCCTGGTCGAAACGCTCCAGCGCCTGGCGCTCGTCGTCCTCGCGCGCGGCGCGGAATTCTTGCAGCATCCACGGATGACAACGCACCGCGCCCTGACCGAAGATGATCATCGAACGGGTCAGGATGTTCGCGCCCTCGACCGTGATCGCGATCGGCGTGGCCTGGTAGATGCGACCGATAAGGTTTGACGGTCCGAGGCAGATCCCGCTGCCGCCCTGGATGTCCATCGCATCGTTGATGACCTTTCGATAGCGCTCGGTAAGGTGGTATTTGACGATCGCGGTAATCACCGAGGGCTTCTCGCCGACGTCCAGCGCGCTCAGCGTCAGCAGGCGCGCGGCTTCCATTTGGTAGCTCAGGCCGGCGATGCGCGCGAGCGCCTCCTGGACGCCCTCGAAGCGCCCGATCGGTAACGAGAACTGTTTGCGGATCGCGGCGTAGGCGCCGGTGTAGCGGCAGGCCGCCTTGCCCGCGCCGGTGGCCAGCGCCGGCAGCGAGATGCCGCGTCCCTCGGCCAGCGACTCGACCAGCATGCGCCAGCCCTGGCCGATGCGTTCGCGCCCGCCGATCAGCCAGTCGAACGGGATGAAGACGTTCTCGCCACGATTCGGGCCGTTCTGGAACGGGATGTTGAGCGGCAGGTGGCGTTGGCCGATGTGCACGCCCGGGGTGTCGCGCGGGATCAGCGCGCAGGTGATGCCGAGCTCCTCGCGCTCGCCGAGATGATGCGCCGGATCATAGAGCTTGAACGCCAGTCCGATCACCGTCGCCACCGGGCCGAGGGTGATGTAACGCTTCTCCCAGTTCAGGCGGATGCCGAGGATGCGGCGACCCTCGAACTCGCCGTAGGCGACCACGCCGCGGTCCGGGATCGAGCCGGCGTCGCTGCCGGCCTCCGGACCGGTCAGCGCAAAGCAGGGGATCTCGCGACCGTCGGCGAGACGCGGCAGGTACCACGCCTTCTGCCGTTCGGTTCCGTAGTGCAGCAGCAGCTTGCCCGGCCCGAGCGAATTCGGCACCATCACAGTGACCGCGGCGGCGATCGAGCGGCTGGCGATCTTCATCACCACATTGGAATGCGCCAGCGCCGAGAAGCCCAGTCCGCCGTATGCCTCCGGGAGGATCATCGCGAAGAAGCGCTCGCGCTTGAGGAATTCCCACACCGCCGGCGGCAGATCCTGTTCCTGGTGGGTGATGCGCCAATCATCGAGCAGCTCGCACAGGCGCTGCGTCGGGCCATCGAGGAAGGCCTGCTCGGCGCGGGTCAGTCCCGGCGCCGGAACATGGCTCAGGCGTTGCCAGTCGGGCTTGCCGGTGAACAGCTCGCGGTCCCACCAGACCGATCCGGCCTCCAGCGCCTCTTGCTCGGTGCGCGACATCGGCGGCATCACCTTGCGGAACTGACGCAGCAGCGGACGGGTCAGCCAGCGTTTGCGCCATGGCGCCACAGCGATCACGATGAATAGCGCAACCGGCGCCGCCCAGGCCGCCAACAGCCATGGCTGGGCGGCGGCCAGCCACAGGCCGGTTCCGGCGAGCAGCGCGCCGCTGGCGAGGAACAGGGTCGCTTGGGAAACGCGCCGGTAGGCCATGATCCAGAACAGCGCGACGATCGACGGAATCCACAGACTGCTCATGCTCAGGCTCCTTTCTTGAAACGGACCGGGCCTAGATGGAGGCCCATGTGATGGGTGGCGCGCGCGGCGCCGTTTTTCAGCAAGGTCACGCCGGCGCCAAGGCGAAAGCGGGAGTCCTCTCTTGCGACAGACCGGCAGGGTGGCGGATTCGTCCCGTGGCGCGAGTGCACGCGCGCGGCGAAACCGGCCTCGTCGTCGTTGTAGACCAGGTCGCGGTGGCTCCACGGCAGCTTATGGTAGAGGCCGATTTCGTCGATCCGCAGAAACGGGTACTTGATGATCTGAAAGTAGGGCGAGTGGTCGAAGTCGCGGGGCGTGAACAACCGCGCATTGCGCTTGTAGAAGCGCAGTGATCCGTCCTCGCGTCGCTCGATGAACGGCAGTACCGGGAAATCGACCTCGGCGAAGGCCTCGGCGAGCAGGCTGGAGCAAACCGTGCGGGTATAGGCGCCGGCATTGTGCTCGAACAGGCTCGAGCGCCAGCGGCGTGGCAGAATGGACCAGGGGAACAAGAAGCGCGCGAGATCCAGCAGCTGGCGCAGGTCGTAATCGCTGCCGACCCGCTCGATACAGTAGTGGATCACCTGGCGCGCATCGTCGCGGGCGATGCCCTGCGGGCGGCAGATGCGCACATGATCGAGGCGGTAGGCGCTCAGCGGAGAGACGATGGTGCCCCGGCCGAGCAGGGCCTCGACGATCAGCTGTTCGTCCGGATGGGCGCGGTAGGAGCGCGTCACCGCGCGGCGCAGCGCCTTGTCATGGATGTCGCGCAGACGGCCGATGTAGATCGCGGCGTGGGTCCAGGTGCTCTGGCTGATCAGGTTGATGACCGTCGCGACCCGTGAGCGCCCCTGTACCAGCAGCACGTCGGCGGGCCTGACCTCCTCGCCAAGGCGCTGGAAGTCGCACATCAGTTGCGGCGATGGCGGGCCATCCCGCATCAACCAATCGATCAGCCGGGCCGAGGCCCAGCGCAGGGCGCGGTTCACGGAACCCTCCGGATGAAACCCTTACTCCCAGTATAGACCGACTTGACCGATCGGTTTTTTCGTTAGCCCGCCGACCTCCTCGGAAAAAGCACAGCGCGTTATTTGCTTGTTCTGCGGTAACTGCGCCGTCAATGCGCGGAGGCCATCGCGCGATCGCACACGCGTTGCTCCAGCCAGTGGTGCAGCCGGCGTAGATCACGTTGCGGGGCGGTTTTGTCATGCCCTCCCAGGAGTACGAAGATCAGCGGCTGGTTGGCCACGTCCACCTGGCTGACCAGACAACGCCCGGCTTCGTTGATGAAGCCGGTTTTCGACAGGCTGATCGGCAGCTTGCTGAAGCGCACCAGACGGTTGCTGTTGACGAAGTGGGTTTCCCCCTGTTTCAAGGCGAAATCGCCTTCCTCGCGGGTGGTGAAACGGGCGATCAATGGATAGAGGCTGGCGGTCTGAACCAGGCGGGCGATATCGCTGGCGCTGGCCTGGTTGGCCGGGTTCAGTCCGCTGGGATCGACGAAACGGGTAGAGAACATGCCCAGCTCCCGGGCGCGGGCGTTCATCTCGGCGACGAAGGCCGGGATGCCGCCGGGGTAGTTGCGCGCGAGCGCATGGGCGGCACGGTTGTCGGACGACATCAGCATGATCTGCAGCAATTCGCGCCGCCTCAGCCGTGTACCGACCCGCAGGCGGGAGCGGGAGTGCTTCAGGGTATCGATGTCGTCGCGCGTAATCGTGAGTTCACGCTCCAACGGCAGGCTGGCGTCGAGCAGCACGATCGCGGTCATCAGCTTGGTGATCGAGGCGATCGGGCGCGGGGTATCGGCGTCGCGCGCAAGCACCGGGTTGCCGAAGCGGTCGACCACCAGCAGGCTTTGCGCGTCCAGGCGGGGGGGATCCTGGTCGAAGTCCGCCCACAAACGGGCTGGCGGCGTTTCCGGGACCAGTTTCCGTCCGTGACATTCGAGCACGCTGGCATCCACTGCCGATTGCGCCAACAGCAACAGGGTTACCCCGGCAAGGGCTTTTGCTATTATCGCCATATTCCGATCTTTCGCCACGCTTTCTTTATCCAAAGCATACCACAGCAGGGATTTCTCCATTGTTCCAACAGTTTGAACGGCGCATCGGGCGCTTGCGTCAGGGGGGCGCGGCGCTGCTGTTGCGCGACGGCTTGATCGGGCTGGAGAAGGAGAGTCTGCGTGTCGAGCGCGAGGGCTCCATCAGCCAGAAGCCCCATCCGCGGGCGCTTGGCTCGGCCCTGACCAACCCTTATATCACCACTGATTACTCCGAGGCGCTGCTGGAGTTCACGACCCCTCCCGATCGGGACGTGGCGGCCACGCTGGGTTTTCTACGAGAATCCCATCAGTTCGTCTACCAACATCTCGACGATGAGCTGCTGTGGGCCACGAGCATGCCGTGCGTGGTCAAGGGCGAGGCGAGCATCCCGATCGCCCGCTACGGGCGATCGAACCGTGGCAGGATGAAGACGGTCTATCGGCGCGGCCTGGGTTACCGCTACGGGCGGGTGATGCAGGTGATCGCCGGGGTGCATTTCAATTATTCGGTTCCCGAGGGCTTCTGGCCGGTGTATCAGGAGTTGCTCGGGGATCGCCGGCCGTTGCGGGCGTTCATCGACGAGCAATACATGGGCATGGTGCGCAATCTGCAACGCTTCGGCTGGTTGATTCCGTATCTGTTCGGCGCCTCGCCGGCGGTGTGCAAGTCGTTTTTGTGCGGACGCGGGGCATCGAGCCTGCGTCCATTCAATGAAACCACCTACTACGAGCCTTACGCGACCTCGCTGCGGATGGGCGATATCGGTTATCAGAACAGCAAGGAAGAGGGCGTCGGCATCAAGGCCAATTACGATTCGTTGGCCGGTTACATCGCCAGCCTGCGCTGCGCGATCGAGACGCCGAGCGAGCAATGGGCCGAGATCGGTATTCTGGTCGATGGGGAATGGCGGCAACTGAATGCCAATCTGTTGCAGATCGAGAACGAATACTACAGCACCGTGCGCCCGAAGCAGCCGCCGAACGGCATGGAAAAACCGGTCGTCGCGCTGGGATCGCGCGGCATTCGCTATGTCGAGCTGCGTTCGCTGGATGTCAACGCCTATGATCCGCTCGGGGTGTGCGAGCCGCAATTGCGTTTCATCGAGGCTTTCATGATCTTCTGTCTGTTGAACGAGAGCCCGGTCATCGCCTGCGAGGAGCGCGGCTTCATCGACCGCAATCTGCTCGAGGTGGCGCATCGCGGGCGCGAACCCGGCCTGATGCTGCACAGCGTTCATGGGAAACAGCGTCTGCGCGACTGGGCCTCCCGCTTGCTCGACGCGATCGAGCCGGTATGCGATCTCCTCGATGTCGGCAATCCCGATGGGGTGCATCTCGCGACCCTGATGGTGCAGCGCGCCAAGGTAGAGGACCCGGACAAGACCCCGTCGGCGCGCATGCTCGAGGAGATGCGTCGCGAAGGCGAGGGCTTCTACGCCTTCGCGCGGCGCATGTCGTGTCTGCACAAACAGCATTTCGACAGCCATCCATTGTGTCCGACGCGGCGGGCGTTTCATGAAGAGGTGGCGCGACGCTCGCTGCGGGAGCAACAACGGATCGAGGCCGATGACGAGCTGCCGTTCGCCGAGTTCTTGCAGCGTTATTTCGACGAGCGGTTGTCTGGACGAGCCTGACCCGCATTTCTCACCATCCTTCTACTGCGACAACCCGATGGCACGCCCTGGCTGGCTTTCGCTCGGTCGGAGTGCTCGACATCGTGTCGGCCATGCCTGCGCGCTCCTCGGTCGCGAAAGCCACCCATGACGCACCCTGGATCCGTCTCGCTACGAACGCTGGTGAGAAATGCGGGCTAATCCCCCAGGATGCGCGCCGCGTGCGTCGGCCGGTCTTCGTCCCACAACCAGGTCAGATCGCGTTCCGCGCGCAGCCAGGTGAACTGTCGCTTGGCCAGTTGGCGGGTGGCGATCACCGCGCGTTCGATCATCTCTTCGCGTCGAAGTCCGCCATCCAGGTACTGCCACATCTGGCGGTAGCCGACGCACCGCATCGATGGCAGCGCCAGGTGCAGATCGCCGCGCGCGCGCAGCGCACGCACCTCGTCCTCGAACCCCCGCGCCAGCATCGTCTCGAAGCGTTCGGCGATGCGCTGATGGAGCACCGCGCGCTCGCGCGGCGCGCGGGCGAACTTGCGCAGCCGCCAGTCGAGACAGGGACGACGTCCGGCGGCCTGAAGCTCGCTCAATGGCCGACCGCTGAGCTCCCATACCTCGAGTGCGCGCTGGATGCGCTGGGGATCATTGGGGTGGATGCGCGCGGCGGCAAGGGGGTCGACTCGGGCCAGGCGCTGGTGCAGCATGGCCCAGCCCCGCTCCCTGGCCTCGGCGGCAAGGCGCGCGCGCAGCGCCGGATCGGCGCGCGGCAAGTCCGAGAGACCGAACTCCAGCGCGCGGAAATAGAGCATGGTGCCACCGGTCAGCAACGGGATGCGCCCGGCGGCGTGGATCGCCTCCATCGCCGCCAGACAATCGGCGCGGAACTCGGCGGCGGAATAGGCTTCGGCCGGATCGCGGATATCGATCAGACGGTGAGGCGCGCGCGCCAGAAGTCCGCCTTCCGGCTTGGCGGTGCCGATGTCCATGCCGCGATAGATCAGCGCCGAATCGACACTGACGATCTCGAAGCGACCGCGTTCCACCAGTTCCACCGCCAGCTCGGTCTTTCCGGAGGCGGTCGGCCCCATCAGGCATACGGCGGTTTTCATCGAAGCGGTTCCTGTACCTTGGTTCCCGGATAACTTCTTGCCGAGGATGACAAAAAAGCGCGCGCAGTGGGGATTGCGGCAAAATGCCGGGTGACGAAGCCCTCACCCCACAGGTGCGCCGATGCCAAGAGTACAAGTATCCCCCGCCAGGATCGACATTGATTTCACCGATGAGAAGCTGGTGAGCCATGGCGGTTGGGTATTTCTTGGGCGTCTGTTCAAGCCGTTGGAACCGGGAAGGCGCCTTGGGGAGGCGATTTGCCTGAAGCGTCGTCGCCGGGGTGCCTCGGATGCCCAGATGCTGCTTTCGCTGGAGGCTTCCCAGGTGGCCGGAGGGAGAGCCCTGTCAATCGGTGACCCGGGACTGGCAGGCGCAACTGGAGACGGTGGCACCCTGGATCGGCAAGGATACGCCCGCTTGGGTCCATGTCGACAACGCCTGCTACAGCCGCGACTTCGTGGACTTCTGCCACGCCCGGGGTTGGGACTGCTCGATCAGCGTGACCCATGGCGGCGATCGATCTGGACTTGCATCATCCGCCCTGCCAGGCCTTCCAGGCCAACCGGGCCTACTCTCTCTGCGGCCAGTTGGCAATTGTTGTTGCGCATGATCCAGTACCGCCTGTTACTGGCCAAGGCGCGTCGTCATGGTATCCGTCCCATCATTCGACACCTGATCCGCACCGCTGCGCGCTTGGTGTGAAGCGCCCGGCGGTGGCGGCTGGACTTCCCCAAGACGGGCTTTCGGCCCGACTGGCTCTATCACGCCGTCGGCCAGCTGGAGTAACTGCTCAGTATCTTCGTATCGGGGGAACGGGGCGCTCCGCCCAGGGCACCTTGCGCCCTGACGGAGGCATCTCATCGACGAGGGGCCAACAAGACACCAATCTGGCCTTTTTGCGCTCCAATTTGGTCTCGCCGGACGCCCAGGCATTCTGACCCGGTCATCACTGACGACGAATCGGCCTTGTGGCGGGGCTTATCCGGGAATCAGGGGGAATCAGGGTCCGTTTTGAGTTCGCGTGACGCCTCTGGTATAAGAATTCCATGAGCCGTTGTCATGCCGTCCGCCGCCTCAGCCCGTTCTCCGGTGTCGTCGAGATCGTCGAGACCGCGCGCGGGCGGGCGATGAGTTTCGACGGATTGCGCTGGGAGATTCAGGTGGCCGCCGAACGCATCAGCGACACCTGGCGGGGAGCGGGCGTGGCCGCCGGCATCCCTCCCCAGCTTTATCGTTTCGGCATCTGGAGCGCCGAGGAAGGCCATGGCTGCGTCGCCGCGAACCCGATCCTCGATATCGGCGCGATGCACGAGGCGGCTGCCGAGTTGATCGATGCGATCGTCGCGGCGACGCCGCGGATGCCGTTCGCGCTGGGCGACGTGTACGAGCTGTGGTTGCTCGACCATCATACCCTGGAGCCGGTGGCCTTGCTCGATGCCTCGGTGGAGGCGCCGCGCAACGATACCAGCAACGGCGCGCACTGGCAGGCGGCGGCGCAGTTCGATTGCGATTTCCAGTCGTCGTCGCTGATCGAGCGCGGCGTGGCCCGCGCCGACGGCCCGGATCAGCGTTGTCATACCAACCATGTCGAGAGGCTCGTGCACCGGCGTTGCGGCGGCCTGCGTCAGTGGTACCGGCGCGAGCGCGCGGGAGAGGGTGGCGGCGAGCCACTCTTCGTGCGTCGGGAACTGCGTGATCGCATCGTTGCGAGGGAAGATTTCCCCGCGACCATCCTGAGCGAATCCTGGGCGCGCGAAGAGGAGCGCGAATTGGTCGACGAGTATCTGGAATGGAAGGCGGCCGAGCTGCTTACGCTGCCGACCCTGGATCGGGCGCGGAGGCGGCGATGCGAGCGATCGCTGGCGGGTCAGGCTTTGAAGGTCGATGCCTTGTGGCGGCTCTACCCGCAGGTCCTCGACATCCAGGCCATCGAGCGCGCGCGGGTCGAGGCGCGCATCCGTCGCGCGCGTGGTCATTGACGCGGGTCCGCGCGATTCTCTTGATTTCTGATTTCCCCGCCCTCAACTAAGGCTCACGTCAAAGGCGCGCCATGCCGGCGCGCCCGACGATTCGTCCCATCCGGGATGGATTCCAAGCTGATTCCTTAGAGGAGCACATCATGAAGAAGAATGTACGCAATCCGCTGTATGCGGCGCTGTTGAGCGCCGGCCTGTTGGCCGCGAACCCGTTGCCGGCCGAGCCGGCGGCAAAGACGGCTCCGGCCACGCAGGCGCAGGCCGAGGCTCAGTCCCCGGCGGCCCAATCGGTGCAGGGAGAGGTCGACAAGAACTCCCAGGAGCGCGTCGATGCCAAGCGCAAGGAGATCCTACGTGACGCAGTCAAGGCCGTGGTCGAGACAGAGAACGCGCTGCGCGCGCTCGATGCCGGAAAGAAGGAAGACGCACTGAAAGCCCTTGAGAAAGCCACCGGAAAACTGGAGTTGGTGCTTGCGCGCGATCCTTCCCTGGCACTGGCGCCGGTGGATGTCTCGGAGACCACCTTCGACCTGCTCGCTGACACCAAGACCATCAAATCGATGATCTACGACGCCGAGAAAGCGCTGCGTGACGGCCGGATCCAGGTGGCGCGCGGGATTCTGCTCAACCTCGCCAGCGAGATCGTATTGCGCACCACCAGCATACCGCTGGGCACCTATCCCGATGCGATCAAGGCGGTGACCCCGCTGATCGACGCGGGAAAGATCGACGAGGCCAAGGCCGCGCTGGTTGCCGCGCTGAATACCCTGGTGACCGAGGTCGAGGTGATTCCGCTGCCGGTCCTGCGTGCCGGCTACCTGCTCACCCATGCCGAAAAGCTGGCCGAGAAGGCGAAGCGTGACGACAAAGAGAACAAGATGCTCGATGCCTTGCTGAAGGAGGCGCGCAACCAGATCCAGATGGCCGAACTGCTCGGATACGGCGACAAGGATGCCTTCCAGCCGATGTACGAGCAACTCGACCAGATCGAGGAGAAGGCCAAGAACGGCAACAGCGGCAGCGGCTGGTTCACGAAGATCAAGAAAGAGCTTTCCGAGCTGTTCTGATCAGCGCGTTCCAGGCCCGATGAAGGAAACCCCTTTGTGTTCGACACCGAGGGGTTTTTCGTGTCTGAGCGCCGGTTCGGGGAGCTCGTTATCGCGGGAATCGCTGGGTCAACGCGACCAGCGCGTCGCCGATGCGGGTGGCGGCGTAGTCGAGTTGAAAAGCGGCGACGCCGAGCGGGTGATCGCTGCATGCGTATTGCCACAGCAACTGACGCGCGCGGCTGGGTCCGCCTGGTTCGGCGAGCAGCCGACGCAGCAGTCTGATGCGCGCGCGCGGAGGGCGTAGCGCCGCGAGCGCCCCGGCCTCGATACTGCCCGGCCAGCAGCCTTCCACTCCGTCGAGCAGCAGGTAGAGGGCGCTGCCCGCGCGCCAACGTCGCGCGCATTCGACGAGTTTTCGCCAGTCCGGACGGCCGACCCTTGCCAGTTGGACCGCGTCAAGCAGGCCATAGTCGTCGAAACGGCCGTTGCGCGCGGCATGTAACGCCAGATTCAGCAGCGCGTGTTCGCTGGCGGGGATGCGCAGGGCTGGGGTGGCATAGCCGGGATGCGGCCGGCTGTCCCGCCAGATCTCCGAATGATCGATCCGATACAGATAGGGGTTCGTCAGGTCGCGATGCAGTTCGACGACCATGCCCCCCTTGTCGCGTGGACGGTACATGCGTTCGAACAGGCGCCGGTGCGTTACGCGCCGGCGCGCATCGGGCGTGACTGCCTGGTGAGTGCGTAACAGCAGGGCCTCGACGGCGTCGAAATCCGAAGGCCGCGCGAGCAGGTCGATATCCACGCCGCGACGCGGCGCGTCACGCGGATAGAGCCAGGCATTGAACGCGGCGCCCTTCAGCAACAGGACCGCCTGGCCGGCATCCGCCAGGCGCATCGAGAACGCCTTCAGCCAGTGCGCGACGAGCTGTTGCTCGACGACCGCGCCGGTGGCTTCATCACGCAGCCAGCGCGCATCGGCGGCCTGGCCGTCATGACCTTGGATCAGATATTTCTTCCACAGCATCGCGGCCAGTCGTGGGGCATCGGGATGGTCCCGCCAAGCGGTAAGCCCGGCGGGTACGGGATCGTGACTGGCAAGATCCGCCGCGCGTAGCAGATTTCGGGTGGAAACCCTTGGTCGGCTGTATTGGCTAAAGGAATTCAAGGCGCACCCGATAGCTTTCTCCATCCAAGACGATAAGATGAATGCTTCATGCCTGACAAGTCTTTGTCCGAAACGGCAATGGATGGCGGGGAACGGGTGCTGGTGGTCGATGACAGCAAGGCCATGTTGGACCTGGTCGCGGCGAATATTGAGGAGCATGCGGCGACCCCGGTGCTCAAGGCACGTTCGCTTGCCGAAGCCCGTGCGATGCTGCGGGAATGGGGCAAGCGCATCGTCCTGGCGGTGCTGGATCTGAATCTGGGGGACGCGCCGGACGGCGAGGTCGTGCCGCTGGTGCGCGCGCGCCGGATTCCGGTGATCGTGCTCACCGGCAGTCTGTCGGAAGCCATCCGCGAGAAGGTGCTGCGCGAGAATGTCGTCGACTACGTTCACAAGCGCAACGCCAACGAGATCGCCTATGTCGCAAGCCTTGCGCGGCGGATCCTCGCCAATCGCGAGCGCAAGGTGCTGGTGGTGGACGACACCGCCTCGTTTCGCGGGTATCTGGCCCGTCTGCTGCGGGTCCACTGCTACCAGGTCATCGAGGCCGGCGGCGCGCGCGAGGCGCTCGAGATCCTTGCCGCGCAGCCCGACATCCGCCTTGTAATCACCGATTACAACATGCCGGACATGGATGGCCTGGAGCTGATCCGACGCATTCGCGACCGCCATTCCCGCAACCGACTCGCGGTGATCGGCGTATCGGGCGAAAGCGACCATCGCTTGACCCCACGCATGCTGAAGGCCGGGGCCAACGATTTCCTGCACAAACCCTTCGAGGCCGAGGAATTCTATTGCCGGGTCACCCAGAATATGGACACCCTCGATTACCTGCAACACATCCGTGATGCGGCGCAAACCGACTTTCTGACCGGCCTGCACAACCGCGCCTACCTGTTCGAGCACGCCGAGGGCCTGTTTCGCAACGCCGAGCGCGGCCATCTCTCGCTGACCGTGGCGATGCTGGACATCGATCATTTCAAGCGTATCAATGACAGCCTGGGCCATGCCGCCGGCGACATCGCCTTGAAGACCGTCGCCAATGCCCTGCGCGACGAGCTGCGGGGCGGAGATCTGCTGGCGCGGGTCGGCGGTGAGGAATTCTGCGTGGTCGGCGTCAACGTGGAGGATCCAGCGCGCATGTTCGAACGCTTCCGCCGGGTCGTCGAGGAAACCCCGGTCGAGACCGGGGAGGCGAGCTTCCATGTCACCATCAGCATCGGCGTCTGCCAGCAACCCCTCGAAAGCTTCGATGCCATGATGGCGGCGGCCGATGCCGCGTTGTACGTCGCCAAGCACGGCGGGCGCAACCGCTGGGTGATCGCGGAACTGGAATCGACCGCGCCGCTGGCGGCCTGCGGCGTTCTTGCGGAGGCCGCGCCGCAAGACACCTGAGAGTCGCTGGCAGCTTTTGCCTTGATCTGACGCATTTCAGCGTTGATCTGAGCATTGATATGGCAAGGCGCAGGCCCGATCGAGCGCAGCGGATCGGGCAGCGGCGCTATGTCGAGCACTCCGACCGAGCGAAAGCCAGCCAGGGCGTGCCATTGGGTCGTCGCAGTAGAAGGATGGTGAGAAATGCGGGATAAGCCTTTGAAACCAGGAAGCGTCGAGCGAAGTTAAGCGCGATGGCCCTGCTCGCTGAGTAGTTACGTCCGACGAGGGTCTGCTAGAATGCGCCCATGTCTGGAAATAGCATCGGAAAGTTGTTCACGGTGACCTCGTTCGGCGAGAGTCACGGCGTCGCCATCGGCTGTGTCGTCGACGGCTGCCCCCCCGGCATGGCCCTGAGCGAGGCCGATATCCAGCCGGATCTGGACCGGCGGCGTCCGGGGACCAGCCGCCATACCACCCAGCGTCGGGAGCCGGACCAGGTTCAGATCCTCTCCGGGGTGTTCGAGGGGCGTACCACCGGCACGCCGATCGGCTTGGTGATCTTCAACCAGGACCAGCGTTCGAAAGACTATTCCGATATCGCCGCGAGCTTCCGTCCGGGCCATGCCGATTACACCTATGAGCAGAAATACGGTATCCGCGACCATCGCGGCGGTGGGCGCTCCAGCGCGCGCGAAACCGCAATGCGCGTCGCCGCCGGGGCGATCGCCAAGAAATACCTGAAGGAGCGCTACCGCATCCAGGTGCGCGGCTACCTCTCCGCGCTCGGTCCGCTGCGTCCGAAAAGCTTCGATTGGGCCGAGGTCGAGCGCAACCCGTTCTTCTGCCCGGACGCCGGGCGGGTCGCCGAGATGGCGGAGTACATGGACGCCTTGCGCAAGGAGGGCAATTCGATCGGCGCCGAGATCACCGTGGTCGCCAACGGCGTGCCGCCGGGACTGGGCGAACCGGTGTTCGACCGCCTCGACGCCGATATTGCGCACGCGCTGATGAGCATCAATGCCGCCAAGGGGGTCGAGATCGGCGCCGGTTTCGAATCGATCACGCAGAAAGGCACCGAGCACCGGGATCAAATGGGGCCGGAGGGTTTCGAGAGCAATAACGCCGGCGGGATCCTCGGCGGCATCTCCAGCGGGCAGGATATCGTCGCCCGCGTCGCGTTCAAGCCGACCTCCAGCATCCGTCTGCCCGGTCACACCATCGATCGCCACGGGAATCCCGCCGAGATCGTCACCAAGGGGCGTCATGACCCCTGTGTCGGCATCCGCGCCACGCCGATCGCCGAGGCCATGGTCGCCATCGTGCTGCTCGACCATGCCCTGCGTCAGCGCGGTCAGAACGCCGACGCGCAGAGTGAGACCCCGGTGATTCCGCCGCTCGCCGGTTGTTAGTCGCGGCGCGCCGCGATGCCGTACTGGCGGCTCTCCGCCTTCTACCTGTTCTATTTCGCCGCGCTGGGCATCCTGCTGCCGTACTGGAGCCTGTACCTGCGCGCGCTGGGCTTCGACGCGCTCGCGATCGGCCAGCTGATGGCGGTGGTGATGGTCACCAAACTGGTCGCGCCGAACCTGTGGGGTTGGCTCGCCGATCACAGCGGCCGGCGCATCGCGGTGATCCGTCTGGCCTCGGCGGTCTCATTGCTGGCGTTCGCGGCAATCTATCTCACCCGCTCGTTCTGGGGCATCGCGGCGGTGATGGCGGTTTACAGCTTCTTCTGGAATGCCTCGCTGCCCCAGTTCGAGGTGATTACCCTGAACTGGCTGGGCAGCGACACCCGGCGCTATGGCTTGGTCCGCCTGTGGGGGTCGATCGGCTTCATCTCCGCGGTCGGCTTGCTCGGGGTGTTGCTCGATCGCCACCCCGTTTCCTGGGTGCCTGCGGCCTTGCTGCTGGCATTGGGCGGCATCTTCTTCAGCAGCCTGTTGATCGGCGAGGGTCCGGTCTCATGGCATGCCGATGTCCGACACCCGCCGCTGACGTGGGTGTTGCGCCATCCGGCGGTGATCGCCTTTCTGTGCGCCAGCTTTCTGATGCAGGCCGGCCATGGCGTCTACTACAGTTTCTTCTCGATCTGGCTCAGCGATGCCGGCTATGGCAAGGGAGAAACCGGTGCCCTGTGGGCGCTGGGCGTGCTCGCCGAGGTGGGTTTGTTTCTGATCATGCACCACCTGATGGAGCGCTTCGAGGCTCGCAGGTTGGTATTCGTCAGTTTGCTGGCG
>JALVEB010000226.1 GCA_027008705.1 Sedimenticola sp. | reverse complement strand
ATCAGCGCGCTGAGATCGCCGTGCACGATCAGAAACTGGTTGGATTGGATGCCTTCGCCGGTAACCAGATCATCGAACATCAGGCACTTGTGGTGGCCGTCATCATATAACGTGATGGGTTTGCTGAGCATGCGATGGATTCCCCCGGATGGCGGCGCGCTGGCGGGTTGTGGCGATGAATAAGCGAAGTATAGCCGAAGCGGCGGTTTCGGGCATGGCGGCCTCGCCGGCAAGAAGTTGAGTGGTGTGGGGTCTATTCGATCAGTCGTTCGATGACGGGCGCGGTGGGAGGGTGCTTTCCGCGCCACAAGAAGAAGGATTCCGCGGCTTGTTCGACGAGCATGCCGAGGCCGTCGAGCGCCTTGCTCGCGCCGTGCTCACTTCCCCAGCGTTGGAAGGCGGTGGGCTCGTGGCCGTACATCAGGTCGTAGGTCCAGGCGCCACTGGCAAGCAGCTTGTCGGGCAGCATCGGCACCTCACCGCGAAGACCGGCCGCGGTGGCGTTGATGACAAGATCGAAGCGTTGGCCTTCAAGCTCGGCGAGGCCACCGCCGCTGACCCGGGGCGAGGCCGCGATGCCGGCCAGCGCGGTGGCCTTCGCGGGGGTGCGGTTGGCAATGTGCAGCCGTTCCGGTCCGGCTTCCAGCAACGAATGGAGCACGCCGCGGGCCGCGCCGCCGGCGCCCACAAGCAGCACGTCGCGGCCTTCGAATTCGAAACCGTGATTGTCTCGCAGGTCGCGCACCAGACCGATGCCATCGGTGTTGTCTCCGCGCAGGCGGCCGTCCGCGTCCACGATCAGGGTGTTGGCCGCGCCGGCCTGCTTCGCCCGCGCCGAACAACGCTCGGCCAGCGCGAAGGCACGCTCCTTGAACGGCACGGTGACGTTCAGGCCCTTGCCGCCGGCTTCGATGAAGCGCGCGACATCGCCGGCGAAGTCGTCGAGCGAGCCGAGCAGGCGGTCGTACGCGATATCCTCTCCCGTCAGGCTGGCGAACTGCTGGTGGATCCAGGGCGAGAGGCTGTGCTCGATCGGGTGGCCGATCACCGCGTAGCGGTCAGTCATTCAACCATTCCGCGGCCGCCTTCGCGTAGTAGCTCAGGATGCCGTCCGCTCCGGCGCGCTTGATGCCGAGCAGGGATTCGAGCACCACCGCGCGTTCGTCCAGCCAGCCGTTTTGCGAGGCGGCCTTCAGCATCGCGTATTCGCCGGAGACCTGGTAGACGTAGGTCGGCACCAGGAACTCGTCCTTGATGCGGCGCACGATGTCGAGGTAAGGCATCCCGGGCTTGACCATCACCATGTCGGCGCCCTCGTCGAGATCCATCGCCACCTCGTGCAACGCCTCGTTGCTGTTGGCCGGGTCCATCTGGTAGCTGTACTTGTTGCCGCCGCCGAGGTTCGCCGCCGAGCCGACCGCGTCGCGGAACGGGCCATAGAAGGCCGAGGCGTATTTCGCCGAGTAGGCGAGGATGCGGGTGTGGATGTGGCCGGCGGCCTCGAGCGCATCGCGGATCTCGCCGATGCGACCGTCCATCATATCGGACGGCGCGACCACGTCGGCGCCGGCCTCGGCATGCGACAGCGCCTGGCGCACCAGC
>JALVEB010000225.1 GCA_027008705.1 Sedimenticola sp. | reverse complement strand
CAAGACCCTGCTCAAGGTCAATGGCCGCGCCGCCGTGGTGGTCCCGGACAATGTACTGTTCGAGGGGGGAGCAGGCGAAACGATACGAAGAAAACTGCTGCACGAGTGCGACGTGCATACCCTGCTGAGCCTGCCCACCGGACTGTTCTATACTTCTCGCGTCCAAGAATACCCCGTTCAGGGTGCGTGGATTTTCGTCGAGAGCAAGGCGCAAAAACGCAGGCATAGTGGGGCTACGTCAAGTTTTTGCAACGCAGCTATCGGCGAAAAGACGCGCACCATGAATGGGGTATTCTTGATCGCGAGAAGTATATGCCCAGGGCGTCAAGGCCAACGTGCTGTTTTTCGACAAGAAGCCCGCCTCGGAGACGCCGTGGACCAGGAAGCTCTGGATCTACGACCTGCGCACCAACAAGCACTTCACCCTCAAGACCAGCCCCTTGAAGCGCGAGGATCTGGACGAATTCGTGGCCTGCTACAACGCCGCCAACCGCCACCAGCGCAAGGCCACCTGGACGCCGAAACGCAACCCGGAAGGCCGCTGGCGCGCCTACGATTACAAGGATCTGATCAAGCGCGACAAACCCTTGCCGGTCAGTCGCGGCCATATCGATCGTTTCAAGGCGGATTGACCTGGAGGGGGATTTTCCGTATCCGGCCGATGCGGAATCCCCAAAAGCTGAGCAAAAAATAGGCCAGAGGAGTGCAGCGAGGGGTTGGATGAGGGGATAATGGCGCTGATGAAGTACAAGCTATCCAAGAGGTAACTCAATACCTTTCCACCACCTGTACACCCCTCGCACGCAGTGCGTCTATGCATCGCTGTTCGTTAATACGGTTTCGACCGGAAAAAAGCGGGTATGCTTGACCATTCTTGAGCACGATCTTGTAGGAAGGCTCCTCCTTGATGCTATCATTTTTGTAGTCGTCTGAGTCCGGGAGGAACTCGTCGATCCTCTCTATCTCGTCAAGCCTGCACGAAAAGCTCTTCTCTCCTGTGCTTTTGGGAGTTTCGTAGAGAAAGTTCTTGTCGTCTATAACGATGTGCCACGCGCTTTTGTCTGCCATAAGCCGCATGGAGACTATAAATTCATAGAATCCAATGAGCATAAAGCACACGCCGAGCCATTTGACCGCTGTTTGTAAGAAAGGCATCTTTATAGGGTTAAGCGGGGGAGAAGGGTACACATAGGCTACTGCTCCGATGGCGGCAAACAGCAATGCAAAGAGCAGATTGACATGGCCGGCATGCGAGGCTTTTTGGGTATAGGTGTAGGTCTCGTAGGCGGATTGAGGGATATGTTCGGCCAACTCAACTGTTTTGTCCATAATCTTTTGTGCCGCCTGCCTTGCCTGCTTGTCAAAAAACCTGAGATAGATCACCCTAACAAGCCACCCACCAAGCGCGCCCGCAATGGCGTAAAACAGATAGGAAAATGCCATAACGGCGCCAAAGCCTACCCAAACTTTCTGCTCCCCGTTTCCGAAAAAATAGGGATAGAACGCAGTAGCGAGATAAACGCCGGCCAAAAAGAGCAGTGATTTTATCAATCCGTTTGTCAACGCGATGAAAAAGGCGAGCGCTGCGGGAAGAAACATGGCGATATAACCGCCCACAGGAGTGTCATACGGCTCCGCAACGCCAAAGAGCTTGGTGATGACCAACCAAGAGAGCGCCCCGACAATGATGCCGGTGGTTAGTGCAACGGTATAGTTTGTCTTTCTTACCATATGGCGCATGTGCTATCCGGCAATATCGCTGAACTCGTGAGGGGTGATTCCATACGATCAGCTCCTCTGTTTTTTCTGGTTTCACAAAGACATTTTTCGTGTAATCTGCCTGTCTTCACGCAGGGGTGGTTCTTTCTTTGGGTTTATCAATACGCGACGACATCACCCTCATCATCACTGGCGGCCTGCACCTGCGGCCACGATCACCTGAACAGGTTCTGCGTGGATGACCTCACCGCCTGAAAGAAGGAGGTCGCCTGCGGCGGGGTGACTCGACACATTTTCTTGACCCAGGCAAAGGGAATCTCCGCCGAACTGACGTATCCTAGGGCCGGAAGCGTCATTCGCAGGATTCATTCACCATGAAACAACTGATTACCGCCGCCGCGCTGCTGATGGCCGCTGTTTCCACGCGGGCCGTCGATCTGGCCAACGGGGAACGTCTCAACCAACGCTGCGCACCCTGTCATGCCCTGGCCGGACAGGGTGTTCCGGGAGCAACCTCCCCGCGCCTCGCCGGTCTGCCGGCATGGTATCTGACCAAGGCCATCAAAGACTACATCAAGGGTGCACGCGCCAACCCGGCGATGACCGAGATCGCCGGATTGAAACAGATGAGCGACGAAGACATCGCCGACCTCTCCGCTTGGTTGTCACGCCAGCCGATCGGCAAGGATCCGGCCTACGATATCCGTGTCACGCGTGGCGACGCGCAGAAAGGGAAGGCCAAGTTCGAGGCGGACTGCAAGACCTGCCACGCCCGCGATGGCCGCGGCAAGAAGAAGAAGGACGCTCCGCCGCTGGCCGGTCAGCATCCGGATTACCTGTTCGCCAGCATGCGGGCCTTCTTCCACAAGGACCGCTATCACGACAACGATCCGATCGACGACACCTTCGACGACATCTCCGACGCGCAAGCCTGGAACATCCTCGCCTGGATGGCGATCCTGGACGGCCGCGGGCAACAGCCCGGCTTTCGCTTCAAGCCGGCCCCCATCCCGACAAAGCCGGCGGAGCGAGGCGCCTTCCTGTTCCGCAGCGTGCAACAGACGGTCATCAGCACCTTCGCCGCCAAGGGGACAAGCCCGCGCGAGGCGATCGACGCAATGCTGGCCGAAGCGAAGAAACTCGGCGTGCCGAAGCTTCCACCGCCCCCGGTGTGGGATAAGGAAGCACCGCTGGTCACGGCGCTGAACTTCTGCGAGCCCCGTCATATCGACAAGCTGCTGAAGGCCGCGCCGATACTCGCCAACTACGATCCGTGCCGGATCACCCTGATACGCGACGCGGGCAAGGGGCTGCGCCTGATGACGGTGAACCTGGACATGCTGATCGATGGCGAACAGCTGCCGCCCGCCGCGCAACGCATCGCGATCCTGATCAACGAGGACATGCTCGCTATCCTGCGCGCCGGGCGGCATGCCCATGCGGCAAAGACGGAATTGTCGCGCAAACAGGGTGTTATCCAGGAACGCGCTCACGGTGAGCTATGACGAGGCCGGTTGGGGTTTTCGAAGAAGCCTTAGGCCGAAGCAAGCATAGCAGAGTCCGCTACGACGGTGCCGCGGACTCGCGCGGCGCCCGATCCGCCGTGCTTGATCAGGCCTACGCCTCGCTCAGGGCGCTTCGATTCAGTCTGGGCTTTCGAAGAAGATATAGGAAGTCGAATAGTCGCTGAACTCGAAGTAGACTTTCTTCTCCCCCGGATCTTGTTTCATGTTCAGGTTGGCATCGAAGACGCCATAGCCGAAGCGATAGGGGCGCGCCTGCGAGCCCGAAGTCGCCTTTGCGGTGGTCAGCTTGTCGATGCCAATGAAGCGCCGCACCAGTTTGTCGCCGGCATAGACCTCGAGCACACCGTTGGTGCCGGTCCAGTTCTGCAGGGCGCGACCGAAGCGGTTCTGCGTCTCCTGGGTGCAGGCGCCGAGCAGCAACGCCGCAAGCGCCGGGGGGATGAATCGGTACATGGTCTTGCCTCGGTTGGGAAACGACCTGAAGGTGGAGACGGAACCGCGGGTTTCAAGTCGTCTCGGGGCGCGCCAACTCGCCTTCCAACGCCGCGACCTGCTCCGGGTCGAGACCGAGCGCCCGCGCAAGGCGTTCGAGATAGGCTTTCTCCTCGGCGCTCTGGTTGCCGATGACGATGCGCGAAGCCAGGTAGAGCTCGGCCGCGGCCTGCGGCGAGTCGACGCCGGCGACCACATCGTCGATGTCGAGCGGCTTGCGCATCTCCTCGCGCAGAAACCCGGCCATCTCGGGTGAAAGCTGCAAAGCCACCAGTTCGGATTCGATCTTGCGCTGTTCCTCGGCATCGATATGGCCATCGGCCTTGGCCGCGGCGATCATCGCCTTCAGAATCTGGCGGCCACGCTGGTCGCCGACGTCTCCGCTAAGCTGGTCGACGGGGCGATCGTTGCCGCCGCGCCAGCGCTGAAAGGCCTGATAGGCGAGCCCGCCGAGGGCGCCGAGGCTGCCGAGTTTGATCGCACTGCCGGTCAGGCGACGCCCGCCCCGGGTGCCGAGCAGCAACGCCAGACCGCCGGCGATCATCGCGCCCTTCTTCAACCCGTCGAGCTTGGCGTCCCGCTCCGGGCCGGATTCGGGGATGTTCAAAGCGTCCTCAGCCAGGTCGATGCCCTTCTCGGCGATCTGGCGACCGGACTTGAGCAGCTCATCGAGCAGTTTTTGCGCATCCATGGGTAACCTCCGTTCGATTCCGCGGAAACCGCATTGTGGAACGGCTCGGGCGCCGAAAGCAAGCGCGCCGGAGGCCCGGCTTGACAGCTGCACGCGCCGGATCCGAGAATCGGACAGACTCCTCGATCGTTGCAAAGCCGCTTCAGGAGGCGCGCATGAGCGGAAATGGCATCGCCATCGTCGGCGAATTGGCTCCCGACCGCCTGGAATCGATACCCGCGGCCAAGCCCTGGTTCGCCCGCCTACTGAGACGGACAGAGGCTTCCCGAGGCGCATGGCGCAATATCGGAACGACTTGGTTCATCGAGCCGCCATCGAACGATCTGGCGCCGCTGTTCGATGACTACCGGCGTTTCCTCGACGATCGCTTTCCTCAGCCCTGGCCGGCGACCCGCCAGCTGCTGGAGTATCTCGACAGCGGCGTCGCCGACGTCCGCCTGCGCGGTGAACGCGGCGCCGACCAGACGGTCGACGAGGCGCGCTGGCGGATCGACCTCGTTTTCTCGGGCTGCGCCGGCGTCGGTGAGGTCTCCGCGGCCGTCGCCGCGCACTGGGCCGGCCATTGGTACAAGCGGCGACGCGACGCCATCGCCGACAGGCTGACGCAAGCGGCGGGCTTCACACCCCACGGCCTCGATGAGGGCCTGCCCGTGGCAGGCCGTTTTCTGCCGCTGGAAGGCGGCTATTATGCGCTCTATCACGATGAACCTCAGCCCGGTTTCACGGCAGCCGGCGAGATCGAGACGCATTTCGAGATCGACGAGGCGGTGCTCGAGGATCCGCTCGTGGATGGGGATCCGCTTCCGGCGATCGAAGCCCATCACGCCGCGCGCATGGCCGACGGTCGCTGTCGCTGCCAACTCTGCGCCCCGGACGGCCTGCCCGGCTACGCGCCATAAGCCCACATCGCCGGCGTTCATTTCTCGTCCCGCCGCCGGCGACGGTCGTCCTGCTCGCGCTGTTCGCGCCGGTGCTGTTCTTGGGTCTCGCGCTCCTGAATCCGTTCCGTAACCTTGTCGAGCGCGCCGCGGGCGATGCGCTTGCCTTCCCAGTGGGCGCGGCGGCGCTCGGCCTCGGCGCTGTGTAGCGCGAGCAGTTTGCGTTGTTCTTCTATGGCGGCTTCGAGTCGGGCGATGAAGCGCTGGTAGTCGAGCATGCGGCGCGGATCCAGGCGCTCGCGCCGCGCCCGCTCGTAGTCACTCAGATAACCCGCGAGGTAGTCTTCCAGGGCCTTGAGTTGCTCTTGCGCGGCCTGCGCGGCCTGGCGCGCCTCGGCCCATTCGCGCGCGGCCTGCTGTTCTCGCGTGCTGGCGATGCGCTGAATCGGTTCCAGACGGCGGGCGCGCGTCATTCTTCTGCTCCGTTCGGAGCGGATGTGAACAGATCGTTCAACGCGGCCACCGAGCTGACGTAGTCGTGCCGGGTGTTCTGATCCTGGGCAAGGTAGTCGAGCAGGCGCGGCATGGCCTGCACGGCCTCGTCGATGCGCGGATCACTGCCGGGCTGGTAGGCGCCGACGCTGATCAGGTCGCGGTTTTGCTGGTAGAGCGAATACAGTTGTTTGAAGGCGCGCGCGCGCTGTTGGTGTTCCGTGGGCACGATGTCGTTCATCGCGCGGCTGATCGAGGCTTCGATATCGATTGCCGGATACTGGCCGGATTCGGCGATCCGGCGCGACAGCACGATGTGGCCGTCGAGGATGGCGCGCGCGGCATCGGCGATCGGGTCGTTCTGGTCATCGCCTTCGGCGAGTACGGTATAGAAGGCGGTGATCGAGCCGCCGCCGGCGCGGCCGTTGCCGGCGCGCTCGATCAGTTGCGGCAGTTTGGCGAACACCGAGGGCGGGTAGCCCTTGGTGGCCGGAGGTTCGTCAATCGCCAGCCCGATCTCGCGTTGAGCCTGGGCAAAGCGGGTCAGTGAATCCATCAGCAACAGCACCTGGCGGCCCTGATCGCGGAAGTGTTCGGCGATGCTGGTCGCCAGCATCGCGCCGTGGAGCCGCTTCAGCGGTGGCTGGTCGGCCGGCACCGCGACCACCACGGCGCGGCGCATGCCTTCCTCGCCGAGGGTGTTTTCGATGAAGTCCTTCACCTCGCGGCCACGCTCGCCGATCAAGCCGACGACGACGACATCGGCCTCGGTGAAGCGGGTCATCATGCCGAGCAGCACGCTCTTGCCAACACCGGAGCCAGCAAACAGGCCGAGCCGCTGGCCCCGCCCGACGCTGAGCAGGCCGTTGAGCGCGCGCACGCCGACATCCAGCGGCTCGCGGATCGGAGCGCGCGCGAGGGGGTTGATCGGCTCGCCGGCGAGCGAGCGGTAGTGGGTGTGCCGCAGTGGCCCGCGCCCGTCGAGCGGCTGGCCGCCGCCATCGATGACGCGGCCCAGCAGTTCGTCACCGACCGGCGCTTCGGAGACCCGCCCGGTGGGGATCACGCGCGCGTCGGGCTCCAGCCCATGCAGGTGACCGGTGGGCATCAGGTAGAGGCTTTCTCCGGAAAAGCCGACGACCTCGGCCTCGATGCGCGATCCATTGGCGTTGACGACGTCGCAACAGGCGCCGATCGAGGCGCGGCAGCCGATGGCTTCCAGCGTCAGCCCGACCATGCGGGTGAGCCGCCCCTCGAGCACCAGACCACGGCTGCGCTCGATGCGCGCATGGTAGCGGTGCAGGCGCGCACACCAACGCGCGGTGCGCGGCAGTTCCGGCACATCAGACGGCATCGTTTTCCTCCTCTGACGCGGGGTCCGGGGCTTCGTCACTGCGGCGCATGCCGGCGAGCAGCGGCGCGATCACGTTGGCGAGCCGGGTCTCGAGGCCGGCATCGACGCGCGAGGTGGCGGTGAGCACCTCGCAGCCGCCGCGCGCGATCATCGGGTCTTCGATGATCTTCCAGTGGATCTCGCTCTCGCCCTGGGCATAGGCCTGGCGCACCAGTTCGGCGTCCTCGGGATGCAGGGTGACGCGGATGTCGCGCGCCGATACCGGCAGGATGCCCAGCGCTTCGCGCACTACGCCGACGATCTGTCCGGGATCGGTCTGGATCTCGCGCCGCAGCAGTTGGCGCACTACCGCGATGATGAGCGCCAGCAGTTCTTGTTCAACCTGCTCATCGAGCGCTTCGAATGGCTGATTGAGGGCGCCGAGCAGGGCATCGAGCTGGGCCAGGCGTGGCTCCAGCTCGGCGCGCGCCTGTTCGCGCGCTTCGTTGCGGGCGTACTCGAAGCCGGCCTCGCGGCCTTCGGCCTGGCCTTCTTCCCAGGCCTGGCGGCGGATTGCCTCGATCTCGTCGGCGGTCGGCAGTTGCGGCAGTGCTTCTTCCTCGATCTCCGTTTCGGGCTCTTCCGGCGCGCCCATCTCGGGCGGCAGCCAGCGCCGCGCGTCCGAGTCGTCCCAGGGATCAGACGAACTCATCGCCGCCGCCTCCGCCCAGCATGATCTCGCCGGCGTCGGCGAGGCGACGGGCAATCCCGAGGATCTCTTTCTGCGCGGCCTCTACGTCGCTAAGCTTGACCGGCGGCGCGGCTTCCAGATCATCGCGCAGCATCTCGGCGGCGCGGCTCGACATGTTGCGGAAGATCTTCTCTTTCAAGGCTTCATCGGCGCCGCGCAGCGCCAGCAGCAGTTGCTCGGACGAGACCTCGCGCAGCAGGGTCTGAATACCGCGGTCATCGACATCGAGCAGGTTCTCGAAGACGAACATGTTGTCTTGCAGCTCTTGCGACAGTTCTTCATCGGCCTCGGTGATCTGTTCGAGCACCTGGGTGGCGATGCTGCCATCCAGCAGGTTGAGGATGTTGGCCGCCGGCTTCACGCCGCCGAGCGTCGATGACGAGACGTTCTGGTTGCCGGTGAGCTGCTTCTCGAGAATCTGGTCGAGCTCGGCGAGGGCGTTGGGCTGGATGCCCTCGAGCGTGGCCACGCGCATCAGGATGTTGGCGCGGGTGTTCTCGGGCAGCTCGCCGATCACCGCGGCGGCCTGGTCCGGCTCCAGAAACGACAGCACGATGGCGATGATCTGCGGGTGTTCGAGCCGGATCAGCTCGGCGATCGCGCGTGGCTCCAGCCATTTCAGTTGCTCCAGGCCCTTGCTGTCGCGACCGAGCAGGATGCGGTCGATCATGCCGGCGGCCTTGTCCTCGCCGAGCGCGTTGGTGAGCATCCTGCGGATGTAATCGTCAGCGCCGAGGCCGAGACTGGTTTCCTTCTCGATGGCTTCGAGAAACTGCGACAGCACCGCCTCCATCATATCGGTGGTGACCTTGCTCAGACCGGCGATCGCCATCGAGATGTCCTGCACCTCCTTCGGCCCCATGTGACGCAGGATCTCGGCCGCGTCTTGCTCGCCGAGCGCCAGAAGCAGGATCGCGGTGCGCTCCAGGCCGCCGATATCGAGCGCTTGTGCGTTCTCGTCCGTCATTCTTCCGCCACCCATACCTTGATCAGCTGCGCGACGCGGCCGGGATCCTCGCGCACCAGTTCACGCACCGCTTCGAGCGTTTCCTCATAGCCGCGCGGACCGCCCAGGCGGAGGCGCTCGCGGTCTTCGCCTTCGCCGCCCTCCTCGAGCGCCAGCGGCTCGCCGTCCGGCCCGAGCGCGACGGGATTGCCGGATTCGTCGAGCTCGCCACGAATACCCTCTCCATCGTCTTCGTCGGCTTCGTCATCGTTCCCGGCCTCCGGCGGCATGGGTGGCGATACCAGGCGCTTCATCGCCGGGCGCAGTACCGTCAGGATCAACACCAGCACCACCAGCGCGCCCACGCCCTGACGCGCCAGATCGATGAACCAGGGCTGTTTCCACAGCGGCGGCTCGGGCAGTGGCTCGATCGCCTCCGGAGGCTGAAACGAAGCATTTATGACCCGCACCGAATCCCCGCGCGAGGCCTCGAAGCCGATGGTGTTGCGCACCAGCTGGCGGATATTCTCCATCTGCTCCGGCGAGCGCGGCTGGCGCGCCACCTTGCCATCCTCCATGGGCACCCGGAGATCATCGACCACCACCGCGACCGACAGCCGACGCAGCTGATACGGCGAACGCCGGGTATGCCTGAGGGTACGGTCCAGCTCGTAGTTTCGCACCGAGCGCCGCGTGCTGTTCAGGGTCTTCTCGTCCGCGCCGCCGGCGCCGTCCTTGGCCACCTCGGGCGTCTGGGTCGCGGCCGGCGGTTGATTGCTGAGCGCGCCGGGCACGCCCTGTACCGGATTCACGCGGCTTTGCTGCTCGTTGAGTTGCTCGGAACGCAGCGCGGGCTGATCCGGGTTGTATTGCTCAACAGTCTGCTCGGTCTTGCTGAAATCGACATCGGCGGTCACCTGGGCGCGCACGGCATCGGCGCCGAGCACCGGTTTCAGGATATCCTCGATCTGGCGCTGGTAATGTTTCTCCAGCTTGCGCACATAGTCGAACTGGGTCGCGGTCAGCAGCATGTCTCGGTCATCTCCCAGGCCGCTGAGCAGCTTGCCTCGCTGATCGACCACGGTGACCCGGCTGGATTCGAGTTCAGGCACCGCCGAGGCCACCAGATGCACGATCGCGGCCACCTGGGATTTTTCGAGCACGCGCCCGTTGAGCAGCTTGACCACCACCGAGGCGCTCGGCGGCTTGCGCTCGCGCACGAATACCGACTGGCGCGGCCGCGCGATATGCACGCGGGCGCTGTCGATCGCGGCAATCTGGCGGATGGTGCGCGCCAGCTCGCCCTCCAGCGCGCGCTGATAGCGGGCTTTCTCGATCAGGCGGCTGGTGCCGAACCCGGGATCCTTGTCGAGCAGCTCGTAGCCGCTCGCCTTGGTCCGCGGCAGGCCCTGAGCGGCAAGCTTCAGGCGCACCTGCTGGAGTTTCGACGAGGGCACCAGCAGCGCGCCACTGGATTCATCGACCCGGTAATCGACCCCGGCCTGCTGCAAGGCCTGCAGGATCTCGCTGGCGTCCTTCTGCGCCAGGTTCGCGAACAGCATCGAGTAGCTCGGGGTGCGCGACCACAGCACCACGGCCACCCCGATCGCGACGCTCAGCGCGATGCCGACCATCACCGCGAGCTGACGCACCACCGGGTTCTCGCGCCAATCGCGCGGTGGCGGGCTTGCCGCCTCCAGCGCGTTGGCGTCATCATGCACCGCGACCATCTGACCGTCGGTCGGCGGACTCTGCGTGGTGTCCATGTGTCAGCCCGTCACAGCGGCATGTTCATGATGTCTTTGTAGGCATCGACCAGCTTGTTGCGCACCTCGGTCATCGCCTGGAAGGCGACGCTGGCCTTCTGCGAGGCCAGCATCACCTCGGTGAGATCGACCTCGCGCGCGCCGGTCTGAAAATCCGTCTTCAATCGGCTTGCGGTCTGCTGCAACTCGTTGACCGAATCCAGCGACTGCTTCAATAAATCACCAAAACCTCCGTTCGGTGGCGTGGCCCGTTCGGCCGATCCGATCCCCATGCGCGCCTGCACGACGCGCATCTGGGCGAGTACCTGGTTGACTTCCACACTCATGGTTGCCACTCCTGGCGTCCCGGGATCGAGACACCGGCGTCACGCATGCGGGCAATCTTGTAGCGCAGCGTGCGCGGGCTGATGCCGAGCAGCTCGGCCGCCTCCTTGCGGCTGCGATGGCGCAAGGTCTCGAGGATGCGTTGCTCCTCGACCGAGCGCAGATCGGCACTCAGCGGACCACCGCCGCCCCCGGGCCGGGGCGGCAATGGCGCGGTCTCCTCCTCGAAGCGCAGATCGCCGGCCTCGATGCACTCGCCATCGCACATGATCAGCGCGCGCTGGACCACGTTCTCGAGCTCGCGCACATTGCCGGGCCAGCGGTGTTCCAGCAGCATCCGCCGGGCCTCGTCCGAGAATTCCGGCCGCGCCGCGCCGGGCCGCGCATGGCGCGCCAACAACACCCTCGCCAACGGCAGAATATCGCCCGGACGCTCGCGCAACGGAGGAATCAGCAACGGAAACACATTCAGGCGATAGTAGAGATCCTCGCGGAAGCGTCCGGCCGAGACCTCTTCACGCAGATTGCGGTTGGTGGTGGCGATGACGCGCACGTCCAGCGGGATCAGCTCGTGACCGCCGACACGCTCGACCTCGCGCTCCTGCAACACGCGCAGCAGCTTGGCTTGCAGGTCGAGATCGATCTCGGAGATCTCATCGAGCAGCAAGGTGCCGCCCTGGGCCAGCTCGAACTTCCCGGGCGACGCCTTCAGCGCGCCGGTAAAAGCCCCTTTCTCGTGACCGAACAGCAAGGCTTCCATCATATCGGCCGGAATCGCGGCGCAGTTGACCGCAATGAACGGTCCGTCCGCGCGCGTCGAGTGGCGATGAATGAAACGCGCCAGCACCTCCTTGCCGGTACCCGACTCGCCCGCCAGGATCACCGTGACATCGTTCGCCGCGACGCGACGCGCCAGATGGTGCAACTTGCGCATGCGCGCATCGCCGCTGACGAACTCGTCCTGGGAGACCGGCGGCAACAGACGTTGCACGCGTTCGAGGCCCTCGTCACCGTCGAACGGCGGCAACAGGCAGTCGTGCGCACCCTCGCGCATCGCCACCAGGGCCTCCTCCAGGCAACCGTCATCGGCCAACACCACCAACGGGATCAAGGGAAACAATGTGCGCAGACGACGTTGCGGACGACCGTCGTCGATACGCAACAGGCGCGCGTCACCCAGCACCAGGCCGATCGGGTCACGGCTGAGCAGAGCCTGGAGATCGTCCGCCTCCCGCGCGAAAAGCACGCGCAGACCAAGTGAACGCAAACGGCTTTCGAGGGGCCGCAACGCGGCCGGATTCTGGGTCAGGATCAGAATAGCGTTTTCCGACATGGGATTCGATTCCAACGATGCGATTGTCGGCTTCGCTGTTGCAAACCCCGTGCCGAAATTTATTTTTCGTTTATTTCAATAAGTTAAAAGGACAACATCCAAGTTCGACAAGATTCTGTCACGGAGGAAAAACCCGACGCCTCGAACCCGCGTCGGAAGTTTGGCGGCCCTTGCGACCGGCGTTCTCGTGGAACGATCGGCCGCATCTCGAAACAAGGAGCCGTAGCCCGCGACCGCGCATGGGCTTTTTCGGGATACCGTCACATGGCATTCGACACCTGCCCGGCCCTGACGCTCATGACGGCGACCCCACCCCAGATCATGAAAATCAACGATTCGGCATGCTGGCGCATCTCCACCTGCGCAGGTCGGTTCAAGTACCGCGGAACCGGCTGCGGCGGTGCCGCGCAATTGCACCGCTGCCCGATCCGCTGCACCTGACCGGGCCTACGCCGCGTCAGGTCAATACCACTTCATAGGTTGCCTGTGAGTGATTACGGTATTTTCACATTGTTGATTGATATAGAATATCAACTTGATATATAACGAATCAACTTGGAGATAATTGAGCGCAACCATGATAACCAGCAGCCAGATCAAAGCAGCCCGCGCGCTGCTCGACATGGATCGCAAGACGCTGGCCGGGCTGGCCGGCGTCTCGCTGCCGACCATCCAGCGCATGGAGAGCGCCGACGGCGTGGTCGGCGGCAGTGTCGATACCCTGGTCAAGATCGTCACCGCGCTGGAGAACGCCGGCGTCGAGCTGATCGGCGAGGGTCAGCCGAGTCAGGGGCAGGGTCGTGGCGTGCGCTTGCGCGCGCCGAAGGAGACCGGCCGATGAGCATCGCGCCCCTGACACTGCCCGGCATGGCGATACTGGCATCGCTGGCCTCGGCCCTGATCGCGCTGGGCAGCGGTCGCGCGCCCTGGCTGATGCGCGGACTCTGCCTGCCGCTGCTTGCGCTTGCGGGCGTGCTCGCGGCCGGTGCCGGGGTCGGCGTTTTGAACACCGGCGGCGCGGCGCTGACCAGCCTGCCGCTGGGCTTGCCGGGGCATCCCTGGATGATCGCGCTGGACCGGCTTTCGGGGCTGTTCATGTTGCTCATCGGGCTGGTGGTGATCGCGGTCTCGGTATATGCGCCGGGTTATCTGCGCGAGTACGAGCACGGCGAGGATTCCCTGCCTGCGCTGGGCTTCTTCAGCGGGGTATTCATCGCCGCGATGATGGCGGTGGTGTTGGCCGCCGACGCCTTCGGGTTCATGGTGTGCTGGGAGCTGATGTCGCTGTCTTCCTATTTCCTGGTGGCCTTCCAGCATCAGCACTCGGCCAATCGGCGCGCGGCCTTTCTCTATCTGTTGATGGCGCACATCGGCGGGCTTTCGATCCTGCTCGGCTACGCGGTGCTGGCATCGCATGGCGGCGGGCTCGGCTTCGAGGCGATGCGCGACGCGGCGCTCACCCCGGCATGGGCGACGCTGGCCTTTGCGCTGGCCTTTCTCGGCTTCGGCATGAAGGCCGGCCTGGTGCCCGTGCATGCCTGGCTGCCGGAGGCGCATCCGGTGGCGCCTTCGCACATCTCGGCGCTGATGTCCGGGGTGATGCTGAAGGTCGCGGTGTACGGCTTCGTGCGCTTCTGTTTCGATCTGCTTGGCAACATCCAGACCAGCTGGGGAGTGACCGTGCTCGTGGTCGGCGCGGTATCGGCGCTGCTCGGCGTGCTGCTGGCGCTGATGCAAACCGATCTGAAGCGCATGCTGGCGTATTCATCGGTCGAGAACGTCGGCATCATCTTCATCGGCCTGGGGTTGTCGATGGTATTCGCCGCCAGCGGCGCGCCGACCCTGGCGGCGCTGGCGCTGGTCGCTGCGCTGTTCCACTCGCTGAACCACGCCTTGTTCAAGGGGCTGATGTTTCTCGGCGCCGGCTCGGTGATCCATGCCACCCACCAGCGCAACATGGAGCAGCTGGGCGGGCTGCTGCGGCGCATGCCGTGGACCGGGCTGTTCGTTCTGTTCGGCGCGCTCGCGCTGTCTTCCCTGCCGCCGTTGAACGGTTTCGCCTCGGAATGGCTGACCTTCCAGGCGGCCTTGCAGGCGTGGTCTCTGCACAACGGCCTGCTGCGCAGCCTGATCCCGATCACCGCGGCGATGTTGGCCTTGACCGGGGCCTTGGCGGCGGCTTGTTTCGTGCGTGCCTATGGCATCAGCTTTCTCGGCCTGGCGCGCGGCAAGTCGGCGCGCAAGGCGCGCGAGACCGGCTGGGGCATGCGCGCGGCGCTGGGGCTGCTGGCCGTTCTGTGCCTGCTGCTCGGGGTGCTGCCGACGCCGGTGATCCAGTGGATTGAGGGCATCCCGCGCGAGTTGCTCGGCACCGGTCTGCCGCACGCCACGCAGCACGGTTGGCTGTGGCTGACACCGGTTTCGCCGGCCACCGCCAGCTACGCGCCGTTGTGGCTGGCGCTGGGCCTGGCGCTGGCGTGGGGCTTGACCGCGCTGCTGCTGCGTCGCGGCGCGGTGCGCAAGATTACGCGCGGTAATGCCTGGGATTGTGGCTTCGGCACGCGCAACGCACGCACCCAGTACACCGCGACGGCGTTCTCGCAACCCTTCGGACGGGTGTTCGGCATGCTGTTTCAGGTCGATGCCGGCCTGCGCGAGGATGAGGGTGGCGGCACGCCACGCTATCTGTCGCAGGTCTCGGATCATTTCTGGGGTTGGCTGTACGCGCCGGTGGCGCGCGCGACCCTGCTTGGCGGGCGCCTCGCCTCGCACCTGCAAAGTGGCCATCTGCGCCACTATCTGGGCTGGACGCTGGCAACGCTGCTGTTACTGTTGTGGATGATTTCATGAACGAACAAGTGACGGGCTACTGGCTGGCGACGCTGCTGCAACCGCTGGTGCTGCTGCTGGCCGCGCCGCTGCTGGTGGGTTGGATCAAGCGCATCAAGTCACGCCTGCAGAACCGGCGCGGGCCGGCGGTGATGCAGCCGCTGCGCGATCTGCGCAAGCTGTTCGCAAAGCAGCCGGTGGTGGCGAAGACCGCCTCGCCGTTGTTTCGCGCCGCGCCCTATGTGGTATTCGCCAGCACCCTGCTGGCGGTGACCTCGGTGCCGTTGTGGAGCATCTGGCTGCCGTCGACGACGGTCGCCGATGTCATCGTGCTGGTCGGGCTGCTCGGCCTCGGGCGGTTCTTTTTGGCGCTGGCCGGGATGGATGTCGGCACCGCCTTCGGCGGCATGGGGTCGTCACGCGAGATGCTGGTCTCGGCGCTCGCCGAACCGGCCATGTTGATGGCGGTGTTCACGCTGGCGATGAGCGCGCACAGCACCAACCTGTCGAGCATCGTCGCGTTCAACCTCGATGCCGGCGTGGTGCTGCGGCCTTCCTATCTGTTCGCGCTGCTCGGCCTGATTCTGGTGGCGATCGCCGAGACCGGGCGCATCCCGGTCGACAACCCGGCGACCCACCTCGAGCTGACGATGATCCACGAGGCGATGATTCTGGAATACAGCGGTCGTCATCTGGCATTGATGGAGTGGGCGGCGCAGTTGAAGCTGGCGCTCTACGGTCTGTTGATCGCCAACCTGTTCTTTCCGTGGGGACTGGCCGAGCGCTTCACGCCCTTGGAAGGGCTCGGCGCCCTGGCGCTGGTGGGCGGCAAGCTGCTGCTGCTCGGGGCGTTGCTTGCAGTGGCCGAGACCACGCTGGCGAAGATGCGGCTGTTCCGCGCGCCCCAGTTTCTGAACCTGGCGTTTCTGCTCACGCTGCTGGGCCTGTTGTCGAACGTAATCCTGGAGAGCGGCCTGTGAACATGACGCAACTTCCCCTGCTCGAACAGGCGATTCTGGTGCTTGCCGCGCTGACCCTGCTGGCCTCGTTTTCGATGCTGGCGCAGTCGCGCCTGACCTCGGCGATCCACAGCTTCGCCTGGCAGGGCGTGATGGTGGCGGCGGCGACCGCGCTGGTCGCGGCGGTCGGGCACGCCCATCATTTGTATCTGTCGGCCTTGCTGACCTTCTCGCTGAAGGGGCTGCTGATCCCGTGGATGCTGCATCGCCTGGTGCGCCGCCTGAATATGGAGCGCGAGGTCGAGAACATCGCCCACCCGGCCCTGGTGGTGTTGGCCGGCGCGCTGCTGGTGATCCTGGCGTACTGGATCGCGCTGCCGATCGAGCGCCTGGAGCTGGCCTCGACGCGCAACATCATCGCCATCAGCCTGGCGATCGTGCTGCTTGGCCTGTGGCTGATGATCGCCCGCCGTCAGGTGGTGACGCAGGTGCTCGGTTTCATGTCGATGGAGAACGGCCTGTTCCTCGCGGCGGTGGCCTCGACGCGCGGCATGCCGCTGGTGGTCGAGTTGGGCATCGCCTTCGATGTGCTGGTCGCGGCGGTGCTGTTCGGGGTGTTCTTCTTCCATATCCATGAGAGCATCGAATCCCTGGACACCGGCAAGCTGACCCGGCTGACCGAGGAGGAGCCGGCATGAGCACGCTGTTTCCCGCGCTGGCGCTGACCCTCTTCACGCCGCTGTTCGGCGGACTGGTGCTCGGGCTGGTGCGCCCGATGCGACTCGCCGGCTGGCTCAACCTGGCGTTCTGCGCGCTCTCGTTCGGCGCCTCGCTGCTGCTCGCGCGCGATCTGTTGGCGGCGCCGGGCGGGGTCTATACCGGGCATGGCCTGCACATCGATGCCTTCAACCTGCCGCTGATCGTGCTGACCAGCTTTGTCGGTCTGACCACCGCGATCTTCTCGCGTCGTTACATGCTGGAGATGTACGCTCACGGGCGCGTCACGCCGCTGCGCATGCAGGTCTATCACGCGATGTTTCAGGGCTTTCTGCTGACCATGCTGGTGGCGCTGGGCACCGACAATCTGGGTATCCTGTGGGTCGCGGTCGAGGGCGCGACGCTGGCCACGGTATTGCTGGTAAGCCTCTATCGCACCCCGGAGTCGGTCGAGGCCGCCTGGAAGTATTTCATCCTCTGCGGCGTCGGCATCGCGCTCGCGCTGTTCGGCACGGTGCTGGTCTACTTCGCCGCGCAGCAGGCGATCGGCGATCCCGAGCAGGGGCTGACCTGGAGCGTGCTGCATGCCCACGCCGATGGCATGAGCGCGCCGGTGATGGCGATCGCGTTCGTCTTCCTGCTGGTTGGCTACGGCACCAAGGTGGGCCTCGCGCCGATGCATTTCTGGCTGCCGGACGCTCACTCGGAAGGCCCGACGCCGGTCTCGGCAATGCTCTCCGGCCTGCTGCTGAACATCGCGCTGTACGCGGTGGTGCGCTTCAAGATGCTTGCCGACAGCGCGCTTGGGCAAAGCGCCACGCCGCAGCTCGCCGGCCACCTGATGATGGGGTTGGGGCTGCTGTCGTTCCTGGTCGCGGCACTGTCGTTGCAGCGCCAGCGCGACATCAAGCGCATGTTCAGCTATTCCTCGGTGGAGCACATGGGGCTGGCGACTTTCGCCTTCGGCATCGGCGGCCCGCTGGCGACCTTCGCCGCGTTGCTGCATCTGCTGGTGCATTCGCTGACCAAATCAGCGGTGTTCGTCACCGTCGGCCATGCCGCGCACATCGCCGGCAGCCAGCGTATCGAGCGCATCCGCGGGCTGATCCGTACCCAACCGGCGGTCGGCTGGGCGCTGTTGCTCGGCGTCGCCGCGATCGCCGGCTTTCCGCCGTTCGGGATCTTCGCCAGCGAGTTCCTGATGCTCAACGCCACGCTGCAATCCTGGCCGTGGCTCGCCGGGCTGTTGCTGATCGGGCTGGCGATCGCCTTCGCCGGGTTGTTCCGCAACCTGCAACCGATGGTCTATGGCAGCGCGCCGGAGGGCCAGGTGGCGGTGCGCGCCAATCTGTGGCCGGTTGTTGTCCACCTGTTGCTGGTGGCCTGGCTCGGGCTGGCGATCCCGCCGCTGCTCGCCGGCTGGCTGCAACAGGCGACCCGCCTGATCGCCGGAGGAGGCTTCTGATGAACCGTTTCGACTGGCTTTCCGAGTATCTGGCGCAGCTACAGGATGAGCTGATCGTGGTGCGGCGCGGTTCGGCGCGCTATCTGCCGCCGGCGCACATGCTCGAGATCGACGCCGAGGACTGGACCCGCGCGCACGAATTGGCGGCCGCCAACGGCTACCGCTGGGCCGGCCTCTGGGCCGACCGCGACGACGAAAGCGCGCGCGTGCTGAGCCTGCTCGAGAACGCCGGCGATTACCTGGTGCTGCTTGCCGAGCTCGACGCCGGGAACCCGGCCATCGCCTCGATCAGCGCGCACTACCCGGCGGCCGACCGGCCGCAACGCCATCTGCGCGATCAACATGGCATCGCGCTGAGCGGCGAGGCCGACAGCCGCCGCTGGGTTCGCCATCGCGCCTGGCCGGCCGATCAGCACCCACTGACGCCCGATTTCCCGGCCGGGGGCTTCCCCGAGCCATCCCCCACCCCGGCCGACAGCGATTACCCGTTCCAGCCGATCGCCGGTAACGCGGTCTATCAGATTCCGGTCGGGCCGGTGCATGCCGGCATCATCGAACCCGGACACTTCCGCTTCCACGCGGTGGGTGAAGAGATTCTGAAGCTGGAGCAGCGCCTCGGCTATGTGCATAAGGGCGTCGAGAAGATCGCCGTCGGCCGCGACGCCGTGGGGCTGGCGCGACTCGCCGGACGGCTCTCCGGCGACACCACCGTGGCCCATGCCTGGGCCGCCTGCCAGGCGCTGGAGCGCGCCACCGGCACCCGCCCGCCGCGTCGCGCGCAACAACTGCGCGGCCTGCTGTGCGAGCGCGAGCGCGTCGCCAATCACCTTGGCGACATCGGCGCGATCTGCAACGATGTCGGCTTCGCCTTCCCCCAATACCAGTGCTCCCGGCTACGCGAGCTGTGGCAGCGTCACAGTGACAAGCTGTTTGGCCACCGCCTGATGATGGATTGCGTGGTTCCAGGCGGCGTCGCCGTCGATCTCGACGATACCGGCATCACCACGCTGCGCCATGACCACGCCTGCATCCGCGACGAGATCGACATCCTGTTCGATGTCATCGAAGACCATCCGTCGCTGGAAGACCGGCTGCTGACCACCGGCAGGCTGAGCGCCGCCAGCGCGCGCGAGCTCGGCTGCACCGGGCATGTCGGCAAGGCCAGCGGCCAAGCCTTTGACCTGCGCGCGGCCAACCCCTACGCGCCCTACGCCAGCCACCCGATCACCACCCGCGTGCTCGACGACGGCGATGTCATGGCGCGGGTACAGATCCGCATGCGCGAGATCCATGACTCGCTCGACTGGATGGACGCGCTGATCGACCATCTTGCCGGAGACGGCTTGCGCGCCTCCCTGAACGAGCCGGGCGAAGCGCGCATCGGCATCGGTTTCGTCGAGGGCTGGCGCGGCGAGATCGTCAGCTATGTGCGTCTCGACGCCGCCGGCCGGGTCGCGCGCTTCTTTGCGCGCGATCCGAGCTGGCATCACTGGCCGGCGCTCGAACGCATCGTCATGAACAACATCGTGCCGGATTTTCCGGTATGCAACAAATCGGTCAACGCCTCTTACTCGGGCCATGATCTATAGGCAACCCAGATGTTCCGAATCCTGAAGAAAAGCCTGCGCACCGGCGTCGTCACCGAGTCGCCGCCGGATACCGCCGATGCCGAGCTGGAAGCCGTCGGCACCGAGCTCAAACGCCTGATCGACCGGCGCTTCGCCGGCAGCCTGGCAATCCGCGAGGTCGACGCCGGCTCATGCAACGGCTGCGAGCTGGAGATCCACGCGCTGAACAACCCGCTCTACGATGTCGAGCGCTTCGGCGTGCACTTCGTCGCCTCGCCGCGCCATGCCGACGCCCTGCTCGTCACCGGACCAGTCAGCCGCCACATGGAAACCGCGCTGCTGCGCACCTGGGCGGCCACCCCGGAGCCGCGCTTCCTGATCGCCGCCGGCGATTGCGCCGTCAACGGCGGCGAGTTCGGCGAGAACCATGCCTGCCGTGGCGCCGTATCCCGGGTGCTGCCGGTGGACGTGGCCATCCCCGGCTGTCCGCCGCGCCCGATCGAATTGCTGCGCGGGATTCTCGCGGCGCTGAACGCCCCGCAAACCACGAAATAACTAAGGCGTTCATTGATTATGCGACATGGTGTATAATCTTATGCATGAATACTGACGGAAGAAAACTAAGTCGAGAAGCGTTGGCAGCCATAAGAATTAGAGCTGTTCAACGAG
>JALVEB010000224.1 GCA_027008705.1 Sedimenticola sp. | reverse complement strand
CATCACCCCCTCGCTGCTCCCCGAGCAGCCGCTTCGCGAAAACCCGTATGCAACGGATGGTTGTCGCGTCGTTCTTTATAAACCCGCCCGCCGTCCCACTTCAAGCGTTTCCTTCAGTACAGCGGGATTCTCCACCCGCATCGCGCAACGCTTTTCTTTGCCGACCATCACGGTATACCATGCCGCTTTCGTTCACTCGGAGCCGGAAAGCATGCCCCGTGACGCCAGTCCGAAACCCATCCATCTGAAGGATTACCAACCGCCGGCCTTTCTGGTCGATCAGGTCGAGCTCGATTTCGATCTGCGCGAGCGCGACACCCGGGTACGCTCACGCCTCCGGCTGCGCCGCAACCCGGCGCACCCCGACCCGCGGGCCGCGTTGCGCCTTGACGGCGAGGCGCTGAAGCTGCTGCATATCGCCGTGGATGGCCGCGCGCTTGCCCCCGCCGAGTACCGCCTGGATGCCGAGTCACTGACCCTGCCGGCCCCGCCGGACCGCCTGCTGCTGGAAACCGAGGTCGAGATTCAGCCCCAACTGAATACCGCGCTGGAAGGGCTGTACCGCTCCGGCGACAAGTTCTGCACCCAGTGCGAGGCCCAGGGCTTTCGCCGCATCACCTATTACCTCGATCGGCCCGATGTCATGGCCCCGTTCCGGGTCACGCTGCGCGCCGACCGCAAGCGCTACCCGGTACTGTTGTCGAACGGCAATCCGATCGCCAGCGAACCACTGGAGGATGGCCGTCATCTCGCCACCTGGGAGGATCCGTTCCCGAAACCCGCCTACCTGTTCGCGCTGGTGGCCGGCGATCTCGCCGTGGTCGAGGACCATTTCATCACCGCTTCGGGGCGCGACGTGACGCTGCGCATCTTCGTCGAGCCCGAGAATCTCGACAAATGCGCACACGCGATGCGCTCGCTGAAGAAGGCGATGCGTTGGGACGAGGAGCGCTACGGACGCGAATATGACCTCGATATCTTCATGATCGTCGCGGTCGGCGATTTCAACATGGGCGCGATGGAGAACAAGGGCCTGAACATCTTCAACGCCAAGTTCGTGCTGGCGCGCCCGGACACCGCCACCGATCGCGATTTCCAGGGCATCGAAGGCGTCATCGCGCACGAATACTTCCACAACTGGAGCGGCAACCGCGTCACCTGCCGCGACTGGTTTCAGCTCAGCCTGAAGGAAGGCTTCACCGTGTTCCGTGACCAGGAATTCTCGGCCGACATGGGCTCTAGAGGGGTCAAGCGCATCGAGGACGTGCGCCTGCTGCGCGCCCACCAGTTCGCCGAGGACGCAAGCCCGATGGCCCACCCGGTGCGCCCGGAAAGCTATATCGAGATCAACAACTTCTACACCGTCACGGTGTATGAGAAAGGCGCCGAGGTGGTGCGCATGCTGGCACGCCTGCTCGGTCCCGAGACCTTCCGCAGGGCCACTGATTATTACTTCGAGCGCTTCGACGGCCAGGCGGTGACCACCGACGACTTCGTGCAATGCATGGCCGATGCCTCCGGTCGCGACCTGGAGCAATTCAAACGCTGGTACTCGCAGGCCGGCACGCCCGAGCTGAAGATCCGCGGCGAATACGACGCCGCCACGCGCCAATACCGCCTGCGGGTCGCCCAGCACTGCCCGCCAACACCCGGACAAGCGGAGAAACTGCCGTTCCATCTACCGATCGCGGTCGGCCTGCTCGATGCCCACGGCCAGGAGATGCCATTGCGCCAGGCTGGCTCCGAACGCATCGAGACCACCGCGCTACTCGAGCTGACCGAGACCAAACAGACCTTCGTCTTCGAAGACATCGGCGAACACCCTGTGCCCTCGCTGCTGCGCGGTTTCTCCGCCCCGGTACGCATCGAGTACCCCTACGAGGAGAGCGAACTGCGCTTCCTGATGACCCACGACAGCGACGACTTCTGCCGCTGGGACGCCGCCCAGACCCTGGCCCTCCGGCTGCTGCTGGCGCGCGTCGGGGCGCTTGCCCACGGCTTGCCGCTGCCCCCGGCCGATGGCTTCATCGAGGCCTTCCGCCACGCCCTGCTCGACCGCGAGGCCGACCGGGCCTTGCTTGCCGAGGTGCTGACACTGCCGGGTGAAAGCCTGCTCGCGGAAGAGATGGAACCGATCGATGTCGACAACATCCACGCCGCGCGCGAGGCAACCCGCCGCGAGCTGGCCGAACGCCTGCGCGACGAACTGATCGCGGTCTATCACGGCTGCGCCGAACCCGGCCCCTACGACCTGGAACCAGCCTCGATCGCGCGCCGCGCGCTGAAGAACCGCTGCCTGGACTACCTCGCAAGCCTCGATGACGCTGAAACCCGCAACCTGCTGCTGGCCCAATACCACGCCGCCCACAACATGACCGATGTAATGGCGGCGCTGAGCCTGATCGCCGACGGCACGCTGCCACAACGCGAGGAGATACTGGCCGACTTCCGTCAACGCTGGTCGGATGATCCGCTGGTGCTCGACAAATGGTTCAGCGTCCAGGCCCTGTCGAGCCGGCCCGACACCCTGGAGCGCGTCGAGGCGCTGATGAGCGACCCCGCCTTCTCGATCGAAAACCCGAACAAGGTGCGCGCCCTGATCGGCGCCTTCGCCAGCGGCAATCCGGTGCGCTTCCATGCCGCCGACGGCGAGGGCTATCGTTTCCTGGTCGACCGCGTGCTCGAACTCGACGAGCTGAACCCGCAGGTCGCGGCGCGCCAGATCCGTGTGCTGTCGCGCTGGCGTCACTACGATGACCACCGCCAGGCCTTGATCCAGGCCCAGCTCGAGCGCCTGCTCGAACATCCCGGGCTCTCGCGCGACGTCTATGAAATCGTCGTCAAAAGCCTTGGCGACGATGCATGAAGCACCTGCTGATCGTCGCCCACGGCAGCCGCCGCGAGGAATCCAACGACGAAGTCCGCGCCCTGGCGCGGCGCATCGATGCCCTGGACAACGGCGTCTTCGACAGCACCCGCGCGGCCTTCCTCGAACTCGCCGAACCGTCGATCCCGGAAGGCATCCAGGCCTGCATCGACGCCGGCGCGCGCGAGATCCTCGTGCTGCCCTACTTCCTCTCCGCCGGACGCCATGTGAGTCAGGACATCCCAGCCGCGGTCGCGGTCAAGCAGCGGCAGCATCCGGACATCCCGATCCGGCTCACCCCGTGGCTCGGATCCGCCGCCGGCATCGCCGGGCTGGTCCTGGAGACCGCCCTCGCCGTTCACGAAGCCACGCCAGGGAAGAAAGAAGAAAATGGAATAAGGCCGTATCCACCGCCGTTTCCACTCCGCCAGCGGTGATGCGATCCATGAATCGACCTTCGTTGTGTCGAGAGCGCGGAATGAACCAGGCCAATTGATCCAGGTTAAGGGAAAACCCTAGGCCGGCATTGACTTTTATTAGCATTTACTGTTACATACAGCTGTTTTTCGTGCGAATCCAACAACCAGACCCGGCGGATGTACAACGGTCTCCGCCCGCTCGGAAACGAAACAGCCGGGATACCGCGGCCGACCCGCGGACTTCTATCGAACGATACCTTGGAGAACTGTCATGAAGAAAATCGCAATCCATCTTACCGCCGTCGCGCTCGCCAGCGCCCTGGGTTCCGCCGTCGCCGGTGATATCGCCGCCGGCAAGGCCAAGGCACAGATGTGCGCGGCCTGCCACGGCGCCAACGGCATCAGCGTCGCTCCGGTCTACCCGAACCTGGCCGGCCAGAAAGAGCAATACATCATCAAGCAACTGAAGGCCTTCAAGGACGGCACGCGCAAGGATCCGCTGATGTCGCCGATGGCCACCCCACTGAGCGATGCCGATATCGAGAACGTCGCCGCCTACTTCAGCAGCCTGAAGTAAGCCCGGCGCCGTCACCACGCGCCCCGCTGGTCTCCGCCAGCGGGGCGCGTCCCTATCCGTCACACGCAACAGGACCGACTCGTTATGAACAAGTGGCTTTTGAGCTCCGCACTGCTGCTGGCCATCGCCGGCACCGCACAGGCCGCCGGTGACGCCGCCGCCGGCAAGACCCGCTCGGCGCCTTGCGCCGGCTGCCACAACCCGGACGGCAACAGCGTCAACCCGCAATGGCCCAAGCTGGCCGGACAGCACGCCAGCTATATCATGAAACAGCTGCGCGACTTCAAGGCCGGCGCGCGCAAGGACCCGCTGATGACCGCCCAGGCCGCTCCGCTGACCGAAACCGACATCCAGAACCTGGCCGCCTACTTCTCGGGCCAGAAGACCAAGCCGGCTCAGGCCACCGACGCCGCATTGGCGAAAAAGGGCGAGATGCTGTTCCGCGGCGGGGACACCAAGCGCGGCGTCACCGCCTGCGCCGCCTGCCACGGACCGACCGGCATGGGCAACCCGCAGGCCAAATTCCCACGCCTGGCCAACCAGCACGCGACCTATATCGAGAAGGCGCTGAAGGACTTCCGTTCCGGCGCGCGCGCCAACGACGCCGGTCAGATGATGCGCAACATCGCCGCGCGCATGAGCGATGACGAGATCGCGGCAGTCGCCCAGTACATCCAGGGCCTGCAACCGTAGATCCCACGCCGATCGCGATCAAGCGGCCCACGGGCCGCTTTTTCGTATCCGCGATCGTTCGATTTGAACCCGGCGCCCCAAGGCCGGTCTGAAACGAGGACCCGGCTACCAAAGCCACGTCGATTCGCCTATGCTGTACCCGATGCACGAACCCAAGGAGTATCCATGAAGAAATTCGCCCTGATGCTGATCTGCCTGCTTCCCGCGATGCTGTACGCGGGGGAGCCCAAAACCGCCGCCGACGTCGAGGAAGGCGTTCATTACACCGAACTGTTCCCGGACCAGGAGGCCGGAAAGGCGGACGACCACATCGTCGTCCAGGAGTTCTTCTGGTACGGCTGCCCGCATTGCTATCATTTCGAACCCTATGTCGAGCCCTGGGCAAGAAAGAAAAAAGCCGAGGGCGTCGAGTTCATCCGCACCCCTGTCGTCTTCAACCGCTACGCCGCGCTGCATGCCGAGATGTTCTACGCCTTGCAGCTGATGGGCGTGCTGAACGACGAGTTGCATGCCCAGTTGTTCGATGCCATCCAGCATGACCGTCGGCGCATGAGTACCCAGGCCGGCATCGAGGAATTTCTAAAGGACAAGGGCATCGATGTCGCTACCTTCCGCAAGACGCTGAATTCCTTCGCGGTCAAGACCAAGGTGCGACGCGCCGCCAACCTGGCCAAGCGCTACGGGGTAAACGGAGTGCCTTCCCTGGTCATCGACGGCGCCTACCGCACCGGCAGTGGGGTTGCGGGCATGCACGGCATGCTGGTGGTGGCCGATACCCTGATCGAAAAAATCAAGAAGGAACGCGGCGAATAGCTCACGATGACACAAGGGTGATCAATGCCAGGACAACTCCTCTGGAACGCCGCCTTCGATATGGATAGCCCAGACGATCCGCGCTACCGTTGCGACGATCCGGCCCAGCGGCGACGGATGCGCATCCTGACCTACAACATCCAGGGAGGCATCTATACGCAACGCTACCGCGAATACGTCACCAACAGCTGGAAACAGATTCTGCCGCACAAGGAACGTGTACAGAATCTGAATCGCATCGCGAGCATGCTCGCAAACTACGACCTGGTCGGTCTGCAAGAGGTCGATGCCGGCAGCCTGCGCACCGGCTTCATCGACCAGACCGAGTACCTCGCCCACCGTGCCGGTTTTCCGTGGTGGTACAAACAGATCAACCGCAACATCGGACCGATCGCCCAGCACAGCAACGGCGTGCTCAGCCGCCATCGTCCCGAACGCGTAAGCGAACACCGCCTGCCCGGCCTGCCCGGACGCGGCGCGCTGCTGCTGGAGTTCGGTGCGGAACAAGGGCGCCTTGCGGTGTGCATCGTGCACCTTGCGCTGGGACGGCGCTCGCGTTCGATGCAGCTCGACTATATCCGCGAGCTCGTCGCCGACCACGAGCGCCTGATCGTGATGGGCGACATGAATTCCGGCAGCGACAGCATCGAGGTGCGCCGCCTGATGAAGGCCGCCGCGCTGCGCGAGCCGATCAGCGGCATGATGACCTTCCCGAGCTGGCGCCCGCAGCGCAAGATCGACCATATCCTGGTTTCCGAAAACCTCGGCGTGCGCAACGCCCGGGTGCTCGATTACCCCCTCTCCGACCACCTGCCGGTCGGTCTCGAGGTGTGCTGGCCGGCCGACAGCGAAGACCATGCCGCCTGAGCCCGCCGCGATGGCAAACCAAGAAAACTGGCGTCAGGAGTATCTGGACCTGGCCACGCGGCAGGAAGAAGCCCAACGGGTGCATGCCGAGCAGCTTTCCCAGCTCGCCCGCGCCATCGTGCATCTGTGCATCGCCGCCAGCGGCTTCGAGCCGCTGCTGGACCAGCACCTCGGTCAGATCCGACGATTCGCGCGCAAGCAGCGATTTCGCGAGCTGATCGAACAGGTCGGCGCCCTCGACGATGCCCTGCTGCGCCAGGAAGAGAGCGCGCCGCCGGCCGCCGCGCCCGTCACTGAATCGGCTCATGCGCGGCTGGTCGCGGCGATCGAACAACGCGGCGCCGGCATCCCAGCGCTGGCGCCGCTCATCCAGCGCCTGCGCGAGCAGCCCGAACAACTGTCGGCCGGCGACATCGACCGTCTGCTCGATACGCTTGCCCCGCGCGCCCGACAGCGACCCGCCGAACGCCTGGCCGAGCTGTTGAAAAACCTGGAATGGCCGCGCCGCATCGAACAAGACCTGCATGCACTGCGCGAACGCCTGCTGTCGTCGGAGCGAGACGACGCCTGGGAAAGCGCGCTCGAGCAATTGGCGGAACTGCTCGGCGGGATCGCCGGCGAGGCCGACCAACAGGTCAAGGCCACCGAAGACCTGTTGACCCAGGTCACCTCGCAACTGAAAGAGCTGGACCGCTATGTCAGCGGCGCGCGCGATGCCCGCCAGGCCTCGCTGAAAAGCGGCCAGCGGCTCGGCCGCGCGGTGGATGACGAGATGCGCCAGATGCATGCCCACGCCGCCAGCGGAAACGACCTGGCGCAACTACGCGAGCAACTCGACCGCTCGCTGGCGACCATCCGGCGGCATGTGCGCGATCACCTTGCGGGCGAACACAAGCGCCATGCCAAGACCGAACGACTGGAAAACGACCTGCGCCAGCGCACGCAACACCTGGAACGGGAACTCGCACAGGTGCGCGAACAGCTACGCGAGGCCCACCACCGCGCCCGTCAGGACGCGGTCACCGGCATCCCCAACCGCATGGCCTACGAGGAGCGGCTCGAAGAAGAATACAAGCGCTGGAGGCGGCACAACCATTTCCTGGTGCTGATGCTGTGGGACATCGACGATTTCAAGAAAATCAACGACCGCTTCGGCCACCAGGCCGGCGACAAAACCCTGCGCATCATCGCCCGCATTCTCGAATCCCGCATCCGCGAGACCGACTTCATCGGACGCTACGGCGGCGAGGAGATCGCCACCCTGCTGGTCGGCTCGCCATTGACCGACGCGCGCAAGGTAGCCGAGGAGATGCGCCATGCCATCGAGACCAGCGGCTTCCACTCCGGCGGCCGGAGCGTCCGGGTCACGGTCTCGTGCGGAATCAGCGAATTCCGTTCCGGCGACACCCCCGACCAGGTCTTCGAGCGCGCCGACGCGGCACTTTACCAGGCCAAGGCGGAAGGCAAGAACCGCTGCATCGTTCATTGAATTCAAGTCCGGTGACCGCCGGACGCCAAGCTCGGCATGAGACCCGATCGAGCTACATTGGCCACGTGGAAGCAGCGCCTGGCCCTGTTTATCGGCCAGGCCCGCAGGCTCCACGACTATTCCCTGTTCACCGCGCTGGCGCTGTTCGGCTTCCTGCGCCTGTACGGCGGCCATCCGGTACTGTTGCCCTGGCTGCTCGGCCTGATCGGGTGGAATGCATTGCGTCTGTTCACCGCCAAAGCCTGGCAACGCCGGCCCGGGCGGCTCTCGCCTTGTGCCTGGTACCGTCTGTTCCTCGCCGAGGTCTTCGTCTCCGGCCTGCTCTGGGGCGCCATCGGTCTGTACCCCGTCACCCGCCTGCCCGACGCCATGCAGGCCCTGCCGCCGATCGCGCTCAGCGTGACCCTGATCGCGGCGCTGCCCGGATACATCCCGGTGGCGAGGCTCTATGCCGGCTTCGTGGCCGGCGTCACCATCTCCTATGGTCTCGGCATCGCCCTGGCGCAACCGGAGCGATTCGGATCGGCGCTCGTGATCCTCGTTCTCGCCGCCTTCCTGCTGCCACTGGCGTGGCGTTTCCAGCGCGACCAGATCCGCGCGCTGCTCGCACGGCGGCGGGAACGCCGCCTGCTGGAGCGCATGCGCCAATCGAACGCCCGTCTGCGCGAGAAGCAGGCCCTGCTCGACCGCGAGGAAGAGGTCGCCCAGCATGTGTTCCGCCAGCTCACCCAGGGGAACGCCACGCTCGAACACTGCGCCACCTGGATCCGCCCGATGGGCGCTTTCTCGGGCGACCTGATCCAGATGACCAACGGACCCAGCGGCGATGACTACATTCTGCTCGGCGATTTCACCGGCCATGGCCTGCCCGCCGCGATGGGCGCGGTACCGGCCTCCTCGGTATTCCTCGCGATGGCGCGCAAGGGGCTGCCGCTGGCGCGCATCGCCGCCGAGCTGAACCGCAAGCTGCACGAACTGCTGCCGACCGGCTACTTCTGCTGCGCGGTGCTGATCCAGGTATCCGCCGACCGTCGCCACGCCTGCATCTACAACGCCGGCCTGCCAGCGGTACTGATCACCCGCCGCGACGGCCGACTGAAGCATCGCATCGATTCCGAACAGCTGCCACTGGGCGTCATCGCCGACGGCCACTCCCCCGACGTCCGCCCCGGCGTCATGGTAGCGCTGGAACCTGGCGACTGCCTCTATGCCTACTCCGACGGCCTCACCGAGGCCAAAGCGCCCGATGGCGGAATGTGGGGACAAGCGCCGCTCGAGCGTCTGCTCGAAACCCCGCTGGACGAGGAAGAAGGACGCCTCGGCCGGCTGCGCGAACAACTGCTCGCGTTCATCGGATCCGCGCCCTCCTCCGACGATATCGCCGTGGTCGAATACCGCGTGCGGCGCAGTGCGCGCAATGCCGATGCCGCTTGAGAAAAGGTTTGCGTTTTCGGGAACGCGCTCCGTGGCGAATCACGACCAAGTCCGCGAGCCCCGTCGAACGTTCCCCTGTTGATCCATGCCTTACCAGCCCCTAGACTGACGGAATGGACGAATCACCCGCTACACCGCGCGGCGCGCGTGACAACCCGGCAAACCGTTACCACGCCACCCACCGCGAAACGATAGACGATGGCTGGCCCGGGGATCACGAACCACCGGCGGCGCCCGGCCGTCGCCTCGAGCCCATGGCCTGCCGCCGCGCGATCGGCTACAACCAGTCGCCGGACGTGCCGTTCGACCGCTCGATCAACCCGTATCGGGGCTGCGAGCATGGTTGCATCTACTGCTTCGCGCGGCCCAGCCATGCCTGGCTCGATCTCTCCCCCGGGCTGGATTTCGAAACCCGGCTGTTCCACAAGCCCGAAGCGCCGGAACGGTTGCGTGACGAACTCGCGCGGCCCGGCTACACCCCGGCGCCTCTGGCGCTCGGCATCAACACCGACGCCTACCAACCGATCGAGAAGCAACTGGGCCTGACGCGCCGCCTGCTCGATCTACTCCACGAGACCCGTCATCCAGTGCATATCGTCACCAAGTCCGCGTTGATCGAACGCGACCTCGAGCGGCTCGCCGGGATGGCGGCCCAGGGGCTGGCGGCCTGCGCGGTTTCGCTGACCAGTCTCGACAAAACCCTGACGCGACGCATGGAGCCACGCGCCGCCGCGCCGGCGCGGCGCTTGAAGACCATCCGCCGTCTGAGCGAGGCCGGCGTGCCGGTCACGGTGATGGTCGCGCCACTGATTCCCGCACTGACCGACCATGAGCTGGAAGACCTGCTCGCCGCCGCGCGCGAAGCCGGCGCCCGCTCGGCCTCAATGGTCTTGTTGCGTCTGCCCCATGAAGTGGCCGGGCTATTCGAGGAATGGCTGCGCGCGCACTACCCCGATCGTTCCGACTCGGTATTGAATCGCCTTCGCGACTGCCACCAGGGCAGGCTCTACGACAGCCGCTTCGGCCAACGCATGCAAGGCAGCGGCGCCTACGCACAACTGCTTGCACGCCGCTTCGAACTGGCCCGCAAGCGGCTCGCTTACCAGCCCCCTGCGACGCTGCGAAGCGATCTCTTCCGCCCGCCGCTGGCCGGTCATGGCCAGCTCCCGCTGCCAGGGCTGTAAGGCCGCCTACCCGAAGCAGCCACTGTCGTCCCTTGCGAAGGCCCGCCGCCCTCGATACCTCAATTCTTGACTATTTTACTTGGTTTTTATAGAATGATACCCATATCAATATAGCTTATGAAAATAACAGGAGACACCCCATGACAGACAAAAACCTCTGTGAAAAAACCCGGGCATTGCTGGCGCGTGGCGCGCGCCTGGTGGACGTACGCTCCCACGAGGAATTCCTGCGGGGCGCCTTGCGCAACGCGATCAACCTGCCGCTGCACCTGCTTGGTCAGGCGGAAAGCCTGTTTGCAAAAGATCAGCCGCTGGTTCTTTACTGCGCCTCTGGCCGACGCAGCGCAATGGCGCGGCGCATCCTGGAACGAGCCGGCTACCAACAGGTGATCGATGCCGGCGCGGCGCACCGACTGGCGGCCTGCCAGGCGAGCCAATGAGGAGAGTCCGGATGGAGATCCGTCAACTGTTCGACCCGGCCAGCAGCACCTACAGCTACCTGCTGTGGGATCCGAGGAGCCGCGAGGCGGCGCTGATCGACTCGGTCAAGGAACAGGTCGAGCGCGACGAGCGCCTGATCCGCGAGCTCGGGCTGAAACCGAAGTGGCTGCTGGAAACCCATATCCACGCCGATCACATCACCGGCGCGGGCGATCTGCGCGAACGCTTCGGAGGCAAACCAGGAATCGCGCTGCATCGAAACAGCCACAGCCGTTGCGCCGACCGGCTGCTCGACGATGGCGACGAGCTGGAGCTCGGCGAACAGACAATCCGGGTGCTGCACACCCCGGGACACACCGATACCGACATCAGCTACCTGGTCGACGGCGCGGTGTTCACCGGGGACACCCTGCTGATCCGCGGCAGCGGTCGCACCGACTTTCAGTCGGGCGATCCGGGCAAGGCCTGGGACTCGATCACCGGCAAGCTGTTCAGGCTGCCGGATGAAACCCGCGTCTGGCCGGGCCACGATTACAATGGCCTGACCGTCTCGACGATCGGAGAGGAGAAACGCGCGAATCCGCGCCTCGCCAAGAGCCGCGAAGACTACATTGCCTTGATGAACGGAATGGATCTGCCAAAACCCAAACGCATCGACGAAGCGGTGCCCGGTAACCAGCGCTGCGGCGGCGGGTAGCGACGCCCGGTCGCCGCGGACGAAGCCCGCTTCAGGCGCGCGGATGATGCGCTTGGTGCAGCGCTCGCAGGCGCTGGCGGGCGACATGGGTATAGATCTGCGTGGTCGACAGATCGCTGTGGCCGAGCAACAGTTGCACCACGCGCAGATCGGCGCCGTGATCCACCAGGTGGGTGGCGAAGGCATGGCGCAGGGTATGCGGCGAGAAAGACTGCCGGATGCCGGCGCGCGCGGCGTACTTCTTCAGCCGGTACCAGAAGGCCTGGCGCGTCATCGCACTACCGCGCCGGGTGGGAAACAGCGCATCGCAGGCCCGTCCGCGCAACAACTCCGCGCGCTTCCCGGAAAGAAAACGGGTGATCCAGTGCAGCGCCTCCTCACCCACCGGCACCAGGCGCTCTCGCCCCCCCTTGCCGGTCACCCGGACCACGCCCTGATGCGCATCGAGGTCGCCGAGACGCAGAGAGATCAGTTCCGATACCCGCAGACCGGTGGCATACAGCAGTTCGAGCATCGCCTTGTCGCGACATTCCTCGGCTCGCGAGACATCCGGCGAGGCGAGCAGCGCCTCGACCTCGGACTCACCCAGGCTCTTCGGCAGGGGACGGCCGAGACGCGGCATCTCGATCGCGGCGCTGGGGTCGCGCGCGATCAAGCCCTCGCGATGCGCATACTGGTAGAATTGGCGCAGCGACGAAAGCATCCGCGCCCCGGCGCGCGCGCTGCCTCCCTGGTCGAGACGCGTCGCCAGCCAGGCTTGCAGATCGGCGGCGTCCGCCGCGAGCAAGGTGCCGCCGCGCGCGACCAGCCAACGCAGAAACAAACGCAGATCGGAGCCATAGGCCGCCAGCGTGTTACGACTCAGCCCGCGCTCCATCCACAGCTTGTCGAGGAAGTCTTCGATCAGCGCGTCCTCATTCATATCCCGACGCCCTCATGGCGCAGCAACCAACGCTTGATCGCCAACAACTCGCCGCCCCGCGCCCCGGCATAGCCGCCGATGCCATTGCGCGCAAGCACGCGATGGCACGGCACCACGATCGGACAGGGATTGCGCCGGCAGGCGTTGCCGACCGCGCGCGCGCCGCTGCCAAGCAAGACCGCCAGCTCGCCGTAGGTCCGGGTTTCGCCCGGCGGGATAGCACGCAACGCCTCCCAGACACGCAACTGAAACGCGCTGCCTTCCAGCGCCAATGGCACCCGTTCCAGTCGCGTCGGTCGCGTGAAATAGTCGCGAATCGCGTTCATAGGCCCGCTCAGCTCCGTTGGCCAGGGCGATGCAATCCCCCGCTCGGGAGGATGCCAGCCGACCGCCCGCAGGCGGCCACTGCGCCAGTGGAAATAGAAGCGCGCCGGCGGCGCATCCAGACTCAATACAGGCATCGGTTTCCCCAGCCGGGCGACAAGCGAACAGGCCTCCTGACGGGGATTCAAACACTTGCCGACAATCCACAACTTCTGTGGATAAGTCTGTGGGCAAAATGCGGAAATACGCTGCCAGGCCGCATCATTGCTTGCCTCGTTTTAGATTGTCCAATTTTGATACAGCAAGATAAGTAGCTGATTATAAAGAATATTACAAAATCAAGCGAATTCTTGCTCTGGCCGTGAGCCGCGCGCCCACGGTCCCTGGTCTTGGTGTGCATAGCCGCTGTTGTCAAGTCTTGACAAACACCGGTGCACAGCGATCATCCGCGTGGAATGCGCATCCTCGCGGGGCGGCCGATTCCCCACTCGTTCCAGCGGGCTGCTATCATTCCGACATGAACAAAACCAGCCATCCCGACCGCTTCTGGGAGCGCATCCCGCTCGACCGCATGAGCCGTGAGCAATGGGAATCATTGTGCGACGGCTGCGCGCAATGCTGCCTGCACCGTCTCGAGGACGAAGAAACCCACGAGATCCATTTCACCAACGTGGTGTGCGACCTGCTCGACCTCGACAGCGGCCGTTGCCGCGACTACCCAAACCGCTCGACGCGCGTGCCCGCTTGCGTCACCCTGACGCCCGCGGAACTGGACGACCCCTACTGGCTGCCGCCGAGCTGCGCCTACCGCCGGCTCGCCGAGGGCCGGCCGCTGCCCGACTGGCACCCTCTGGTGGCCGACGGCGAAGCCGTTTTTCTTTCCGCGAAGGGCCTTCGCGGGCGGGTGGTGCGGGAAACGGATGCCGATGAGCTGGAGTTCCATCTGGTCGACTGGATATGACAGCGCGGCATCGCGGCGGGCACGCTCGTCATCCCCGGGTGCGAGAGGCGATCGCGGTATCCGGAAATTCATGGGAAACGAGCAGAGAACACCTCAATCCTCGTTGCCACGATCGTCTCGCGCCTTCTTCTTGTCGAGTTCGGAAAGCGATCGGCTCAAGGCATCGCCAAGCAGCTTGTAGATCTTTTTCTGCGCCTGTTGATAATTGGTTTCCACCTCGTCGTCGAGCATCGACAGACGCGCCTCGAAATAGGCGACATCGGCCTCCAGCTCGCTCTTGCGCAGCTTATCTGGATCATCTTTCTTGTTATCCGCCATCGTTGGCAATTCCCGGTCTCCGCTTGCAGCCCGACGCATCTATACTCGTCATGCATGGAGCGTTGGTTTTTCGCGACCACCCCGCTCCCAAGGCGCGGGCCGCGCCCGCGACAGTCGAAAACTCCCGCGCCACGGGTATAGTATAGCGGGAAAGAAAATAAACTTCGCCTATACAGGTCGTTAACACAAGACACTCCCATGCAGCAGACCACCCTCATGGGACCAGCCAACCCCCAAAAACCGGGGCGACCGGCCGATGCCGACGGTTTTCCCACTGTTTTTTTGGAGGAGAAATAAAAGATGCCCTCGAATCCTTGTTTTCCCAATCGACATCCAGGCCGGAGGCTGTCCACCCGGAATGCGCGACACCGGCAATGGTCCGGCGGATCGCGGTACCGGAGCGGAAACCGACAGCCAAGCCCATCCGCTCCCGCCGTGACGCTCGACTGACGCCCGATGCCGACCGATATCGCCCAGCTTCGCGCCAGCTCTGCCTTCTCCAGCGGCAACGCCGCTTACCTGGAGGCGCTCTACGAACAATACCTCGCCGATCCCGCGAGCGTGCCGCCGCACTGGCGCGAGCGATTCTCGGCGATCGGCACACCCGACAGCGACCAACCCCACCAGCCGCTGCGCGAGACGCTGGCGCGCGAGGCGCGCGCGCGCGGACCGGCGATCTGTCCCAGCCTGTCGAGCCGCGCCGCCGAGAAACAGGCGGCGGTGCTGCGCCTGATCAACGCCTACCGCGTGCGCGGCCATCAGGTGGCGCGACTGGATCCATTGGAGTTGAATCCGCCACCAGAGATCCCCGACCTGAATCCGGCGTTCCACCACCTGGGCGCCGAGGACATGGACGCCACGTTCAACACCGGCTCGCTGTACGGTCCGGAGCGCATGACGTTGCGCGAGATCATCGATTTCGTGAAAACCGTCTACTGCGGCGCGATCGGGAGCGAGTACATGCACATCACCGAAACCGCGCAGAAACGTTGGATCCAGAAACGCCTGGAAGGCTACCAGGCGCGCCCCGAGCTGGAACCGGCGGACCGCCGCTGGCTGCTCACCCTGCTGACCGCCGCCGAGGGCGTGGAGCAATACCTGCATACCCGCTACGTCGGTCAGAAGCGTTTTTCGCTGGAGGGCGGCGATGCGCTGATTCCGATGCTCGACGAGATCATCCAGCGCGCCGGGCGCGGTGGCATGCGCGAGATCGTCATCGGCATGGCGCACCGTGGCCGTCTGAACGTTCTGACCAACATCCTCGGCAAGCCGCCGGCCGAGATCTTCGACGAGTTCGAGGGGCGGAAATCGGCGCGCGGCATCATGACCGCCGGCGATGTGAAGTACCACATGGGTTTCTCGACCGACATCGACACCCCGGGGGGGCTGGTGCATGTAGCGCTGGGGTTCAACCCATCGCACCTGGAGATCATCGACCCGGTGATCGAAGGCTCGGTACACGCGCGTCAGCGCCGTCGCAACGACCACGACGGCAGCCAGGTGCTGCCGCTGCTGCTGCACGGCGATTCGGCGTTCGCCGGACAGGGTGTGGTGATGGAAACCTTCAGCATGTCGCAAACCCGTGGGTTCCACAACGGCGGCACACTGCACATCGTCATCAACAACCAGATCGGATTCACCACCAGCAACCCGCTCGATACCCGCTCCTCGGCCTACTGCACCGATGTCGGCAAGATGGTGCAGACGCCGATCTTCCACGTCAACGGCGACGATCCGGAGGCCGTCACTTTCGTCACCCGGCTGGCGCTGGACTATCGCAACCGCTTCCACCGCGATGTCATCATCGACCTGGTATGCTACCGCCGCCACGGACACAACGAGGCCGACGAGCCGGCGGTGACCCAACCGATCATGTACCAGAAGATCCGCCGTCACCCGACCCCGCGCGCGATCTACGCCGAGCGACTGATCGCCGAACGGGTGATCGCGCCGGACGAGCCCCAACGCCTGATCGAGGAATACCGTGAATCCATCGAATTGGGCCGCGTCAACACGCGTCCGGTGGTCTGCGGCCTGAAGAACCCCTACGCGGTCGACTGGAGCCCATATAAAGACCACCCCTGGGACATGCCCTGCGACACCCGCGTGGCGCCCGACAGCATCACCCGACTGTGCGAGCGCCTGCACACGTTGCCGGAAGGCTTCGAGCTGCATCCGCGTGTCGAGAAGATCATCGAGGCGCGCCGCAAGATGGCCGCCGGCGACCAGATGGCCGACTGGGGGTTCGCCGAGATCCTCGCCTATGCGACCCTGCTCGACCAGGGCTACCCGGTGCGCCTGTGCGGCCAGGACAGCGGTCGCGGCACCTTCTTCCATCGCCACGCCAAGCTCTACGACCAACGCAGCGGCGAGGAATGGACGCCGCTGCGTCACCTCTCCGAGAGTCAACCGCATGTCGAGGTGATCGACTCACTGCTGTCGGAAGAGGCCGTGCTCGGCTTCGAATACGGCCACGCCACCGCCGAGCCGAACGCGCTGACCATCTGGGAAGCGCAGTTCGGCGATTTCGCCAACGGCGCGCAGGTCGTGATCGACCAATTCATCAGCTCGGCCGGCGCCAAATGGGGTCTCTACTGCGGCCTCACCCTGTTTCTGCCGCATGGCCAGGAGGGCCAGGGTCCGGAACACTCATCGGCGCGCATCGAACGCTACATGCAGCTGTGCGCCGAGCACAACATCCAGGTCTGCGTGCCGACCACGCCGGCGCAGATCTTCCATCTGCTGCGACGCCAGATGATCCGCCCGGTGCGCAAACCGCTGGTGGTGATGACGCCCAAGAGCCTGCTGCGCCACAAGCTGGCGGTCTCCTCGCTCGACGAGCTGGCCCACGGCCGCTTCCTGCCGATCATCGACGAAAGCGACGAGATCGCCCCCCCCGAATCCGTCGAACGCGTCATCCTGTGCAGCGGCAAGGTCTACTACGAGCTGCTCGAGGCACGCCGCGCACGCGGCCTGGAACGCATCGCCATCGCGCGCATCGAACAGCTCTATCCCTTTCCCCGGGCCGACTTCCATTCTCTGGTGACACGCTACCCGAACGCGCGCGACTGGGTGTGGTGCCAGGAAGAACCGCGCAACCAGGGCGCCTGGGACCAGATCAAGCACCGTTTCGAGCCGTTCGCCGCGCGCGGGCTGGAGATCCGCTATGCCGGACGCCCGATCTCGGCCGCGCCGGCGGTCGGCTACTACCCGCTGCATCTTGCGCAGCAGGAACAACTCATCAACCAGGCATTGGACGAACCCCATGATTGAAGTCACTGTCCCCCCGTTGCCGGAATCCGTCAGCGACGCGGTCATCCTGTCGTGGCAGAAGCAGCCCGGCGACGCCGTCGGGCTGGGCGACACCCTGCTCGAACTGGAAACCGACAAGGTGGTGCTGGACGTACCCGCGCCGGCCAACGGCACACTGGTCGAACACAAGCGCGCCGCCGGTGACAGCGTAAAGGCCGGCGATCTGCTCGCGCTGCTCGACGAACGCGGCGAGCGCATCGGCGGCGGCGCGCCGCCACCCGCATCCGAAGCCACGCCGGCCCCCCCCGCCGCACCGGCGCCGGCCTCCGAAGAGCCCAGCGGCGATGCCAGCCCGCCACCGCCCTCTCCAGCGGTACGCCGTCTGATCAAGGAACTGAACCTGGATCCGACGCACATCCCGGGAAGCGGCAAGCACGGCCGCGTGCTGAAATCCGACGTGATGCGCTACCTCGATGAGCACGAACCGGACGAAGCCCGTCACGACGACGAGCTGGCCGCGATCGCCAGCGCCCAGCCGACCGCGCCGGCGCGCACCGAGCGGCGCGTGCCGATGACCCGCCTGCGCCAGCGCATCGCCGAGCGTCTCGTCGAGGCGCAGCGCAACGCCGCCATCCTGACCACCTTCAACGAGGTCGACATGCAGGCGGTCATCGATCTGCGCAAGCAATACCGCGAGGCCTTCGAGCAACGCCACGGCATCCGTCTCGGCTTCATGTCATTCTTCGTCAAGGCCTCGATCGAAGCCCTGAAACGCTTCCCCGCGATCAACGCCTCGGTCGACGGCAACGATGTGCTCTATCATGACTACTACGACATCGGCGTCGCCGTCGGCTCGCCGCGCGGCCTCGTCGTGCCGGTGATCCGCGACGCCGACCGCCTCGGCTTCGCCGAGATCGAGAAAACCATCGCACGTTTCGCCAAACAGGCCGCCGATGGCAGCCTCGGCTACGAAGACCTCACCGGCGGCACCTTCACCATCTCCAACGGGGGGATCTACGGCTCGATGCTCTCGACGCCGATCCTGAACCCGCCGCAAAGCGGCATCCTCGGCATGCACAACATCACCGAGCGGCCGGTCGCGCGCGACGGCGAAGTCGTGATCCGACCGATCATGTACCTGGCGCTTTCTTACGATCACCGCCTGGTCGACGGTCAGGAGGCGGTACGATTCCTGGTCACGATCAAACAATTCCTCGAAAGCCCGGCGCGGCTGCTACTGGACCTGTAACATGCGCACCATCCATGAAAACGACCTCATCCAAAGCATCCACGACGCCCTGCAATACATCGCCTGCTACCACCCGCCGGACTACCTGCGCGCGCTCACCCGCGCCTGGGAGATCGAATCCTCGCCAGCGGCCAAGGACGCCATCGAGCAGATCCTCTACAACTCACGGCTGTGCGCCCAGGGCCGGCGCCCGATCTGCCAGGACACCGGCATGGTCGTCGCCTTCGTCGACATCGGCGTCGAGGCGCGCATCGAGAGCCGACGCGGCCTCGATGAACTGATCGATATCGGCGTCGCGCGCGCCTACACCAACCCGGACAACCCGCTGCGCGCCTCGATGGTCTCCGATCCGCTCGGCGCGCGCCGCAACACCGGCGACAACACCCCTGCCATCGTCCACACACGCTTGGTTCCGGGCGACCGCCTGCGCGTGCGCATCGCCGCCAAGGGCGGCGGCTCCGAGAACAAGGCCCGTTTCACCGTGCTCAACCCCAACGCCAGCCTCGCCGACTGGGTGGTCGACATCGTGCCGACCCTGGGCGCCGGCTGGTGCCCGCCCGGCATGCTCGGCATCGGCGTCGGCGGCGATGCCGAAAAAGCCCTGCTGCTGGCCAAGGAATCGCTGATGGCGCCGATCGACATGGCCACGCTGCTCCAACGCGGCCCCTCCAATCGCGCCGAGGAACTGCGCATCGAGATCTACCGCCGCGTCAACGACCTCGGCATCGGCGCCCAAGGGCTCGGCGGTCTGACCACCGTGCTCGACGTCAAGCTGCTGGACTTCCCGACCCACGCCGCCTCGCTGCCGGTCGGCCTGATACCGAACTGCGCCGCCACCCGGCATATCGAGTTCGAGCTCGATGGCAGCGGCCCGGCGCGCCTGCAAGCACCGCGCCCGGAAGACTGGCCCGAGATCACCTGGCGCCCCGGAGACGAGGCCATCCCGGTCGACCTCGAACACCTCGACCGCGAACAGATCCAAGACTGGAAACCCGGCGACCGCCTGCTGCTCTCCGGCCGCCTGCTGACCGCGCGGGACGCCGCCCACAAGCGCATCGTCGAACGCCTCGAACGCGGTGAGCCGTTGCCCGACGGCGTCGACCTCCACAACCGCATGATCTACTACGTCGGCCCGGTCGATCCGGTCGGCGACGAGGTCGTTGGCCCGGCCGGCCCGACCACCGCCACGCGCATGGATGGCTACACCGAAACCCTGCTCGCGCAAACCGGCCTGATCGGCATGATCGGCAAGGCCGAGCGCGGCTCGGAGGCCATCGAAGCCATCCGCCGCCACCGCGCGGTCTACCTGATCGCCGTCGGTGGCGCCGCCCTGCTCGTCGCCCAGGCCATCCGCGCCGCGCGCATCGTCGCCTTCGAGGACCTCGGCATGGAAGCGATCCGCGAATTCACCGTGGAGAACATGCCGGTTACCGTCGCCGTCGACAGCCGTGGCGACTCCATTCACGCCAGCGGCCCGGCGCAATGGCGCGGCCGCTTCGGCGATATCCCGATCGTCTCGATGCCCGGCTGAATTATACTCGTCGCCCGACAGCGCGTTTTTTATCGAGACTTGACCATTCGATCATGAAAGCAAAGAGCACGAGCGAGTGAAATTTGCAATTACTCAGCGAGCAGTTCTAAGGTAACTGCCCAGATCGCCGCTGAAATGCGTCAGATCAAGGCAAGAAATGTGAGTTTACGAGGGTAAATGACCATTTTTGAACGCAGATCTGGCACATTTCAGTGGTGAGCTGAGTAGTTACTGAAATTTTTCAATCGGACGGACCCGACCCAGTGAGTGAGATCGGGTCCACGCCAAACTGCGGGGGAACGCTTCAACGCCGCGCGCGGCGAACCCCGGAACCCAGCAGCCCGGACAACATCAATAGCAGAGTGCCAGGCAACGGCAACGGCTGATCCAGCCCTGTCGATGCACCGCCTGCACCGCCTGCACCGCCTGCACCGCCTGCACCGCCTGCACCGCCTGCACCACCTGCACCACCTGCACCGCCAGCGCTGGCAAGGTATTCGAAGACAACCTGCGCGCTACAGCTCGAACTGGCGTGATGGGTCAGCAATGCGGTGCCATCGTCCGGCGTCACGTCACCGAAATGCAGCGAGGTGCTGGCACAGCCGATCGAGAAGCTGGCCGCGGCATCGGTGGTGAACTCCGCCAAGTGATCGGTAATCCACAGGCTGTCGGCGCGCGAACCGTTCAGTGAGATGTCCTGCATCGCTGGAACCGGCAACAGCGCGGCGGGCACCGCCTCGCTCATCGCCAAGGTGGTTTCCGCGCTGCCATCGTTGAATACGTCGATCAGAACCTCGACGTCCACTCGTCCGCTGTTCAACGCACCCGGACCACCCAGGGTCACCAAGCGCAGGGTCGATTCAAAGCTTCCGGTCACCTCGATATGGACCGCGGTCAGCTGGCCCAATGTGCTGTCGAAGCTGGCGAATTCCATTGGCCCATCGAGGCTCTGCGCGGAATCGATCAACAAGGCGTTGGTCGTCCAGTCGGTCAGATAGGGACCGAGTTCATCGTATTGCGCCGCGCTCTGCAACGGCAAACCGCTGGCCCAAAGTGGCTTCGTCAACACGCAGGCCATCCCGATGGCAAGCCAGTTCAAGTTTTTCTTCATCTTCGTCCTCATAAGTCATAGTCCGCCAGTTGCCACCTGCCCAGGCTTTCAGCGTCCCAAAGGGTTGCGTTATGAGGAGCACGCTCTGTGCCAACCTAGTCATATCTTTATTTATCAAATAGTTATATGGATTCCATAGACTCCCTAAACTCTATTTGTAAAAATATGTGACACATAAAATTATTTTCTATCCCGAAAAAGGATATCTGTTCTCAACCTCACCGGAGCGTCTCAGCGCCAAACCCGGGCCGAGCTTGGTTTCCGCTCGCTTGGGAATGACACAGGTGACCGGATCCGCGGGATCATCGCGATCGTTCCCGGCGATTATGGCAGAATAACGGCGAATCCCGCCGGCAAGCGCCCGGCGCCTATCCATGCCACGGCATCCACAAGGAGCGATCGAGTGAAGTTTACCCTGGACGAATTCCGCGCCTGGAAGCACAAAAAGGTCACCCTGCTCGGCATGTCCGGGGTCGGCAAGACCTACCTCTCGGCCATGTTGCGCAATCATGACTGGTTCCATTATTCCGGGGACTACCGCATCGGCACGCGCTACCTCGACGAGTCCATCCTGGACATCATCAAGCAACAGGCGATGCAGGTGCCGTTCTTACGCGAGCTGCTGCGCAACGACTGGATCTACATACGCAACAACATCAAGGTGCAGGATCTCGGCCCGGTGCTGAGCTATGTCGGCAAACTCGGCGATCCGGAACGAGGCGGCGTGCCGCTGGAAGACTTCCGCGAGCGCCAGGCACGCTACCGCGAGGCGGAGATCGCGGCAATGTACGACGTGCCCGACTTCATCCGCAAGGCACAAAGGATCTACGGCTACAACCATTTCGTCAACGATGTCGGCGGCAGCCTGTGCGAGCTGGAGGAACCCGGAGTAACCAATCTGCTGGCGAAACACACCCTGCTGCTGTATATCCAGGTCACCAACGAGGACGAAGAGCGCAAGCTGATCCGCCGCGCGCAAAGTGCGCCGAAGCCGCTCTACTACCGCCCAACGTTCCTGGATGAGCATCTGCAACGCTATCTCGACGAGAACGGGCTGGAATACGCCGCGCAGATGGATCCGGACGATTTCACGCGCTGGATCTTCCCCCATCTGTTCCACTCGCGCATCCCGCGCTACGAGGCGATCGCCAGGCCGCACGGCTACACCGTGACCTCGGACGAGGTCGCCGGGGTGCGCGACGAAGCCGACTTCCTCGATCTGCTCGAAACCGCGATCGAACGGGAGGATTGAATCATGCCTCTGGTAGCCCACAACGACCTGCCCGCCTTCGAACGCCTGCGCCGCGAAGGCCACACCATCCTGCCACCGGAGAAGGCCCGCTCCCAGGATATCCGTGAACTGCATATCGGTCTGCTGAACATGATGCCGGACGCCGCGCTGGCGGCGACCGAGCGCCAGTTCTTCCGCCTGATCGGCGTCAGCAACCCCATCGCGCAGTTCTACGTCCATCCATTCACCCTGCCGCAACTGCCGCGCGGCGAGTCCGCGCGCGAGCACATCGCGCGCTATTACGAATCCTTCGAGCAACTGCGTGCACAAGGGCTCGATGCCCTGATCGTCACCGGTGCCAACGTCACCGGGCCAAACCTCAGCGAACAACCGTTCTGGAAACCGCTGACCGAAGTCATCGACTGGGCCGCCGGGGCCGTGACCTCGACCCTGTGTTCATGCCTGGCCACGCACGCCGTGCTGGAATACCGATACGGCCAGAAGCGCGTGCCCCAACCCCGCAAGATCTGGGGCGTCTATCCACACCGTGTGGTCTCGCATCACCCACTGGTGGTCGCGGTCAACACCTGTTTCGATGTGCCTCATTCACGCTGGAACGCAATCTTGCGCTCGCAATTCGATGCCGCCGGTCTGCCCGTGTTGGTCGAGAGCGAAAACGCCGGCGTGCACCTGGCAACCAGCGAAGACGGTTTTCGCTTCGTGTTTTTCCAGGGACATCCGGAATACGACACCGTTTCTCTGCTGAAGGAATACAAGCGCGAGGTCCTGCGCCACGCGCATGGCCAGCGGGACGACTACCCGGAGTTTCCCCGGGCTTATCTGCGCCCACGCGAACAAGCCATCCTGAACGAATACCGCCTGCGCCTGCTGGCCGCGCGCGAGCGTGGCGAAAACGCGCCGGAATTCCCCGAACCGTTGGTCGCGGAGCGCCTCGACAACACCTGGCGAGACACCGCCGAGGCCATCGTCGGCGACTGGATCGGGCTGGTCTATCAAATCACCAACAGCGACCGCAACAAGCCGTTCATGGACGGCATCGATCCACGCGACCCGCTGGGCCTCCGCGACGCCTGACCCGGCTCGCCGAGACGGGTGCGCAAACGCCGGCCATGGTCCCCGGGAATAAGGGACAAGAGTTCAGTCTCACCCGTAATTCCCGCTGATTATGGCGCTCCACACAGCGCGCAACACCACACTAGCGAGACGACGAGGGTTGTGGGGAAGATATATACTCGTCGCCCATGACTTTTCGGCCACTGCGACCGCCCCTCGCACCCGTGGGCGTTGTTGCGGAAACTCGCCATAGAATGGGCTATGACTCGTTTCCGCGCCTGGCCCACGGGCGCGAGGAACGCTCTCGAAAATCCGAAAAGCCATGGGCGACGAGTATATACTCGTCGCCCATGGCTTTTCGGCCACTGCGACCGCCCCTCGCACCCGTGGGCGTTGTTGCGGAAACTCGCCATGGAATGGGCTATGACTCGTTTCCGCGCCTGGCCCACGGGCGCGAGGAACGCTCTCGAAAATCCGACAAGCCATGGGCGACGAGTATACCTTGACACATCGGCGCCTCCGAAGGATCAAGCCATCCGCCCTCCCGCCGCTATAAGAGCAAGCCACCGACGCGGGACCGACATGAGCACGACAAAACAGTTTTTCGATACCCTGAAGAGCTCGATCGCGAACAACGAAATCCGGCTGCCGACACTGCCCGAGATTGCCTTGCGCGTGCGCGATGAGGTGGAAAACGAGATGGCCTCGGCCGAGAGCCTGGCCGAGTTGATCTCCAGCGATCCGGCGCTCAGCGCGCGACTGCTGCAAGTGGCGAACAGCCCGTTGTATCGTGGACGCAGCGAGATTGACAGCGTCAGGATGGCGGTCACCCGGCTTGGCCTGGGGCTGGTCAAGAATCTGGTCGTCAGCCTGGCGATGAAACAGATGTTCCAGGCCACCTCCGATGCGCTGGACCGCAAGATGCGGGCGGTGTGGGAACAAAGCGTGCAGGTCGCGGCGATTGCGCGGGTGCTGGCTTCCGGATTGCCGCACCTGGACCGGGAACAGGCAATGCTCGGCGGACTGATCCACAACATCGGCGCCTTGCCGGTGTTGACCCTGGCCGAGGAGGATCCGGTACTCAGCAACGATGCCGAGCGCCTCGATCAATACGTTCAGGTGATCGCGCCGGTCATTGGCAGCTACATTTTGAAGCTATGGAAGTTTCCAAGCGGCTTGCGCGAGGTGCCCGGCAACTCGGTGAAACTGGACTACGATCACGAAGGACCGGCGGATTACTCCGACTTGGTGCTGGTATCCCGTCTGCAACACCAACTCGGCAGCGAATCCGCCGAAAGCCCGGAAGCCTGGACCAAGGCGCCCGCGTTCACCCGGGTCGGCCTGGCGCCCGACGCCAATATCATCGAGATGGAGTGCCACGCCGAAGAGATCAGCGAGGTCGAACAGATGCTGAGTCAGATCACCTGATCCTCCGCGCGACGGAAAAATAAAAAAGCCCGGAGCCGTACACCCGGCCCGGGCTTTTCTTCGTTCGAGACATGCCCGGGAAGGATCAGCAACGCTGCCACGCATTAGCGCTGGTGCCGGATCCGCGGTACTTGACCGGGCCGGCGCCTTGTTATGTCAATGGCGTTTAAGGCGCGATCGCCCTGGGATCAGTTCTTCGACTTGTCGACGATCTTCTTGATCCACGGCATCATGCTGCGCAGCCGCTCGCCGACCTCTTCGATCTGGTGCTCGCGACCGATGCGGCGCTTGGCCTTCAGCGTGATCTGGCCGGTCTGGTTCTCGTTGATGAATTCCCGCGCGAACTCGCCGTTCTGAATCTCGCCGAGAATCTTGCGCATCTCTTCCTTGGTCTGCTCGTTGATGATGCGCGGACCGCGCGTCAGATCGCCGTACTCGGCGGTGTTCGAGATCGAGTAACGCATGTTGGCGATCCCGCCTTCGTACATCAGATCGACGATCAGCTTCAGCTCGTGCAGACACTCGAAGTAGGCCATCTCCGGCGCGTATCCGGCTTCCACCAGGGTTTCGAAACCAGCCTGAACCAGCGCCGTGGTGCCGCCACAGAGCACCGCTTGCTCACCGAACAGGTCCGTCTCGGTCTCATCCTTGAAGGTGGTCTCGATGATGCCGGTGCGACCGCCACCGATCGCCGAGGCATAGGACAGCGCAATGTCCTTGGCCTTGCCGCTGGCGTCCTGAGCCACCGCGATCAGATCCGGGATGCCGCCTCCACGCTCGAACTCGCTGCGCACGGTGTGACCCGGCGCCTTCGGCGCAATCATGATAACGTCCAGATCGGCGCGTGGCGTGATCGCGCCGTAGTGGATATTGAAACCATGGGCGAAAGCCAACGCGGCGCCCTTCTTGATGTTCGGCTCGATGATCTTGCGGTACAGCGCGGCCTGATGTTCGTCCGGCGCCAACACCATGACGACATCGGCGCCCTCGACCGCCGCGTCCAGTTCCTTGACGGTCAGGCCGGCGGCCTCGGCCTTGCGCGCCGAGGCGGAGCCCGCGCGCAGGCCGACGGTGACATCGACGCCGGAGTCTTTCAGGTTGTTGGCATGGGCATGGCCTTGCGAGCCATAGCCGATGATGGTGACTTTCTTTCCCTGGATCAGGGAGAGGTCAGCGTCTTTGTCGTAGTAGATGTTCAGCGCCATGGAATGGATTCCCTAGTTTTCGATGAAGATGGAACAGCATCCGCCGCCAAGGCGGCGGATGCACAAGGTTCAAATGACCAGGCCGCGCGTGCCGCGCGAGATGCCGGAGGGGCCGGTGCGCACGACCTCGACGATGCGGTCTTTATCGACCGCGCGGATGAAGGCATCGAGCTTGCGGCTGTCGCCGGTCATCTCGATGACGAAACTGCTCGGCGTCACGTCGACGATATTGCCGCGAAAGATGTCGGCCAGGCGTTGCGCCTCGTCACGGTAGTCCCGCTCGGCGTTGAGCTTGATCAGCATCAGCTCGCGCTCGATATGCGGTCCCTCGGACAGATCGAGCAGCTTGACCACGTCGATCAGTTTGTTCAACTGCTTCTTGATCTGTTCGATGACCGCTTCGCTGCCACGCGTGACGATGGTCATGCGCGACAGGGTCGGATCGTCCGTCGGCGCCACCGTGAGCGATTCGATATTGTAGCCGCGCGCCGAAAAAAGCCCGGCAACGCGCGACAAGGCACCCGATTCGTTCTCCATCAATACCGCGATCACATGTCTCATCAGGCCAGCTCCCGCTCACTGCTCAGGTAGGGCGACAGATGCATCTGGTTGTGCGGCTTGCCGGCCTCGATCATCGGATAGACATTCTCGGCCGGATCCACGACCACGTCGAGGAACACGAAGCGGTCCTTCCTGCCGAAGGCCTCTTTCATCGCGGCCTCGAGGTCAGCCGGGTTCTCGACGCGCATCCCGATGTGGCCGTAGCTCTCGGCCATCTTGACGAAGTCCGGCAAGGCATCCACATAGGAATGGGAATAGCGGCTCTCATAGAAGAATTCCTGCCACTGGCGCACCATCCCCATATAACCGTTGTTCATCAGCACGACCTTGATCGGCAGGCCGTACTGCATGCAGGTGGCCATCTCCTGGATGCACATCTGGATACTGGCCTCACCGGTGATGCAGGCCACCTCGGCATCCGGATGCGCCAACTGCACGCCCATCGCCGCCGGCAAGCCGAACCCCATGGTGCCGAGACCGCCGGAATTGATCCAGCGACGCGGTTGGGTGAACTTGTAGTACTGCGCCGCCCACATCTGATGCTGACCGACATCGGAGGTCAGGAAGAGTTCGCCGCCGGTCACGCGGTACAGGGTCTCGACGCACTCCTGCGGCTTGATCTTCTCGCTGTTGGTCTCGTACTTCAGGCAGTGCATCGCGCGCCACGCCTCGATCTGCTCCCACCACTTGTCCAGCGGCTTCGGCTCGAGCTCGCGGGCGTTTTCCTTCCAGGTCTCGATCATGTCGCCGAGCACCTGCTTGACCGGGCCGACGATCGGGATGTCCGGACGAATGGTCTTCGAGATTGAGGCCGGGTCGATGTCGACATGGATGATCTTGGCGTTCGGACAGAACTGCTCGATCTTGCCGGTCACCCGGTCATCGAAACGCGCGCCGATGGCAACCAGCACATCGGCCTTGTGCATCGCCATATTGGCCTCATAGGTGCCATGCATCCCGAGCATGCCGAGGAACTGGCGATCGGTGGCCGGATACGAGCCCAGCCCCATCAAGGTATTGGTGATCGGGAAGCCGCTGAGGCGGGTCAGCTCGGTCAGTTCTTCCGATGCCTCGCCCAAGACCACGCCGCCGCCGCTGTAGATGATCGGGCGCTCGGCCTGCTGCATCAGTTTTATCGCCTGACGGATCTGTCCGTGATGTCCCTTCTCGACCGGGTGGTATGAACGGATCTCGATCTTCTCCGGATACTCATAGGGGATCTTGACGTTCGGATCGGTGACATCTTTCGGAATATCCACCACGACCGGGCCGGGCCGGCCCGAAGTGGCGATATAGAAAGCCTTCTTCAATGTCAGCGCGAGCTCATCAAGACTCTTCACAAGGAAGTTGTGTTTCACGCAGGGCCGCGTGATACCGACGGTATCGACCTCCTGGAAGGCATCGCTGCCGATCACCGCCCGTGGCACCTGGCCGGTCAGCACCACCATCGGGATCGAATCCATGTAAGCGGTCGCGATGCCGGTCACCGCATTGGTGGCGCCAGGGCCCGAGGTCACCAGCACCACGCCGGGCTTGCCGGTGGAACGCGCATAGCCGTCGGCGGCATGGGCGGCCGCCTGCTCGTGACGCACCAGGATATGGCGCACCTCATCCTGCTGAAACAGCGCATCGTAGATATGCAACACGGCGCCACCCGGATAACCGAACACATACTCGACGCCTTCGTCCCTCAGCGCGCGAATGACGATCTCGCCACCACTCAATTCCACGGATAACCTCCACAACGGCCCCAACATGCCCGGCGGCCACGCCAGACAGAAAATTCATGCAAGCCGGGGAACTTACTAATAATATGATGGAAGGTCAAGACACCGCGCGACAGCAGCAGGACAATCGCGCGCAACTTCGCTTGACGTTTCCTGATTTCAAAAGCTTGGCGCGATTGCCCGATCCGCCACCTTGCATCGGACCCATGCCTACATGGAAAAAAACCTTTGAGGCCGGTTCAAGCGCGGCGGAACCGGCAGGCGGTGCCGCGAAACCGCGCCGTTGCCCGATCCGCGGTACTTGATCGGGCCTACGCCTTGCCAAGTCAAGGAAATGTAAGCGCGATTGCCCTGACGACAGCAGTTCCCTTCTCGTCCTCCACCGGGGAGTTTGCTAGAATGCGGAAAAGAGAGCGAAGACAGAACGGAGCGCCACGATGTCCAATCGATCCCGGCTCACCCGCCGGCAGCGGGAGATCTACGATTTTCTGCGCGAGAACGAGTGCCGCTTCCCCCATCCGCCGAGCCTGAACGAGTTGTGCGAACGGCTCGGGCTGAGTTCGCGCGGTTCCATGCACAAGCAGATCAGCGCGCTGATCGAGGCCGGCCTGGTCGAGCCGATGAATCACCAGCATCGTGGCGTGCGCTTGCGTCACCATCACGACCACCCGAATGAGTTGCCGCTGCTCGGCTATATCGCCGCCGGCGAGCCGATCGAGGCGATCGAGAATCCGGAGCCGATCGAGATCCCTCCAACGCTGCGCTCCACCCACCCCTGCTATGTGTTGCGGGTACGCGGCGATTCGATGATCGAGGAGGGTATTCTCGACGGCGATTACGTCATCATCGAGCAACGCTCGCAAGCCCCGCAAGGCGCGATCGTCGTGGCCCTGATCAACGGCGAGAACGCCACCCTGAAACGGCTCGAGAAGCAGCCGGACAGGATCCTCCTGCACCCGGCCAATGCCAACATGAAGGCGATGGAATTCGCACCAGAAGAGGTCCGCATACAGGGCGTGTTGATCGGCCAGATGCGGCGTTATCACTGATTCCCGCCGGCCTTGAAGACCGCCGTATCCCCCGAAGCTGCCACGCTATGACTCGTCGCCCATGAGTTTTCGGATTTTCGAGCGGGCCAGGCGCGGAAGCAAGTCATAGCCCATTCCGAGGCGGGTTTCCGCACCGACGCCCACGGGTGCGAGGGGCGGTCACAGTGGCCGAGAATTCATGGGCGACGAGTATACCCCCCCCCGTTCACCGGCGGCTTCGCGACCGCGGTCAGCCGCGCGCCGCCCCGGACAATGCCAGACGGCTGATCAGGGATTGCGGCGGCAGGGCACGCTCGCGCAGATCGATGACGCCGGGATGGTCCGTCGGCGCCTCGTCGGCGAACAGCGTCAGCGGCAGCAGCAGCGGGTAATCGAAGCGACGATCGAGGACATCGGCGAACCAATGCCGTCGCTCGTCGACCGGCCGCGTCGCCAGCAGCGCTTCGACATTGGCGATCACCGTGCCGGTCAGCCGGCCTTGCGCGCTCAGATCCTGGTCGAGCAGTGTCAGCGGCTGCTCGTGAGCCCGCTTGCCTTGCCCGGACAGCACCTCACGGCGGAAGTCACGAAACGCCAGCCCGGTTTCGTCGGCCAACTGGCGCGCGAGATCGAGGCGGTATTCGGCGTACAGCACCAATTGACAACGCGCGGCGCCGGGCGCGGGCGCGTCGATGATCGTGGCGATATCGGCATGGAGCTTGTCTGGTTTCATGGCGTTTCCTGTATCCAGCGGGCACCCCGCTATTGCATGTTGAAGAAGTCTTCGTATGAACGGATATAGACCGGGATGCGCCAGCGCAGCGGATAGCGTTCCTGAAGCTTCGACAGATACCGGGCCAGGCGCTGATTCGTCAACGCCCGACGCGCCTGGTCGGCCACTGCCGAGAATGGTTTCTTGACCCGGGGACGGGCATCGATCACGGTGACCAGTACATAGCCACGCGGGGTGCGGATGACCTCGCTGACCTCGCCGGGACGCAGCTTGCGCAGGGCCTGTTCGATCTTCGGGTCGATCGCGCCCTCGGTGACCCAGCCGATATCGCCATAGTTGGCGCGCCCGACCGGGTCGATGCTGTATTGGCCGGCGAGTTCGAAGAGGCTGGCACCGTTGCGGATGGTATCGCGCAGCGCGACCGCTTGTTCCGCGTTCTTCAGTACAATCTCGCCGAGGTGCCACTTGGCCGGGGCGTAGGCGATCTCGGGATGTCGGACCAGCCAGGCGCGCAGGGTCTTCTGGTCCGGCACCCATTCCTTCTGCTTGCGCGCCAACAGCATGCGCGACAGCAGGCTGTGGCTGTAATCGTCGAGCGGGCCGCGGATATCGATGCCCTCGTCGCGCGCGGCGCGGGCAAACACCGCCGCCTCGCTGGCGCGTTGCAGGCGCAGCATCGCCTCGGCGAGGTTGGGCTTGCGCGCGCCGCCGATGTCATTGTAGGTGATGCGGATGCCGTCTCCCTTGGCCAGCACGGTGTCGCCGGCGCAGTGCGGCGCGCGCAGGGCCTTTTCGTCCAGGGTCAGGTGGTAGCGTTTCCTCAGCTCCTGGAGACGCTTGGCCTTGAGCTCGGGGAAGCGCTTTCCGATATAGATGTCGCGCGCCGCGAGCTGGTCGGCCGGACGGTCCTTGAACTGCGACTGGATACGCTCCTGGACCTCTTTCGGCACCTCGATCTGGTTGCGCAGCCGGTCGAGGTAGCGCTGGTACAGCAGGGTCTGTTCGAAGCGCTTCATCTCGTTACGGTATTCCGGCGTCTTGTCGAGTCCGAGCCGCTTGGCCTCGTGGTAGAGCAGTTCGGAGGCGATCACGCGCTTGAGCAGTTCGCCACGCACGCCGGCGGCCTGATCCTTCGAGAAGGTCGGGAAAGCCACCGCCAGCGTCGAGCTGTTGATCAGGCGCTTGAGATCGTCGTCGGTGAAGTCACGCTGGCCGACCGAGACGATGACCTCTTGCGCCATCGCGCCGCCGAGACAGGCAAGCAGGGCCAGCAGCGCCAGCAGGCGGCCTGGCGGGAAGCGGCGACGCGCGCCGCGCGGCGGATGAATGGATGCTGTCGCTTTCATGGTCTGGCCACCTCTCTACATGCGGGACGGGATTTTGGTGTCGGGCGGCGGGTTGCGGCCGCCGAGATCAGGCGCGCTGGCATGCATCCAGGAGACCGCCGCGTCGAAATCATCGCGGATCGGCCGCCCTTTCCAGGCCTTGTCTCTGGCGATCAGGGGCACGCCCTTGTCATTGCTCAGGTGGCAGGCCGGGCACTTCAGTGGGCCATGACTGCCATCCGGGTTGTATTGCGGCGCCTGTCGGTAGGTCGTGGTGTCGACATCCGGGGTCACCGGGTAGAGACCGTGGATCGACTGGTGACAGGCCTGACAGGCGAGTCCGGCATGGCCTTTGCTGTAGCGCATCAGGCTGTACTTGCCGGGCTGGTTGATCGGAAAGGCGGCGCCGCCCTGCCCTTCGACGAACGGCGGCGCGTGGCAGTCGGCGCAGTGCGGCGCGCCGGGAGAGAGCCAGTAATCGCGGCCGTGATCGGCGGCATCGTAGGAGACCGCCGCGGCGCCGCTGGCACCGGCCGGGAGCGGCAGGCTGGCGGGCTCGACCCCGGGGTTCGGCGACAGCAGCGCGACGTTGACATCACCGTCGGCATCCCGTCGGATCAGCGGAGCCTTGCCGTTCAACGCGATGACGCCGATGTCGGCGACCAGGCGCTGCTGCGCCCACGGCAACAGCACCCCGGAGCGGCCCTCGGTGTTGCGACCGTTCTCGTCGAGCACTACTTTCGGATCGAGGTATCGCTCTTCGAGTTCCTTTCGCGTCACGCCGATCGCCTGGGCGATCTCATCCAGCGAGCGGTTGCGCAGGGTGCGGCCCTGCTGCTTGAAGGCCTGGGTGATGCGGTCGTACTGATAGAGTTCGCGCGAGAGCTGGTTGTGACAGTTGGTGCACCACAGCCCCTTGCCGTGCTTGCCGTTTCCGATTTGGGAAACGTTCTCTTGCAGCCACTTGCCAATCGCGGTCAGGTGCTCGGGGGTTTCCACGCCGTCGCGGTCCTTGTTCGGGTTGGAATGCACGTCGCGTCCGGCGAAGCAACCACCGGCGGTGTCGCGGTTGTCGGAATCGGCGTAGGTATTGCGGCCGTCCGGGGTGATCGGGTAGCCGTCCATCGAGCCGTCCTGACGGTGCGACGGGTGGCAGCCGGCACAGGCATTGGTGCGACCGAACGAGTCCGGCAACGGCCGGTTGACGAGGTGGGCATGGTGCAGGGCCTGACTCAGCGGCGGGATCGGGATGTCGGTGTCGATCGCCTGGCCGGTCATCGATTCGATCACGCCCTTCGAGCGCAGCACGCCGATGACGTTGTCGGCATGACATTTCTGACACAGCACCGGATCGCGCCCGAGACGGTTGGCGGTGGCGCGGCTCTCTGGACGATAGTTCTTCAGAAAGCGGGTGCCGTGCTTGGCGTCATGGATCTGCAGAATCGATACCGAGGTGGCTTTCAGGTTGGCGATGTAGTCGCTCGCGCCCAGGCTCTTCCAGAAGGTTTTCTCCTGTTTGTAGAGCTGATAGGCCTCACCGTTGGCGTTGTCGTTGGAGTGGCAGTTGGAGCAGTTCGGCACATCGATCGGGTTGGTGCCGATGAAGTAGGCCGGACGGCCGGTGACACGATCGATCACGGGCCGCCCGCTGTCGGCGTCGACCAGCGCGACCCAGGCCTCCTGGTACGGGCGGATCTCGCTTTCGACGATGGTCAACGGGCTGCGCCGCATGGTGCTGTCGTTGAACGGCGTCAGCGGCAGACCGAGCGCGTCCCAGATCCCGGGATGGGTGAGCATGATTGGCACATTGTCGAGCACCGGGGACTTGGTGAAGACGACGGTGCCGCTGTCGCCGGTGTAATGCAGATGACCGCCATGCATCGGGCTGGGCACCGCGCCGCCGGCCGGACCGTTGTCGCGCGGGATCGGGATCTCGATGCCGACGCGCTTCTTGTCGCTGTCGCGACTACCGCCGGTTGGGTTCTCGCCTTCGAGGCCCTTGTACACATAGAGGTGGGTGAAATAGGCGTTGCCGACGTTCTCATGGGGGCCGTACCGGCCATCGCCATCGACGTCATAGGGCACCTCCCAGTAGGCCAGCTTGGAACCCTCGGAATAGCTGTTGTCCATGTGGCCGTAGTTCAGTTTCATGCGCCGAGCGCCGTCGATGACCACGCTCGAGTCCTTCGGGTCGGCGGCCAACAGGCGCGGTTTGGCATCTGGAGCGAGCGCGGTCTTGATCACCTGACTCTGGATCGAGTTGTACGGCGGCAGGATGCAGCAGTAGGTGAAATCGAAGCCGGTGCAGTGCATGCCGAGCTCGTAGTTGATGGTGATGTTGTACTCGTGCAGCGGACGCACGCTGGCGAGCGCCGGAGCAACCGGCAGCAGCGCCATCGACAACAGAAGAAACAGGGTGTGTCGCTTGTGGCTAGTCATCTCGTCGGACTCCCTCACAGATCGCGCCGGAAGACCTGGGCGCGGGCGTTCGCGGTTTCGTCCCAGCCGGGCCAGTGCGCGCGCCGGCTCTTGCGCACCGCGACCAGGATGGTGTTGTAGACGAAGGCGCCGGCCGGGCTCGGCTGGTCGGCGGTCAGTACGTTGGGATTGCCGGCGCGGTCGATCTGTTGCTGGTCCATGTCCAGCCAGGCGCCTTCGTAGATCACCAGCACCCCGGGCATCAGCCGCTCGGTGGTGCGCAGCGGCACCACCACCATGCCGCGGTCGTTCCATACCTCGACGGTGTCGCCATCCTTCAGGCCGAGGCGGCGCGCGTCGGCGGTGTTCATCGTGACATCCTGCTCGTAGGTCTCGCGCAGCCACTTGCTGTTGTTGAAAATCGAGTGGGTGCGCTGACGTGGGTGCGGGGTGATCAGGTGAAACGGAAAACGCTCGCGCAATGGGTGATTCAGCGATTCGGTCGGCTCGATCCACTTCGGGATCGACGGGATGTGGGCGCCGTAGCGGGTGCGCGTCCAGTCGTCGATCTTCGCCAGCTCGCCGCACAGGATCTCGATCTTGCCGGACGGCGTCGGGAACGGCTCGCCCTTTTCGATCTGATCCTGGAAGGCCACATGCGGCCGATCCAGCTTGACCTTGTAGATCCCATGGCGCTTGAACTCGTCCCAGCTCATGGTCGCGCCCTGGCGACCCATCACGCCCTCTTCCCACCAAGCCTTCAGATAGGCCTCGTCGGTGGCGTCCGGATGCTCCCAATAGTCCCGCTCGGCGCGCGGGTTGTAGGCCTTGCCGAAACGCTCTCCGCCGATGCGCCAGGCGAGCTCGGTGAAGACCTGGAAATCGGTCTTCGACTCGCCCAGCGGCTCGATGACCTTCGGCCGGTGGATGTAGTAGTGCCCCTTGTACCAGGGCAACGCGACATCATGGCGCTCGAAATGGGTGCAGATCGGCAGCAGCACGTCGGCGAACAAGCCGGACGGGGTAATCGTCTGATCCAGACAGACCACCAGCTCCAGCTTCTTGATCGCGGCGATCTCCTTGTTGATATTGGTGAGCTGGTTGAACCAGTCCGAGCCCTGCCAGAAGATCCCCTTGATATTCGGAATCACGCCGTCGAACTCATCGTCGCGCGGCCACAGGCCGATCTCCTCGCGCTTCACGTTCGGGTAGTTGTTGACCAGATGCGCCCAGCGATCGGACTTGATCGAGCCGAACCAGATGTTGCTGTAACCATCGTAGGGATAGGCGACGGCCTCGGCGTGCCAAGCCTTGCCGACGCCCTCGGCGCAGCCGCCGAGCACGCCGATGTTGCCGGTCATCGCCTGCAAGGCCGCGGCCATGCGGTTGTACTGCTCGCCGTAGGAGTTGCGCCCCGGCCCCCAGCAGGCCTTCAACGCAGCCGGCTTGGTGGTGGCGTACATGCGCGCGAGCTTGCGGATATCGGCGGCCTTGACGCCGCAGATCGGCTCGGCCCATTCCGGCGTCTTGGGCTGGCCATCGTACTTGCCGAGAATATAGTCCTTGAAGTTCTCGCCGCCGTTCGGGGCATTGCGCGCCCACTCCGGCATGGTGCCGGCATCCATGCCCTGGGTGAACTGATCGATGAACGACTGGTCCTGAAGGTTCTCGCTGAAGATCTCATGCGCCATCGCCGCCATCATCGCGGCGTCGGTGTTCGGCTTGATCGGGATCCACCAGGCATCGTAGACCGCGGCCGAATCGGTGTACTGCGGATCGATGACGACGAACTTGCAACCCTTCTGGCGCGCGCGCCGCATATAGTAGACGGTATTGCCGCCGTGAAAGGTGTAGGCCGGGTTCCAACCCCACATGATGATCAATCTGGAGTGCTCGAAGGTGTCGTCCTCGTTGCCGTCCTCGATGGTGCCGAAGGTCCAGCGCGAGCTGGTCGTGGTGCCCTGGTACGACGGCACCGACCAGGAGCTGGTGCGACAGGCGAACATCCCGAGCAGGCGCGCCTGCAATCCGTCGATCTGGTCCGACTTGTGGAGCACGCCATAGGAAGATCCGGCATAGGCCTGATCGAGGATCGCCTGCGAGCCGTATTTCTCCTTGATCTCCTGCATCTTGGTGGCGACGAAATCCAGCGCGCTGTCCCAGGAAACGCGACGGAAGCGCCCGGAGCCGCGCTCGCCGACGCGCATCATCGGATACAGCAATCGCTCGGAGGAGTAGATCCGCTCGCGATACGATCGTCCACGCAGGCAGGCGCGCAACTGCGGCTCGTCGCGGGTGTCCTTGCCATAGAAGCCACCCTTCTGGAAGCGGCCGTCGTCCGACGACAGGCGCACGATGACATCCCCTTTCTTGTGCGCCACCAGCACATGACGGGAGCCGCAGTTGTGCGCGCAACTGGTGACCACGGTCTCCATCTCGTCGTCCGTGGGATGCGGAGCGTAGGCGTAGGCCTCGGCGCGCCGCGCGCGCAACAGGCCGCCACCGGCGAGCGCCGCCGCGCCGGTCAGCGTCGTGGTCTTCAGAAAATCGCGTCGCTTCATGCTCAACGCGGAGGCGATGCGCCGGGGGAGCGTCTTTTCGTCATTCATTGTTGTCGGCCTCGTTGTTCAGGAATCGGGCGGGATACTGGCTGGGACGACCGGCGGCCCACGACGGCGTGACCGACGGCATGCGCGGCCACGGACGACGCACATAGGGATAGGCGAGCGCATACCAGGCACGACCGCCATGACAGCCATAGCAGACATCGCCATCGGCTTCTCCGGCCTCCTCGATCGCTTTCGCATTCAGGAAATTCAACTGATGACGCTGGGTGCGAAAGGCGCGGTGACAGGCCAGACAGTTGTTCTGAAAACGCTCGCGGCTCTCACTCCACGGCGCGCTCAGGCCCGGCATCACGGTGTAATCGAAGCGACCGTGACACATCAGACAGATGTCGCTGTCAACGTCCTTGCGCAACGCCGGGTCGTGACGCAGGGGATCGCCATCGACGGCGACCTCGCGATCCGGGTTATGCCCCCGGTGGCAGCTGTTGCAGCGCAGCCTCATCAGCCGCTTCGCCAGCGGCGTGTCGCGGTGGCGGCGATGAAAGCTGTCCTGGGGGCCGCGATAGGTATCCAGCGTCTGGTACCAGGCCAGGGTCTCATCGGCCGGCACCCCGGCCGGGCTGCGGTCGCGCGGACGACGCTGCTCGATCTCGCCGTGACATTGCAGGCATTGCGCATCGCTGGCGTGGTCGATCGCCGGCGCGAAGTGCAACGGGTTCCAACGCGCATCGTGGTAGGCCCGCGCGGCATCCTTCGGGTTACCGGAAGCCGCGAGCGCGACACCGCCCAGCACGAGCAGCCAACAACAAAGAAGCAGGCGCATCGCGGACGCGATGCGGTCAGGGGGTCGGTTCATCGTTCTCCTCCACCCGCGTCAGCGGCAAGCTGGCGCGCGGCACGCTTGTTGTACTTGTTCGATACACCGAAGCAAGAAGCGGGCCAGAACGAGAAAGAGAAACTCAAGTCATGGTTTCGAAAGGAATTTTCCTAAGGATAGCGGCATCTCCCGGGCGGCGGTCAGCGCGGTGTTTTCCTGCCAATCTGTCTGGGTAAAAACCCGAAGTTTCAAAAAAAGTCCAGGATAATCAGTCGCTTTCGATAAACATTCCTGACTGCCAGCTTGGCAGGGGGCATCCACGGCTGTCAATCGGACGACTTCGCCCCATTCACCGCCCCAAGCGGTCGAACCCGGTCGGCTCGCGACGAGGTTCGTCGGCGACACGCCGGGCCTCGGCGCAATCGGCCGCCAGCGGGCAGCCGGCGCACAGGGGTTTGACCTTGCAGTGGCGTTTGGCATGCTCGACGATCAGGGCATGGTATTCATTGAACAAGGCGGTATCGCGCGCCGGCAGCGAGCGTTCGAACAACGCACGCAGGGTTTCGTAGCGCTCGTCTCCCCGCAGCGCGCCGAGGCGCGAGAAGATGCGCCGGGTGTAGGCATCGATGACGAACACCGGCTTCTCGAGCGCGTACAACAGGATCGAATCGGCGGTTTCGGGGCCGACGCCGTTCAGCGCCAACAGGCGTGGGCGCAGTTCTTCCAGCGGCTGCCCGCGCAAGCGCCCGATGCCGCCATGCTGAAGCACGAACGCGGCGATCCGCTTCAAGCGCGCGGCTTTCTGGTTATAGTAACCGGAGGGACGAATCCGCCGGGCAAGCTCCACCAGCGGGCACGCCAGGATGGCCTCGGGATCGATGCAGTCGGCGGCTTTCAGGTTGGCCAGGGCCTTCTCGACATTGGTCCACGCGGTATTCTGCGTCAGGATCGCGCCGAGCATGACCTCGAACGGGGTATCCGCCGGCCACCAGTGACGCACGCCATAGCGGGTATGCAACTGCTGGTAGATCGAGGCGGCGTTGGCGAGCCGGTCGACAGCCATCGGGCTCAGCGATCGCAGCCGCTGTCGGAACGCAACGACCAGCCGGCCGGACCGGCCACCAGGCGGTAACGCAGGGTGCGCGTGCCACCACCCGGCGTTGCCGTGGCATCGCCCTCGCGGTAGACGGGAAAGCTGCGCACCAGGCGATCCCCCTCGATGCGAAAACGATCGTGGCCGAGGTAGCCCTCGCTGTTGACCGGATCATCGCTCAGCGGCGCCAGGTAGATCTCGCTGAGCGACCGCCCCTTGTCGACATGCCAGCCCAGGACCTCGCCGTAACTCCCTGACCCGGAAGCCGATAGAAAAACATAGAGTTCGGGCCAGCCGTCGTGATCGAGGTCCGCGATCTCGGCGCCGCTGACGCCGCCCTCGATCGTTTGCGAGAACGGCCGGTTGGCCTCTTTCAGCCGTAATCCGGAAGGCCGAACGGTAAGCCGGTTCAGCGAGCCATGGTCGCTGGCGTGAACATGGAAGGTGATGCCGTTGCGCCACAAGGTCTTGTCGAACGGCGCGGCATGGACGACGCCGACGAGCGCCAGCGAAGCCAGTCCGGCGACCCGCGCGGTCACGGAAGAAAAAGGAAAAACCGTCATTCGACGCTCCTCGCCAGGGGCCGCTTCACCGCCTTTTCCACGGACTGGCCACGCGACCCTGCTTTTTGATGATCGGGTTGCGCAAGGGGCGCGCCGGCATGCGCGGCGGGCGTCGGCCGACGAGTTGGTAGAGGCGTTTGAATTCCTCCTTGTCCAGCTCGCGCCAGCGGCCCGGCTTCAAGCGCGCGCCCAGCTCGATCGGGCCATAGCGCACACGGATCAGGCGGCTGACGAGCAGTCCGATGGCTTCCCACATGCGCCGCACCTCGCGCTTGCGCCCTTCGACGATGACGACATGAAACCAATGATTGGCCCCTTCCCCGCCGACATCGACGACATCCTCGAAGCGCGCCGGGCCGTCTTCCAACCGCACGCCGTGGACCAGCTGCCGGATCGCCTCGTCGTCGACCCGGCCGTTGACGCGCACCGCGTACTCGCGCTCTACCTGGTTCGACGGATGCATCAGCGCATTCGCCAGTTCGCCGTCGTTGGTCAGCAGCAACAGCCCGGAGCTGTTGATGTCGAGCCGGCCTACCGGTATCCAACGCCCGCTCGGCAGACGCGGCAAGGCCTGGAAGACGGTCGGCCGGCCTTCCGGGTCGTGCCGCGTGACCAGCTCGCCCTCGGGTTTATTATAGAGGATGACGCGCGGCTCGCTGGCGCGGATGCGCTTGCGGCTGACCGGCCGACCGTCGATCTCCAAGGCGTCCTCGATGCCGGCACGATCGCCGAGACGCGCGACGCGGCCATTGATACGCACCCGGCCTTCGGCGATCCAGCCTTCGATCTCACGGCGGGAACCATAGCCCGCGTGACTCAGCAGCTTTTGCACCCGCTGTCGGTCCTGGGTGACGGTCAGGCTATTCCGCGCCTTGTTTTTCGATGTCTTGTTTTTCACGGTTCCTGTCATCCGGAGGCTCATTGGCAGCGTCGGGAAGGCCGGGTTCCGGCTCTTCTCCGGCAAGCGGCAGGCCGCTGCGCGGAGCGGAGGCCTCGGCGGCCTGCTGTTGCAGCTCGCGGTCGATCTCGCCGAGGTCGCGGATCTCGGCCAGGGTCGGCAACTCATCGAGAGAACGCAGGCCGAAGTAGTCGAGAAAGGCGCGCGTGGTGGCATAGAGCGCCGGCCGCCCCGGGACATCCCGATGTCCGACCACTCGCACCCATTCGCGTTCCATCAGGGTCTTGATGATATAGGTATTGACCGAAACGCCGCGGATCTCTTCGATCTCGCCGCGCGTGATCGGCTGACGATAGGCGATCAGCGCCAGGGTTTCCATCAATGCCCGCGAATAGCGCCCGGGCTTTTCATCCCACAGACGAGAAACCCATTGCGCATACTCGGCGCGCACCTGGATCCGGTAACCGCCGGCAACCTGCTTGAGCTCCATCCCGCGGCCCTCGTAATCGCCGCGAAGGGCTTCCAGCGCCTCGCGCAGGGCGGCCTTGTCCGGTTCGCCGCCGGCGGCGAAGAGGGCCGCCATCTGTTCCAGCGAAAGGGTCTTTCCGGCCGCCAGCAAGGCCGCCTCGAGGATGTTCTTGAGCGGTTCTTGCACGCTCATGCGGCGCTCCGCGCACGCACATGGATCGGCGCGAAGTTGTCCGACTGCACCAACTCGATCAGCGATTCCTTGACCAGCTCCAGAACCGCGATGAAGGTAACGACCGCGCCCATGCGTCCCTCGGCAAGATCGAACAAGCGGGTGAATTCGGTGAAGCCTTCGCCGTCGAGCCGCTCCAGCACGCTGGCCATGCGCTCGCGCACCGACAGGGTTTCCTTTTCCACATGGTGGCTGCTGAACAGGTCGGCGCGGCGCAGCACCTCGTGCAAGGCGCGCATCAACTCGTCGAGCCCGACATCCGGCTGACATTGCCGGACCTGGCGGTCGGGGAAGGCGATCACGGCTTGAAAGACATCGCGCCCGAGGCGCGGCAGGGCCTCGATCTCTTCGGCCGCCTGCTTGAAACGCTCGTATTCCTGCAGGCGCCGGATCAGTTCGGCACGCGGGTCTTCCGATTCTTCTTCCTCGCTGACCGGGCGCGGCAACAGCATGCGCGACTTGATCTCGGCCAGCATCGCCGCCATCACCAAGTATTCCGCCGCCAGCTCGAGGCGCAGCTCGCGCATCAGCTCGACGTATTCCATATACTGACGGGTGATCGAGGCGATCGGGATGTCGAGGATATCCAGATTCTGGCGACGAATCAGGTATAGCAGCAGATCGAGCGGCCCCTCGAAGGCGTCGAGAAACACCTCGAGCGCGTCCGGCGGGATGTAGAGATCCTCCGGCAACTCGAATTGGGGCTCGCCTCGCACCACCGCCAATGGGACCCCGCCCCCATCGACCGGCGGCGCTTGCTCCAACGCGCCCGGAGAATCGCTCATCGATAGTCCAGCGCCATTGCGTGGCGTACTTCATCCAGCGTGTCGCGCGCCACCTCGCGCGCCGCCTCGCTGCCCTCGGCCAGGATGTTGCGCACCAGATCGGGCTGTTCCTGGTATTCCCGCGCGCGTTCCTGAATCGGTTGCAGTTCGGCCAGCACCGCGTCGATGATCGGCTGTTTGCATTCCAGACAGCCGATGCCGGCGCTGGTGCAGCCTTCGATGACCCACTCCCGGGTCTTTTCGTCCGAGTAGATCTCATGGAACTGCCATACCGGACAGCGCGCCGGATCACCGGGATCGGTACGCCGCACGCGCCGGGTGTCCGTCGGCATCGTGCGCAGGGCTTTCTCGACCTCCGCGGGATCGGCCCGCAACGGGATGGTGTTGTGATAGGATTTGGACATCTTCTGACCATCCAGCCCGGGCATCTTCGGCGCCCGGGTCAACAAGGGACGCGGCTCCGGCAGGATCACCTTGCCGCCACCTTCCAGGTAGCCGAACAAGCGGTCGCGATCGGCCAGGGTGAGATTCTTCTGCTCCTTGAGCAAGGCCCGCGCCGCTTTCAGGGATTCCTGATTGCCCTGTTCCTGCCAGGCGGTGCGATAACGCGCGTAAAGTTTCGCGGCCTTCTTGCCCATCTTCTTCATCGCGGCGCGCGCCTTGTCCTCGAAGCCGGGTTCGCGACCGTAGATATGGTTGAAGCGCCGCGCGATCTCGCGGGTCAGCTCGACATGGGCCACTTGGTCTTCGCCCACCGGCACCAGGCCGGCGCGATAAATCAGGATATCGGCGCTTTGCAGCAACGGATAACCGAGAAAACCATAGGTGGAGAGGTCCCGTTCCTTGAGTTTTTCCTGCTGATCCTTGAAGGTCGGCACGCGCTCGAGCCAGCTCAGCGGCGTGATCATCGACAGCAGCAGATGCAGCTCGGCATGCTCGGGCACGCGCGACTGGATGAAACACCTGGCCTCGCCCGGGTTGACGCCGGCGGCGAGCCAGTCGATCACCATATCCCAAACGTTATCGGCGATGATCGTCGGATCATCGTAATGGGTGGTCAGAGCATGCCAGTCGGCAACGAAGAAAAAGCATTCGTACTCGTGCTGAAGCTCGATCCAGTTCTTCAGGACGCCGTGGTAGTGGCCGAGGTGCAACCGACCGGTCGGCCGCATGCCGGAAAGCACGCGCGCATGTTGTGCGGCAACGGAAAACAAGCTCTATTCCCTCCAGTTTCAAGGCGAACCCATCAGACTACCGGGATATTCCGCCAGATCAAGCAAAATGTGCGGCCCGCGGACAGCCGGGTCCTCTATCCCAAACCCGCGACCTGGGCCGACAGGCGCATGACGAAGCGGATTCCCGGCCACAGGAACCAGTCCAGCAGACCCGTCATCAACAACGCCAGCAGGATCAAAATGCCCAGCGGCTCGATCTGGGCATACTTCTCCGCCAGCGCCGGCGGCAGCAACGCGGTCATCACCCGACCGCCGTCGAGCGGTGGCACTGGGATCAGGTTCAGGATCATCAGGAAGGCATTGATCAGGATCCCGGCGTAGCCCATGTAGACCAAGGGCTGTCCCAGCCACGCCAGCCCGGCCTCCAGACCGAGACCGATGCGCATCGCCAGCGCCCACAGGATGGCCATCGCCAGGTTCGACAAGGGTCCGGCGGCGGCCACCAAGCCCATGTCGCGGCGCGGATTGTGCAAGCGCGCGAAATTTACCGGTACCGGCTTCGCCCAACCGAAGACGAAACCGGTCAGCAGATACATCAGCAGCGGCAGCGCGAGGGTTCCGACCGGATCCACATGGCGCAGCGGATTCAATGACAGGCGGCCCGAGGCATATGCGGTATCGTCGCCGAGCTTCCAGGCGACCCAACCATGGGCGACCTCGTGCAGGGTGATCCCGAAGATCAGGGGCAATGCGAAGACCGCGATCTTCTGGGCGATCGTGAGTTGTTCGAGCATGCGGCGCTTTCCCGTGCAACGACCAAAAGAAAAACGCTATTGTATACTCGTCGCCCATGGGTTTTCGGTTTTTCGAGACCGTTCCTCGCGCCCGTGGGCCAGGCGCGGAAGCGAGTCATAGCCCATTCTATGGCGAGTTTCCGCAACAACGCCCACGGGTGCGAGGGGCGGTCGCAGTGGCCGAAAATTCATGGGCGGCGAGTATATACACAAGGGAAAACGAACCCATGCATCCGCTCCGTAACCCGCGTCCTGCTCTGCCCGCCCTCCTTGCCCTGCTGCTGAGCGCCTGCGCCACCACGCAACCGGTACCGCTGGCGTCCATCGAGACCTTCCCGGTCGATGACCTGTCACGCGATGCACAGGTGGAACGCATGAACGAGCTGTCGCTCGCGGTCACCGTGGTGCCGCGGGAACGCGCCAAGGCGTTGTTCGGCGTCGATCTCGGATCGCGCTGGGTGCATGCGCTGTGGGTAGACCTGGACAATCGCCGCAGCCATCATCCGCACTGGCTGCTGCTGCCATCCCTGGCACCGGGTTACCTGTCCCCAGCGGAAGTCGCTTACCGTTTTCGCGTGGGTCTGAGTCAGGCCGATTACGATACCCTGGTGGCGCGGCTGGAAGCCGGCAATTTCCACAACCCGGTTCATGCCGGACAACGCCGGCGTGGTTTCGTGTTCGTCAGTACCGACAGCCTCGACCGCGAAGCCGCCGCCATCGTTATCGGCCGTCACGATCTCCTCGAGCTCCCGATTTTTCTCCCCCGCCCCGAGTTGCTGACCGACAAGCTGCCCGACGCCCGATCGCTCTATCCGACCGGGGCCATCGAAAAACTGAGCCTGGAGGCACTGCGCAACCGCCTGCCGGCCGTCGGTTGCTGCACCACCGACGCGAAACAGCGCGCCAGCGGTGATCCATTGAACCTGGTCATCATCGCCCGTCCGAAAGACCTGCGTCGGGTGTTCACATCACGAGGATGGCACCCGGCCGAAAAGAACCATGCGGAATCGATTCGCAAAACCATCGCTTCGTTTCTGTTCGGCTCCAGATATGACTATTCCCCCGTCAGTCCGCTCTATGCCTTCGGGCGCAAGCAGGATCTGGCGATGCAGAAGGCCCGCGCTTCAATCAACCAACGCAATCACTTGCGCCTGTGGCTGACTCCCTGGTCAGTCGGCGACAAACCGGTCTGGATCGGCCAGATCAGCCGGGATATCGGCGTGCGCTTCACCTTGAAAAGCCCGTTCCTGGTGACGCACAAGATCGATCCGGACATCGACGAGGCGCGCAATTACCTGATCGAGGATCTGCTACTGTCCGGGCAGATCGAAGCGTTCGGCTATATCGAGGGGCTCGGCGCCTCGTCACCCGACAAGCCCCGCCACAATCTCACCGGCGATCCCTACTGGAGCGACGGATTGCGCGCGATCCTGGTGGTCGATCACGGCAAGCTTCCCACGCGCCGCGTGTTGCAACGCCGCGAAATCCGCTTTCTCGACTGGGATCATGGGGCACTCCATCCCGATCAGGCCCCACGCCACATCGATCCGACGGCGGTACGCCATTGACACGGGCCATCCAGCTACTCTGCCTGATCGCGCTGAGCGCGAATAACGCGGCGGCGCCCGGCGAAACCGTCGTCCTGCTGCACGGCCTCGGACGTGATGCCGGCGCGATGTCCTTCATCGGACGGGAACTGCGCCGCGCGGGCTTCGAGGTGATCGCGCTGGACTATCCGTCACGAAGTCTGCCACCCGACGCGCTGATCGCCTTGCTCCGATATCAGGTCATCCAATGCTGCCGCTACAAAGCCCGTGTACACTTCGTTGGTCATTCCCTCGGCGGACTGCTGCTGCGCGGCCTGCTTGCGCGCAAGCCGGTACAGCATCTCGGACGGGTCGTGCTTCTCGGCACGCCGAACCAGGGCAGCGAACTGGCCGATCTGCTCGAACGCCCCGCGTGGCGCTGGGCGCGCCGTCTCGCCGGCCCCACCGCGACCCGTCTCGGCACCGCCGGCGACAGCTTTCCCAAACGCTTGCCGCCACCGGAATACGAGCTCGGCATCATTGCCGGGGATCACAGTCTGAACCCGTTCGGCTCCTGGCTGCTGCCCGGTCCCGACGATGGCGTGGTTTCGGTCGCCAGCACCCGCCTGCCCGGCATGCGCGATTTCCTGGTGGCCCCCAGCGGCCATGGCCTGATGCGCTACAGCCGATATATCAGCAACGCCGTCATCCATTTCCTGCGTCACGGACGCTTTCCAGCCCGAGAGACCCCACGATGAAGAAATCCGCCCTGCTCGCGGCACTCCTGCTGACAGCTTGCGCCAGTCTCCCCGAACCCGATTCCGAACCGCTCCACTGGCGACCGGGCTCATCGGTATTCGGCCCAGCCTCGGACTTCATCGGCAGCCCCTTCCCGGAGGTCGGCACATCGGCGCTGTTTCCCGTGCGGCCCGCGAAAGCCAACCGCATCGCGATCCTGCGAAACGGCGATGACGCCTTCGCCGCGCGCGTGCGCTCGTTGGAACAGGCCGACACCTCGATCCGTATCCAGGCGTTGATCTTCTCCGGCGACGAGTCCGGGCTCTACATCGCCGAGCTGTTGAAACGCAAGAAACAGGCCGGGTTGGATGTACGCGTGATCGTCGACGCCTTCTCCAATCCCTCGCTACAGACGCAGCGCCTGTATTTCGACCTGAAGCAATGGGGCATCGAGGTGGAAGGCTACGAAGCCATGCTGCTGCAATGGCTCAACGAGATCCCGATTCCGTTCCTGATGCCCCATTACGACCCCGGCCGGCTCGACAAACGCTTCCACGAGAAGATGTGGATTGTCGACGGCGAGACCGATCATGGCGTCGCGATCACCGGCGGCCTGAACGTCGGCAACGAGTACTTCCGCATCGATCCGAAACATCCTGGAGGCTATTGGCGCGATCAAGACGTGATCGCGAAGGGCGCGGTAGTGAAGGACATGACCGAAGCCTTCGACCGAAACTTCCGTTACTTCACCCAGATCAAGAAGAGCCGCGGCATCCTCAATACCAATCTGTACTGGTCCGCGACCCGCGGCCTGCTGGACAAGACCGGGCGCTTCGCTTTCCACTACGATACCCGGCCACGCCTGGTGGCACGCGTGAAAGAGCTCGCCGCGCGCCGCATACAGCCCGATTATCATCCGGCGCGCGCGCGTTTTTTCCAAAGCCGGCCGCGCTTTCGCGAAAGCTATATCGAGCAGGCTTACCTGCAACTGATTCATGCCGCGAAAAAAGAGGTTCTGATCGCCAACGCCTATTTCGTGCCCAGCGTCCCGATCATCGACGCCCTAAGCGACGCCGCGCGGCGCTGCGTGCGCATCACCCTGATCAGCAACAGCCCGGGCACCAATGACCTGCCCGAGATCACCCTGGTCGGTCGCGGCTACTACAAAACCCTGCTGGCAGTGAATCAGGAACCCCGCGTCCAACGCTGCGGCCACCGGCACGCGGGGCTGCGCATCTTCGAATGGGTCGGTCATACACCCGACGGCAAGGCGCCGCGCGAAGGTACGATGCATTCGAAGTATGCGGTTTTTGACCGCCGCATCTCCCTGGTGGGTTCGTTCAATCTGGATCCACGCAGCGCGCGCCTGAACAGCGAAAGCGCGCTGGTGTTCGAAAGCCCGATGCTTGCCAGGCAACTCGCCCATCTGTTCGAATCCAACGACCTGCCCAAAAGCGAGCCGGTGAGTGACGAGAAGGCCTGTGATTTCGAACGACCCGCCGATGCCTTGCAAAGCCTGCGGAAATCCTTTGGCCAGTTGTTCGAAAAGGAGCTGTAGACGCCCCGGCAATGGGAATGCGTCAGGCATAACAAAGCAGGGCTCCGGCATCCATGCCTCCGAGGTTTTCCAAGCCGACGCCACTCTGACTTTATCAATCGGTTATATCCGCCGCCCATGAATTTTCGGCCACTGCCACCGCCCCTCGCACCCGTGGGCGTCGTTGCGGAAACTCGTCTTGGAATGGGCTATGACTCGCTTCCGCGCCTGGCCCACGGGCGCGAGGAACGGCCTCGAAAACCCAACAATTCATGGGCGACGAGTATAGCCCGGAACATTCATGAATTACACGCGCCCTCGCTGGCTTCTTGTTCCCACAAGACATTTTCTTCCGTTGCCCGTAATCCCCGATACGGGACGCCTTCAGAAAATTCCTTGTGAAAACCCTCTCCTGCGCGATCACCCCATGAATTCATGAAATGTCCGGGTTAGATGACGTGGCCCCGCATACAAGGGGGGCGCCTGACGCCCCCTGTTCCGTCGCCGTCGAATGGAATCAGTCTACGGGGCGATCGTCGTTGATCGGCGGGATCCTGCCGCCCAGATCGGGCGCGTTGGCGTGGATCCAGCTGACCGCGGCATCGAAATCGTCCTTGATCGGCTTGCCTTCGTAGGTCTTGTTCCGGGCGATCAGCGGCACACCGTGCTCGTTGGTCTCATGACAGGCCGCGCATTTCAACGGACCATGGCTGCCATCCGGGTTGTACTGGGTGGGCTGCTTGTAGGTCGTCGTATCGATGCGCGGCGTGACCGGGTAGAGGCCGTGGATCGATTCATGACAAGCCTGGCAAGAGATGCCGGCATGCCCTTTGGTGTAGCGTACCTGGCTGTACTTGCCCGGCTGGTTGATCGGGAAGGCGACGCCGCCCTGCCCTTCGACGTATGGAGCGGCATGGCAATCCGCGCAATGCGGCACGCCCGGAGACAACCAATAGTCCCGCCCATGATCGGCCGCGCTATAAGGCACCGCCAACGCGCCATCGGCACCCTCCGGCAGTTTCAGCGACGCGAGATCGACCGCCGGGTTCGCGGACAGGATGACCACGTTCGGATCACCGTCTTCGTCTTTGTGGATCACCGGCTTGCCGTCCTTGGTGGCGATCACCGCGATATCCGGCACCAGACGATCGCGATCCCATACGCGCAGGATGTTCTTCATGTCGGCCTGCTTCGGGATGAAGGTGCTGGGCTTGGTCTTCGGGTCCATCCAGTCGCTGGTCAGCTCGTCGACGCTGATGCCCATGTAGGCGGCGATCTCTTTCAACGACTTGTTGCGCAGGGTCTTGCCTTTCTGCCAGAAGGCCTGCTCGATGTTGTCGTACTGATAGAGCACGCGCGCAAGCTGGTTATGGCAGTTGGTGCACCACAGCCCCTTGCCGCCTTCGCCGTTGCCGATCTTCGAGATGTTGTTCTGCAACCATTGACCGATCGCGTTCAGATGCTCGGGCGTTTCGGCGCCGTCCTGGTCCTTGCCGGGGTTGGAATGCACGTCGCGGCCGACATAACAGCCACCCTTGGAGTCGCGATTGTCGCGACGGGCATAGGCATTGCGACCCTTCGGCGTGATTGGATAACCGACCATGTCATGGTCCTGACGATGCGCCGGGTGGCAGCCCTGGCACATCCCGGTGCGCCCCTGGGAATCGGACAGCGCGCGCACCTGGAGATGGCCTCGATGCATGGCCTGGCTGAGCGGCTCCAGCGGCTTGTCCTTCTTCTTGATCTTTCCGGTCACCGATTCGACCGTGCCACGCGATTTCAGCACGCCGATGACATTGTCGGCATGGCATTTCTGACAGAGGATGGGATCACGCCCCAGTCGGTTGTCCTTGGAACGGCTCTTCGGGTTGTATTTCGCGAGGAAGTCGGTGCCGAACTTACCGTCATGAATCTCGAGCACCGAAACCGAGGTGGCTTTCAGGTTGGCGATATAGTCGGTCGCGCCAAGCGATTTCCAGAAAGCCTTTTCCTGCTTGTACAGGTGGTATTTCTTGCCGTTGGCGTTGTCGTTGGAGTGGCAGTTGGCGCAGTTCGGCACGTCGATCGGGTTGGTGCCGATGAACGAGATCGGCTTGCCGCTGTGACTGTCGATGATGGGCTTGCCACTGTCGGCATCGACCAGCGAGACCTGCGCCTGCTGATACGGCGAGATCTGGGATTCGACGATGGTCAGCGGATCCTGGTCGGCGATGCTGTCGTCGAACGGCGTCAATGGCAGGCCCAGCGCCTCCCAGATGCCCGGGTTGGTGAGCACGATCGGCACATTGTCGAGCACCGGCGACTTGGAGAAGACGACCGTGCCGGTGCGACCGGAGAATTTCAGCGTGCCGCCCCCAAGCGGCTGCCCGGTGGGACCGTGGTCGACCGGGATCGGCAGCTCGATGCCGACGCGTTTCTTCTCGCTGTCCTTGCTGGTGCCACTCGGATTGCTGCCTTCCAGATCCTTGTAGATATAGAGCTGGGTGAAGTAGGCGTTGCCGACGTTCTCGTTCGGACCGTACTCGCCATCGCCATCGACATCGTAGGGGATGCGCCAGTAGTTCAGCTTGGCGCCCTCGGAGAAGGTGTTATTGACGTGGGTATAGGCCAGCTTCATGCGCCGATCGCCATCGACCAGCACGCTGGGGTCGTCCTCGGCCGCGGCGAGCAGACGCGGCAGTTTGTCCGGCGCGTCGGCGGTCTTGATGACTTGGCTCTGGATCGAGTTGTACGGCGGAAGAATGCAGCAATAGGTGAAATCGAAGCCGGTGCAATGCATGCCCAGCTCGTAGTTGATCGTGATATTGTAATCGTTGATCGGCTTGGTCGCCGTCGTTTCCGGCGAGCCGGCCTGGGCGCCAAGCGCCAAGGCAAGCCCGACAAGAGCGGACAACATCGGAAACGCCGACCGGCGGGGGTGTCTGCTGGTCATTCTCTTCCTCCAGGGAACAGGGCAAAGTAAATGGATGAATCGACCGGCCCGGACGGTTTCGCCGGACCAGGCATGAAATCAGGCTCTGTCGATTTCTCTATACTCGTCGCCCATGACGCGGGGTGGCATCACCCCAGATCATGAAAATATCAACGACTTGGCCTGCTTGCACATTTCCACCTGCGCAGGCCGGTTCAAGCGTAGCGGAACCGGCTACGGCGCTGCCGCGAAATTGCGCCGCTGCCCGATCCGCGGTACTTGATCTGGCTTACGCCTTATTCGCGTCAATACCATTTCAGCGATTGGCCGGGCAGTTACGTATTTCCACATTAATTTATAGGGATAATAACCATGGCGCGAGCAAAACCGCCGATTTTTACGTTGTTTTTCGGCACGCGGTCTCTGTCCGGATTCCCTGACCGAAAATGCTCGCCAAACCGCACCGATTCACGGATAAAAAAGGCCTTTCCACTGATCGGATAGGATAATCCCATATAAACAGACGATTTCAGTATGATCGTTCAATGGATATCGAGTCTTTAACATATATCAATCACTTAAAATGAGCCAGCTCCATAATAAAATGATAATATTTACCCGTTTTAGCGCACGGCCGGCCGCATTTTTCGCATCGGTTTTTCTTCCGCCGGGCCGGTGCGTCCCCGCGCGCCGGCGGCGACCCACCCACGCAGTCTCATCGCATTGGCCACGACCAGGGTCGAACTGAGCGACATGCCGATTGCCGCCGCCCATGGCGGCACCAGACCGACCGCCGCCAACGGAATCGCGGCAAGGTTATAGGCCAGCGCCCATGACAGGTTGCCGAGAATCACCCGCCTCGTCGAACGCATCAGGGCGAACGCCTCGGGCAGGCCGGCATAACCCGGATTCAGAAGCAGGAAATCACTGCTCGCGCGCGCCAGATCAGTGGCGTTCGAGAATGCAAACGAAACGTCGGCCATCGCCAGGGTCGGCGCATCATTGATGCCGTCACCGAACATCGCCAGCCGGGATCCTCCCCGCTGCTCGCTCTCCAGCCAACGCAGCTTGTCTTCCGGCGACATCTCACCCAAGGCGAGATCCATGCCAAGGCGCGCGGCCAGCGCCTCGACCGCGCCGGCGGCGTCGCCGCTCAATACCACGAATCGGCCGATTCCCAGTTTCCTCCAGCCCGCCAGGGCCTCGTCGATCCCGTCACGCAACGGATCACGCAGCCGAAAGCGCGCCACCCATTCGCCGTTTCGACTCAGAAACAGAAAGCTGTCACCAGCACGCGCGCACTCCGCCGGCGCCGCTGCGCCCCCGGCGAAGCCCGCGCTGCCGATGCGCCAGATCTCGCCATCCCGCTCAGCCTCGATCCCCTCGCCTGGATGATTGGCATGGCGTGTCATCGTAACCTTCGGCAAACCCTCCGCGCGACGACGAATCGCGCGCGCGAACGGGTGTTCCGAGCCCTCTTCGAGCGCCGCCGCAAACGCAATGCAACGCGAGACATCGATCCCTTCGACCGCCTCGATCGCAACCACTTCCGGCTCGCCCCGCGTCAATGTGCCGGTCTTGTCGAAAACCAGGGTATCGAGATGGTGCACGCGCTCAATCGCGGCCATGCGCAAGGCGACGACGCCAAGCCGCGACAAGCCGGCGGCGCCGAGCGTGGTCGCCACCGGCGCGGCCAATGCCAACGCGCAGGGGCAGGTGACGATCAACACCGCGATCACGCTGGGCAACACACGGGCGGGCTCCGCCCACCACCAGTACAGACCGGTCAGCAGGGCCACCAGCAATACCCCGGGAACGAACCAGGCCGCCACCCGGTCAGCCAGCCGCACCATCGGCGGTTGGCTGTGCAGCCCCACCTCGGTGAGGCGCTGAATGCGCTCCAGGGTGGAATCCCCCGCATCGGCGGTGGCGCGCATGCGAATCCGCTGGTCGATATTCACCGCCCCGCCGGCGAGCCGATCCCCCGGCATCTTGTGGCGCGGCGTCGCTTCGCCGTTGAGCAGGGATTCGTCGATCCCGCCCTCGCCTTCGACGAGGATGCCATCGACCGGCACCACCTCGCCGGGCGACAACAGCAATTCATCGCCCGGCGCGATCTCGAACAACGGCACGCGTTCCTCTTCGCCATCGGCGTCGACGCGCACCACCTCCCGCGGCACGATGGTCGCGACCCGATCGAGCAACGCCGCGGCGCGCAGGCGCGCGCGCAACTCGGCATAACGCGCGGCGAGCAGGAACAGCACGAACATCGCGATCGACTCGAAATAGACCTCGCCGCGCTGAGTCAGCGTGGCATGCAGGCTGGCGAGCCATGCCAAGGTCAATCCAAGCGCCACCGGAATGTCCATGCCCAGCTGCCTGGAGCGCAATTCACGCCAGGCGTCGCGAAAGAAGACCTGCCCTGGATAGGCCAGCAGCAGCGCGGTGACGAACAGGCTGGTCCAGCGCCCGATGTCGATCCACATCGGGTAATCCCCGCGGGCATCCGGCGCGCCGAAGAGGTAGCTGCTCAGCGAGAAATTCATCACCACCATGCCGAGCACGCCAGCAAAGATCAGACGCTGGATCGAGCGCTGCTTCTGCTCGCGCGCGAGCTGCTCGCGACGAGCCGGATCATACGGATGGGCCACATAGCCGATCGCCGCGATCGCGCGCAGAATGTCGCTCAACTGGAGACGCCGGGGATCCCAGCGGATCCGCGCCTGCTGGCTGGTGTAATCCATCTCGACGTCGAGCACGCCATCGAGCTTGCGCAAGTGGCGCTCGTTGAGCCACAGGCAAGCCGCGCATTCGATCTGCTCGAGGATCAGCGAGGCTTCCTTCCAGTCGCCACCGCCACGAACGAAATCCTTCTGTATGCCCGGATGATCGTAGAGACCGAAACGCTCATCCAGGGCATCGAGTTCGCTGGCATCGACCACCCGCGCCGGCGCGTCGCGATAACGGTAGTAGTCCTCATTCCCGGATTCGACAATCGCGCGACATACCGCGGCGCAGCCCTCGCAACAGAAACGGCGAGGCGCGCCCGACACCTCGAATACCGGCGGCCGTCGCTCGCTCACCGGCGTACCGCAATGGAAACAGTCGCCGCTCAATCAGACCCCCGCGTGGAACAGACGCAAAGGCCGTCCTGTCCAGAAAAAAGAACCCCTCAGACAAGCCGACCGAGGGGCGAGACAAACCATCGCGGAGGCGCGTCAGTCGCCCGCATCCAGCGCCGCGTAATAGGCGGCCAGTTCGTCGATCTCGTCATCGCTCAGCGATTGCGCGATCAAACGCATGCGATTGTAGATATCGTTGGCGCGTTCGCCGGATTTGTAGGCCTGCATCGTGACGATGAAGTAATCGGCGCGTTGACCGGCCAGCGCCGGCACATCGACCACCGCGCCCTTGCCATCGCGCCCGTGACAGGCGGAACAAGGCGGCAGCAGGCGCGGGCCATCGCCCTTGTCGACCAGCCGGGCGGCGCGTTCGCTCACCTTCGCCGGCACCGGCGGAGGCAGCGCCTGACTCTGAAAGTACGCGGCAACGTCGGCGATCTCCTTCTTGCTCAGCGACGACGCGAAATTCTGCATGATGCCATGACCGCGCCGCGCTTCCTTGTAGTCCATCATCTGCTTGTAGATATAGGGCGCGGTCTGTCCCGCGAGCAGCGGGAAGTTCGGGCGCACCTTGGCCTTGCCGGTCTCGCCATGACAGGCGGAACAGGGATCGGCGACCTCCTTGCCGTTGACTGGATCGCCATTCGCAACCAGATGGCGCGTGGCCGAATCCCACACCACGGTCGATGAAGGCTCGCCCGAAACCACACCGCTACCGAGCATCGCCAGCAGAACACACAAATTTCTCATCGTTCTCATGTTCAAATACTCCACGGGAAGGCGCCATGGGTGTCCATCAGGAAGAACTGCAGGATCGGATAGCCGTAGCTCGCAATCAGATAGACGACGATAACCGCGGCCCAGAAACCGAAGCCGTTCAGCAGCGCCGGCAGACGCAGCACCGGCTCGACCGGCTCGGCATAGGCCATCTCCCGATCCTCCACGGTGGCGCGGCGCAGATGCGTGCCCAACAGGATGATCAGCACCATCAAGGCCGAAACCGCGAGGATCGCACCGCCGACGACCATCGCGATCTCATACGGGATCCAGCTCTTGGCGACCTCGTTGCCATAGGGCGCGACGCTGATCCGGCGCGGCTGACCGAGCAACCCCATGATGTGCCACGGCAGCGTCAGCACCAACATGCCGATGAACCACAGCCACAGTTGCAGCTTTGCCAGGCCCTTCGACATCAGCGGCCGGCCCGTCATCTTCGGCCAGATGTGGTAGGCCAGCGCGAAGTACATGATGACCGTGGTGCCAGCGAAGATCAGGTGAAAATGACCGGTAATCCACTGGGTGTTGTGGACCATCACATCCATCGAATAGCTGGCGTTGACCAGCCCGCCCCAGCCACCGATGGTCAGCATCAGCAGCGCCAGGCCGCCGGCGAGCACCAACGGATCGTCCCAGTTGATCGTCTTGATCCAACCGAACAGCCCCTTGCCGCCACGCATGCGACCGGCGACCTCCATCGAGGCGATCACCGTAAAACCGGTGAACAGGGTCGGCACCGCGACCATGAAGGTGCCGATCATGTGCAGAAACTTCCAGCCATCGGCCTGCATCGGATCGACATATAGATGATGAAAGCCGATCGGCACCGAGAACACCAGCAGCATGATGAACGAGATGCGCGCCATCTCGTCGCTGAACAGCTTGCCGCCGGCGAGTTTCGGCAGCAGGGTGTACATCGCCAGGTAGGCCGGGATCAGCCAGAAATAGACGATGGCGTGCAGCGTCCACGAGAACAGGGTGCGCGCAAGACCGACGTCGATCGTCTCGATCCAGCCCAGTGACCACGGAATCAGTTGAAACAACACCTCAGACGCCACCCCAAGGCTGGTGAAGAACCACAACAAGGCATTGGCGGTGGTGCCGAACATGATCAGCGGCACCGGCTCGCCGGGATGGGCCTGCTTCCACCGGTGCATCATCATGACCATCTCGAGCACCCAGATCCACGAGCCGACCACCAGCAGCGTCGCGCCGATATAGAAGACCGGACTGGCCTTCAGCGGCGGGTAGAAGGTATAGAGCACCGAGGCCTGACCGGTGAACAGCATCGCCGCCGCCATCACCGTCCCGGTCAGGCTGAGCAGAAAACCGAACCAGGCCAGCCCCTTGTTCCAGACCGGCATCTTCAGGCTGGTGCCGGCGGCCCAGTAGCCGAACCCCATGATGAAGAAGGTGGTCAGCACGAAGCCCATGATGACGCCGTGGGCGGAAACCGAGCCGAAATACAGCTCGACCGATTCGAATTGCGGGATCATCCCCGCGCGCTCCAGGACTTGGTAGAGGCCGAGCAGCGCGGCGAGCGTGAACGTGAGAAAGGCAATCCAGAAGTTCGCCAGGCCCAGTTTTGCCACATCGGAGTAACTTTGCATGTCGCGCCCCCTCACTCAGAGCTTGAATTTTTCTTTCGGCACGACGGTCAGGCGCGCCCACATGAAATCATGCCCGAGACCGCAGTACTCGTTGCAGAACATCGGGAAGGTTCCTGTCTTCTTGAAGGTGGTGTTGACCTCCGAGACATAGCCGGGCACGACCATGGTGTTGAAGTTGGTATCGACCGTATGGATGCCGTGCAATACATCGGCGCTGGCGATGCGGATCTTCACTGGGGTATCCACCGGCACGGTGATTCCTTGCGGAAAGAAACCATAACGCGCGGCGACCATGGTCACGCGGATACTGCCGTCCTTCTCGCGCCGCACGCCGATCGCGTCCTCGTTGAACTCGTCACTCAGGTGCAACGCGGCGGAGTCGATGGTTTCGACGTTGCTGGGTGGATAGATGTTGTCCTTGATGGCGTAGGCCGCGAGCACGCCGATGCCGGCGAAGGTCATCAAGAACGTCAGATAGATCCATTTCTTCTCTGTGGCATCAATATGCATGAGCCGACTCCATCAGTTTACCGGACCGTGAGACAGAAAAAGCCCGAAAAACATATAGGCCCAGGCCGCCGACATGATCAACGCATAGACGATCAGAATCGCCCAGGTGCCCTTGGGCGCCTCCGCGATGGCCTGTCGCTCCTGCTCCGGGGTCAGTTGAGGCATATCGATTCTCCTGGTTGACTTGAATTCGGGAATGACGGAATCAACAGATCCCGCGGGAACCCAGGTTCACGCGCAGGGGATCTGAAAATCAAGACGAGTATACCCGGCGACCCACCCATATAAGGGACCGATTATGCCGGGCTATTGTTATTTTCGCGCTATTCTTGCATTGACAAGATACGCCCATCCTTAACAAATGTTAATTCGTTTCTTTGACAAATAACAGGAAAATCAGCTAGGGAAAACACCTATTTCCGGATTATTTAATGTGGAAATACGGTAACTACCCAGCCAACCGCTGAAATAATATTGACCTGACAGGGCGTAAGCCCGATCAAGTACCGCGGATCGGGCCGCGACGCGGTTTTGCGGCCCC
>JALVEB010000223.1 GCA_027008705.1 Sedimenticola sp. | reverse complement strand
AATCGGATCGAAAGGCCGGGCATTATGCCGATGAGTCGCTTGACTGTCAAGGGCCACGAGCGCCTGGCGTCAGCGCAATCGCGCTTCATTTCGCTTGACGTTTCCTGATTTCATAAGGCTTGGCGCGGTCGCCCGATCCGCTCGCTTGATCGAACCTACGCCCATATGGCAAAAAAAACCGCTGTAGGCCGGTTCAAGCGCAGCGGAACCGGCCACGGCGGTGCCGCGCAATGGCGTCGCTGCCCGATCCGCTGCGCTTGATCGGGCCTACGCCCAGATTGCAAAAAAAACCGCTGTAGGCCGGTTCAAGCGCAGCGGAACCGGCTGCGGCGATGCCGCGCAATCGCGTCGCTGCCCGATCCGCTGCGCTTGATCGGGCCTACGCCCTGTCGGGTCAATGGCATTTAAGTGCGATTGCCCTGGCACTGGCGTCTCCTCATTATTATCCGACTGCTCAGATTGGACTTTCCATTTGGCGCCTTCTCTGGCGTCTTGTGTCATCGGGGTTCCCTTGGGGTTCAATGACTTGTGCGTGCTTCCATGTTTACCTCATCGAACGCAAAGATCATTCCCGAGAATATGGGGAGACGCCAGGATGCGTCCCTGGGTGACCTCAATCACGGATACACCGGGCGCGCGCTTGTATGGTACATCAACTTCTGGGTGATAATGGGAAGGAAGACGCTCATGGGGTTGCTCTCTTCGTGAGGGAGCAATCGCCACCACGCACTTCCCTGTTCGCCAGAAATCAGGCCACGGCACTCCGTGGCGCCACAAAACGAAGCGGGCAAAGGCCAAGCACCGCCGAACCCGCCGGTCGAATATCGACCCCGTGGATCTTCCACGTCCAAGCCATTCCCGGAGGAGTGTATCGATGAAAAAAAACAAGACCCTGTTACTCAGCGCCTTGCTGCTGCTGGTCCCATCCCTGGTCCAGGCCGCGCTGATCAATCTCAGCGCGACCCTGGGGCCGGCGAACCAGAACGGCTCGGACCCGGCGCGGGTCGTCGACCCGCTCGGCGTCGTGCCGACGACCGCGTCCGGCACCCTGTCCGTACAGCTGGATACCACCGCCAACACCCTGGACTTCCAACTGTCGGTCGACGGCATCCTGCGCTCTGAACTGCGTGATTTCGGTCCCAATGGCACCCCCATCCACCTGCACCTCGCCAACGGCGACCCCGGCAACTTCGGGCCGATCGCGGTCGATCTGACGCAAAACCTGCTGGCATCGGAGTTCATTGACACCGCGACCGGGTTCAGCCTGACACGCACCGGCATCTCGATCCTGCTGGCCGATCAGGGCAATGTCGCTCTCGGCATGCATCCCGGTGATGCCTTGATCGTCCCGTCGTTGTTGTCCGGCAACGCCTTCGTTCTGGTGCATACGACGAAGAACATCTTCACCAACGCGCCGCCGGGGCGACCCGTGGGCTTTCCGTTCGGGGAGATCCGTGGAAATCTTCGCGTCGTTCCGGTTACGGCCACGCTGCCCTTGTTCGCCCTTGGCCTGTTGGGACTCGGCTTGAGCCGCAAGGCAGGCCCGGAGTAAAGCCGCCGGCGATACGAGCCAAGTATAAGACGAAGCCCCGGCTCGGGCGGCAGGTCGGGGTGATATGCCAGGGCGAGCGCGCGTCATTCCGCTTGACGGTTCCCGATTTCAGAGGCTTGGCGCCGTTACCCAATCCGTCACGTTGGATCGGACCCATGCCCGCATGGTCATATAACCTTTGCAGGCCGGTTCAAGCCCAGCGGAACCGGCAGCGGCTCTGCCACGAAACAGCGCGGTTGCCTGATCCGCTACGCTGGATCGGGCCTGCGCCTTGCCATATTCATGGCACTTTTACTCGTCGCCCATGAATTTTCGGATTTTCGGGACTGTTCCTCGCGCCCGAACAACACCCACGGGCGTGTGGGAGCGCAGTGGCCAAAAATTCATGGGCGGCGAGTAGATCGATGGCATTCCATTGACCCGGAAAAAGGGTAAGTTGGCTTGAGTTGTGTATAAGGAGATGCCTTTGGGGCCAATGGGCTGGGGACTGCGTAAAAGTCTCATGCGACAAGGGCACGCCGCGCAGCGACGGTCATTTCACGGCAGCGCGCTGGTCGAAGAGACGGTATAGCGTCAAGTAGTCCGGCAGCCCGGTCACCGGGATTCCCGCTTGTTTCTGGAACTGTTCCAGGGCTTGCGCGAAGGCGCCATCGAACACCCCGGGACGCGTCGCCAGCTCGATACCCCGGGCGTTCAAGGCCCGTGCCACGCGCTCGAGCACTTGCTCATAGACCAACGCATGATGGCCTTTGTGGACCGCGTCGACCAATGCGGAACCTTGCGCGAGACGCTCGCGATGCAACTTCGTCAGCAATTTGTCGACCACGCCGGCGAAGTTTTCCGTCGGGTGCCGCTTGCAATAGCCGGCCACCAGGCCGGCCAGTAACTCGGTGGTCTGCCAAGGCGCCACGTCATAGGTGTCCGACCGAAACCGGTTATAGGCGGTCAGATAGCCGTCGATCCAGCCCGCATACAGGTAGAAATCGGTCGACTGGAGCTCGCGCTGCGCGAGGAAATCGGCGCAATCGCCCAAGCCCGCACCCTTGATGGCGAACCGCCCGTTGGTATCAGCGGCATCCGCCGGCCATGGCGCGAGTAGCAGAAGTGCCGCCGCGAGGGTGGCCCGAAAACGGATCGGAGGAAGAGAAGACATGGCGTGGTCCTGGCGTCCGGCCGCGGGGGGGGCGAAACCACCCGCGCGCGAAGCATGAAGGAAAGAAGCGGCGGCCGGAAGTGCGACCACCGCTCATCGGCTCAACCGGTTTCAGTGCGCCGTTCTTGCGATCCGACGCGTGGCGGAAAAACCGCCCAGCCCCGCCAACAGCAGCAACAGGCTGCCCGGCACCGGCGCATTGGAACCCGGCGTGGTATCGAAGACGATCGGCGTCTGTGTCATGCTGACCTGACCGGCCGACACGAAACTCAGTGACGTAACGAACGCGGTGGGATCGTTCGGATCGAGCGCGGCGGCGGTCTCGATGCCGCGAATCTCGAAACTCGAAACCCCGCCCGGCGCAAAGAAATACTCGTTACCCGCGGTCAGCTGATCGACGAAGCTGTTATTGATGTACAGATCGAACAGGCCGTCACCCACATTGGGTAAAGACACGCTGGCGAAATTCGGTCCGGATTGCACGGCATAGGTGTAGCCGACCGCGACCGGGGGATCGATGAAGATCCGTTGGTTCAGATCGACGTTGAAATCGAACACGAAACCATCGTTGGTGTTGACCGGCAGCAACGGGTTGGATGGGGAGGAGCCCGGTAACTCGCCGTTGCGCACGGCGAAGGTCCACAGCCCCGGTGTCGCGCCGCTGACATTGCTGGTAGTGGCGAGATCCAACACCTGGTCCGTGCGGGAACCGGGCGCGGTGAAGAAATGGGCGCGATCACCCGCATCGAAACCGGCCTGCGCCGGCGTGCCGCCCAGCCCGTTGTTACCACCGCTGGCGTCGCCGGTGGTCCACTCGAGGCGATCATACCGAAAATCGATATCGAAGTTTCCGGCGCCGGTATCGCTGCGATCCCGCAACACCAACTGAAAATTGTTGGTCTTGTCGCTGTGCAACCGGTAATAACCCACATCGTTCCAGGTCACCACCACGGTATCGTTCGGCGAGTTGGTTTGGCCCTCGGCAACATAGACCGCGCCACAGGTGCTGCAACGAGTATCCACGTCACCCCAGTAGGGCGCGATCATCGGTTGGTTCGAGATGGGAAAGGGATTGGGCGTAAAGGTGCCCACCGGACCGTTGAAGGTCACGTTACCGTTGTTGTTGACGTAGAAGCTGTTATAGGTATTGCCGAAGAAGTTAATGGCGAACGGCAGCGACAGCTCGTTGCTGGAGTCATCGTCGTTGCGACTCATGGCCAGGGTGCCGTAGGTGCTGTCACCCGAGAAGCCATCGAGCAGGCCGATGGCGCTGGCGGGCGTCGTCGCCAGGGACAAGGCGGCGCAACCCATCGCGGCCGCCAACAGGGAAGATCTCGTGCGTCTGTTCATAGCTTGTACTCTCTCTCCGAATTTGATTCATGGTGGAGCCGGCAGGCCGTCAAACCTCAGGAGTCGTCCCCGAAGCTGGACTTTCCATCACCATGAACATTCCATGTAAATTATTTCGGCTCACCCAAACATAGAGCAAAGCTCGTGCCAAATTAGACTATGATAATATAATCAATTGGTTGAACCGTGGGCCCGCCGATAAACCATGAGGATCAGAAAAAAGTGTAAAAAATACCGACATATTGCGGCATGCTTTTTTACAGTTGCACGGAAAACCGTGACACCCCTTCGCCCAATTCCCAAGGACTCGGCGTTCCCTCTCCACGCGGTTTGCCCTCTCTTGCGGCGCACGTTCGCTCCACCTTCCCGTCGACCGCGGATTTGATGCTATAGTCACGAAAAGCGATAAGAAAAACTCGTGTAACTACTCAGCCAATGCCCATGGTGCGAGGTGGCATCACCCCAGATCATGAAAAAATCAACGACTTGGCCTGTTTTTGCCTTTCCACCTTGCGCAGGCCGGTTCAAGTACTGTGGGACCGGCCGCGGCGGTGCCGCGAAACTGCGCTGCTGCCCGATCCGCTGGGCTTGATCGGGCCTGCGACGCCTGGTCAGGTCAATATCGATTCAGCGGGCGGCGAGTATACAAACGCGCAACCGCACAAAAACAGCTTGGCTGAATTCCTTCGCCAGACGTCGCTACACATTCGATATGTGCTGATATACATAATGAGAACCGGAGTCCTCATGCGCCCGAACCGCCCCTTTTTCCTGCCGGCACTCGGCCTGCTGTTCGGACTGGCCAGCACGCTGGCCGCGAACGAGCCGCCCGTCGGCAAGCCCCTTCTCGAAACCGCGCCCGCGACACGCGACAGCGTGAACCGGGTGTTCCGCCTCGATGGCACGATCGAGGCGATCAATGAAACCACGGTTTCGAGCCGTACCAGCGGCGAGATCGTCGCCATCCATTTCGACGTCAACGACTATGTCGCCAAGGGCGCGGTGCTGGTCGAGCTGAAGGACACCGAGCAACGCGCCCAGGTACGCAAGGCCGAGGCCGCCAAGCGCGAGGCCCAGGCCCAGTTGTCGAAGGCATTGAAGGAATTCCGCCGGGTCAAGAACATCTTTGAGAAGAAGCTGGTCGCGAAGTCGGTGCTGGACGATGCGCGCGCCGCGCTGCAGACCGCGCGCGCCCGCTTCGAGGCCGCCGAGGCCGCGTTGGCCCAGGCGCGCGAGCAGCTTTCCTATACCAAGGTGCGCGCGCCCTACAGTGGCGTGGTGACCAAGCGACAGGTGGAACTCGGCGAAACCGCAACGCCCGGTCAGCCGCTGATGACCGGCATCTCGCTGGACCAGCTGCGCGCCAGGGTGGATGTCCCACAGCCTCTGGTGGAGCGTCTGCGGCGCTTCCAGCAGGCCTTCGTCGACACCCCGGACGGACGTGTGAAGGCCCGCCATATCACCATCTTTCCGTTCGCCGATCCGCGCACGAATACCTTTCTGACGCGCCTTGATCTGCCCGAGGGCATCCGTGGACTGTTTCCCGGGATGTTCGTCAAGGTCGGGCTGATCGTCGGCAAGCGCAAGCAGTTGCTGATACCGAAAAGCGCGGTGGCCTATCGCTCGGAGGTGACCGGGGTTTATGTGGTCGCGCCCGATGGGCGCATCGGCTTCCGTCAGATCCGCCTCGGCGCAGAACAAGACCACGGGCGCGTTTCGGTTCTCGCGGGTCTCGATGCGGGCGAGCGCGTGGCGCTGGACCCGGTGGCGGCGACGGTCGCGCTGAAACGGCAACGCGCGGACCGCCGCGATGCGTAGGCCGGGTCTTTCCGGCGCCACCGCGAAGGCTTTCCTGACCACCCAGATCACGCCGCTGCTGGCGCTGGTCGGGGTGCTGCTGGGGCTGTTCGCGGTGGCGATCACGCCGCGCGAGGAGGATCCGCAGATCAATGTCACCTTCGCCAATGTGTTCATCCCGTTCCCCGGCGCGACCGCCTCGGAGATCGAGAGCCTGGTGGCGACGCCCGCCGAGCAGGTGCTCTCGGAGATCGTCGGCATCGACCATGTCTACTCGGCATCGACGCCCGGCATGGCGGTCTTGACGGTGCGCTACAAGGTCGGCGAGGATCGTACCGATGCGATCGTGCGCCTGTACAACAAGATCTTCTCGAACCAGGACTGGCTACCGAGGGATATCGGCGTCGGCCAACCGATCATCAAGCCGAAAGGGATCGACGATGTGCCGATCGTCGCGGTCACGCTGTGGTCGCGCAATCCGAAGAAAGGCGCGTTCGAACTCGGCCAGGTCGCGCACGCGCTGGAAACCGAGCTCAAGCGCGTGCCGGGAACGCGCAATATCTACACCATAGGCGCGCCGGAGCGGGTGATCCATGTGGTGCTCGATCCACAAGCGCTGGCCGGTTATGGCATCGATATCAACGGCTTGGCGCGCGCGCTGCGTGCCGGCAACCATGTCCGCGACGGCCTGAAGATCACCCGCGACAACCGCGAGATCCTGGTGCAGGCCGGCGCCTTTCTGACCACGCCGGAACAGATCGGCGATCTGATTGTCGGCGTTGCCGATGGCAAGGCGGTCTATCTGCGGGATGTTGCCAGGATCGATCACAGCTTCGACACGCCGTCGCAGTATGTCCGTATCGCTCCCGGCCCGGCGGCGGCGCACATCGGGCTGGCGCTGGACGGTGCCGAGCCGGCGGTGACCATCGCGATCGCG
>JALVEB010000222.1 GCA_027008705.1 Sedimenticola sp. | reverse complement strand
CTCGTCGATCACGCCGATGATCTCGGCGATGCGCGCGGAGGATTTGTCGATCGCCTGCATCGCTTCGATCGCGTTGCCGACCACCTCGCCGCCTTTCTCGGCGCTGAGGCGGGCGCTGGCCGCGACCTGGTTGGCTTGTTGCGCGTTGTCCGCGTTGTGCTGCACGGTGGAGGTCAGCTCTTCCATGCTCGAGGCGGTCTCTTCGAGGTTGGCGGCCTGCTGCTCGGTGCGTACCGAGAGGCTGTTGTTGCCGGCGGAGATCTCTTCGGAGGTGTCGCCGATGGCGTCGGCCGATTCGCGCAATTGGTGAAGGATGTCCGAGAGGTTGTCCATGGTCTTTCGGATGTCCTGCTGGACCTCGCCGAAGGTGCCGGCGTAGGTTTTGTCGGTGCGGTGGGTCAGGTCGCCCTCGGCGAGGTGACGCATCGCCTCGGCGATATCGCGGAAAACGCTGTCGAGCTGGTCGAGCAGGGCATTGAAGCCAGTGCCGAGCTGATGAAAGAAGCCCTGTTTGTCGGCGGTGTCGATGCGCTTGCCGAGATCCCCGGCGCGCGCGGCCTCGACCAGTGCGTCGATCTCTTTTTCGACCGCGACCTCCTGGGTGCGGTCTTCCAGTTCCAGCGCGCTGCCGAGGCGTTCGCCGCGATCGTCGTCGACCGGGGTGCGCGTGACCTTCAGCGTGACCTCGCCGAGCTGCAATTCGGTGGCATCGGTGGTGTCGCCATCGAGCGGACCGATGCCGGTCAGCAGGCGGTCAATGCGGGCGCCGTGGGCGTGCTCGGGATCGAATTCGCCGCCGTCCCGGCCGAGCACGGCGCGGTGGGCGCCGAGCAGCGCGCGCGCGGCATGGTTCAGGTAGATGATGCGTCGCTCGGTATCGGCCAGCACCACACTGGAGGCGACATTGTCCAGGGCCACGCGGATGCGCTGGTTCTCGGCCGCCTCGCGGCGTTCGGCGGCCCGGCGCTCGGCCTCTCGCTCGGCCTCGGCGAGTTCCTCGGTGCGGTCCAGCCACTGGGTGACGCGGCCCTGGTAGTTGCCATCGTCATCATGGACCGGGCTGGCGCTGAGGCGTAGCTTGCGGCCCGCCATGTCGACATCGTAGTCGGTGTCTTTCTCCAGTTTTCGCGCATAGTCGGCCTGTACCTGGCGGTCGTCGAACAGCTTGCCGACGCTGTCGCCGATCAGCCGCTCCGGATCGAAGTCCGGGTGGCGCTGCTTCAATGCCGGACCCATGTCATGAAACAGCTGGGTCGCGGCGCTGTTCAGATAGATCAGGCGGTTGTCGGCGTCGGATACGGTGACCGGCGCGGCGACATTGTCCAGGGCCTGGCGGATGCGCAGGTTGGCCGCCGCCAGTTTGCGATCGGCCTCGATCTGTTCGCGCAGTCCCTGTTGCATGACCCGCAGGGACTCCAGCAGGCGACCGGTTTCGTCGTTGCCGGTGGTTTTGATGCGATTGTCCAGTTTGCCATCGGCAATGCGACGGGCGATGTCGACGGCGCGTTGCAGCGGGCGGCCGATGTGGCGGGACAATAACCATGCGATCAGCAGGATCAGGCCGGCGGTCACGCCGAGGCTGACGAGATGTTCCCTGCGTTGGGCCTGGTAGAGGGCATTGGTTTGCCGTTCGGCGGCCTGGTTCAGCTCCTCTTGCCGTTTCTTCAGTCGATCCAGGTCGAGCCCGATGCTCGCCAGCTCCGGCGCGATCCGGCCGCGCAGCGTCTTGGCATCGACGCGCCAGTCCGGAGAGAGGTGCAGTTGGATGGTTTTATCGAGCGCCTTCCAGTAGGCGTCGAGACCCGCGGTGAACTGTTCGAAGGCGTCGGCCTGTTCGAAATTCAGCAGCGATTTTTGCTTTGTGATCCGCTCGATCTTGGCGATTGCCACCTCGCGCAGATTGCGCAGGTTGTCGACCGCCGATCGGGCGCGGAAGGCGAGGAACAGGCGCAGTTCGTTGTTGATCGAGGTCCAGTAGTAACGCAGATCGACGAGATCGGCATACAAGGCCTTGCGCTCGGCGTTGGCGGGCTCCTCGGCCTCGGCCTGGAGCATCGAGGACAGCAGTTGCAGACGGCGGCGGTACTCCGGATTGACCTTCTCGGCGGCATGGGCCATCGCCGGCATGTTGCGATTGGGGTCGGTGGTGACTTCCAGCAGCTGTCGTTCGTCCTGTTCCAGTCGTTTCAGCTTGGTGGCGATGCGGGTGGCCAGCTCGTGGCTGCGGTCGTCGCCGGCGACCGCGGGCAATGCCGCGAGTTTCTCCAGCCGCTGGTGAGCGCGGGTGGCGGCGTGGCGATAGGCCGAAAGATCGTCTTCTTCGTGGGTCACCAGGTAGAAGCCGAGTTCGCGGCCGGCGTCGACGATGCTTTCGCTGGTCTCCAGCGCGCCGATCGCCGCAGGCTGGGTGTGATTGACGATGCGGTCGACCTGGTGGTTCATGCGCGACAGGCTGTCGACCGCCAGGTAGCTCTGGATGGCTTGCAGCGCAAGGACGAAGGCGAAGCTGCCGATCAGTTTGTTCTTGATGGACAGATTGGACCAGAATTCACGCATAAGAGGTCTCCACGAATCAGGTATGGCGGCGCGCGGCGTCGCGGCCGGAGTGTGGAGACTATCGGCGCAAGCCTTTGCTTCTTTACTCGTTGCGCTCGTCGGATGGCGGCGGATAGGGATGGCGTTCCATCAGGTAGCACAGGCAATCCTGGCGCACCACGGCTTCGTTGCTGGTCAGCATCGCGGGCATCGCGGCCTGGGTCAGCAGCAGGCGTCCTTCCTCGATGCGGAAGAACTCATCGAAGACCGGACGTCCCTGTTCGTCGACGACATCCAACCGGCAGCCGTCGTCGACCAGCGCAAACGCCGTTCCGGGGGGCAGCTCGCTGAAGTTCAGGCGCTCGAGGTCGGGGACGAACTGCATCGCGGCGGGTTCGCCGTGGAAGCTGAAGCGGCAGTTCGGCGGCACCTTCACAGTGGCGACGGTGTGGAACAGGTCGATGTCTTCGCGTGGCACCGGGTGGCTGGGAAACCCGGTGAGGTGCAGGCAGGCATCGATGAAGTCGCGCGCGTGGCGCAGTCCGCCCTCGTCGCCGACCTTGCCGCATTCCAGCGTCACCGCCGGGCAGAGCTCGCTGAAGGCCATCGATTGCACGCCGACCGGGCGCACGAAGTAGACCACTGTGCGCGAAAACAGGGTGGCCAGATGCAGATGTGCCTGACGCAAGACGTTGACGCAGGCATAGTGGGGATTCAGGCCGGTGTTGTTGTGCAGATCGACCGAGGCGAACACGCCCAGCTCGTGCATGCGCTCGACGATCTCGGCCATCATGCGCGCCTCCGGCGCGCGTGGGGTCTCGGTGCCCGGCCAGACACGGTTGAAATCGGGCTGGCCATCGAGCGTGCGCCGGCCCTCGGCGGCGGCGCGCACGTTGCCGATGAACAGGCTCAGCGCGCGTGGCAGTTCGCGCCCGCGCGCATGATAATCGGCGAGCAAGTCACGCACCGCGTCCCAGCCGACGTATTCGTTGCCGTGCAGCAAGAGCGATACGAACAACGGCTCGGGCTGGCGGCCGGGCAGATGGACCAGGGTGGGTTTCTCGAGATGAGCGGCGAGCATGCCGGCTTCGAGATCGAGCAGTTCTTCCGGGAGTTCATGCAATTCCTGCCACATCAGAGGGTCCACCTGTATACGGGGTTGTCGGAATCCTGGTTGTCGAGATAGGCGGCGGTCAAGGCCGCCCAGTCGCTGCCGTGACGCTCGACCCAGCGACGCTGCCATGCGGCGCCGTTTTGCCCCGTGTCGAGGCGTCCGGCAATCGGATCGAGCCAGCGCCACGGCGCGTCGATACCGAGTTCCATCAGGCCGTCGGCGGCGAGCGGCAACAGCTGTTTGCGCAGCAGCTCGTCGACCGCCTTCGGCTTGCCGTCCAGCCAGACGATGGTGGCGTCGAGTCCCAGGCGCGCGGCCTGGTAGAAGTTGTCGCGCGCCTGGGAGAACGGCAACAGCTTCTCCGGCGGCAGCGAATCCTGCGCCAGCGCGTGCGTCAAGCCGGTGAACAGCGCGGCATTGGCAATGCTGTCGACGCGGGTCGGACCCGACGGGATGACGCGGTGCTCGATGCGGACATGTGGCGCGCCATCGCTGTCGAAACCGATCAACGGCCGGTTCCAGCGCCAGATCGTGCCATTGTGCAGGCGCAGATGGGCGAGCGCCTCGGGCGGTTCGTCGAGTCGCATCGGCAGCAGCACCGGGTAGCGTCGCAGGTTGGCCTCGAAGCATTCGAAGATGCTCTCGCGCACATAGCGCCGGCCGAAGGTCACGCGCAGGGTTTCGTCGCTGCCGCCGACGCAGACCGATTGCTCGAACAGTGGAATCCGGCTTTCGTCCCACAGCCGATGGCCGAACAGGAACGGCGAGTTGGCGCAGACCGCAACGAGCGGCGCGGAAACGATCTTGGCGGCGTTGAAGTAGCGACCGGCCTGTTCGGCCGGCACCTTCAGGTGAACCTGGAACGAGGTGGTCGCGGCTTCCAGCATGACATCCTCGTGGCTCATCCTGAGCGGCTCCGGGCCGCGGATATCGATCTCCAGCGGTCGGCCCTCACGCAGGCGCAGCACCTGTTCGTTCAACGCCCGGTAACGTTCCATCAGCGACATGTTGTCGATGCACAGATCGCCCGGCGCGACGTTCGGCAGGATGCCGATCATCGCAAGGCGCAGATCCAGCCGGCGGGCGACCTCGCTGGCGGCGCGCCAGGTCTTGCCGAGTTCGGCATGGGCCTGGTCGAAGGCCCCGCCGCGCAGGGTCACCGGGGTGGCGTTGAACTCGATATTGAAGGTAGCCAGCTCGGGCACCACCAGCGGGTTGTTGAGTTGGGCGAGGAAGCGCTGGTTGGCGGGCGCCGGTCGCATCGCCGCGTCCACCAGCCAGGCTTCCAGCTCGAAACCGCTCTGGTAGTCGCGTCGTGGGAAGCGGCCCTCGCGCAGCCATTCGCCGAGCAGGCGGGTTTCCGCCTCGAGACGCCGTCGAAAGCCGGCGAAATCCTCCTCGGAAAACTGGCTGTGTGCAATCTCCTGTCCCATGCGCGCACTAGCTACTCGCCGCCCATGGATCTTCGGCTGCTTTTCGCGCTCGTGGAGTATGACTCGTTTCCGCGCCTGGCCCATAGGCACGGGGAACCGTCTCGAAAAACCGAAAATTCATGGGCGACGAGTATATCAGTCCGTCGGTTCGCTGGCGATCGGCGCGCGTTCGATGACAGCGGGCGGCTCAGGCGCGGCGGCACTGTCGAAGCTTGCGCAACTGTCGGTCGAGTGCGCGCAACCGTTCCGGCGTGCCGACGTCGCACCAGGCGCCGCGGTGATGCGCGCCGCTGATCCGCCCGGCGTCGATGGCCGCGCGTAGCAATGGCGCGAGCGCGAAGCGTCCGGCCGGCTGGCCGTCGAACAGGCGCGCGCGATAGATGCCGATGCCGGAGTAGGTCAGCGCGGGCTGGTTGGTAACCCAGCCGTCGCGCAGGCCGAAATCGCCTTCGGGGTGGTGTGCCGGGTTGTCGACCAAGACCAGGTGGGCGTCGGCCTGGCTTGGGATGCGTGGATCGTGAAAATCGACATCGCTCCAGACATCGCCATTGACGACGAAGAACGGCTCGTCGCCGAAATGGCGCAGTGCGCGTTGGATGCCTCCGCCGGTCTCCAGCGCGCGCTCTTCCGGGGAATAGCGGATTTCGACCCCCCAGCGCGCGCCATCGCCGAGGCGCGCCTCGATCTGCCCGCCGAGCCAGGCATGGTTGATGACCAGCAGGCGCACGCCGGCTGCCGCGAGGCGCTCGATGTGGTACTCGATCAGTGGTTTGCCAGCGACCGGAAGCAGCGGCTTCGGCGTGTGATCGGTGAGAGGGCGCATGCGCTCGCCACGCCCGGCGGCGAGCAGCATGGCTTGCGTGATGGAAACCATGTAAGGCTGGCGGATGAAACCCGACCGTCCGTCGGCGGAGAACGCTATTGGGCCGCCGGGGTGGCCGCGCCGCTGCCGTCGTCGATCGTGAAACGGGTCAACGAGACCAGTTTGGTCAGGCGCTTCTCGGCGGGGGTGTCCGCATCGACCTCCCTCAGATTGACGGTGACTTCCATGAAGGCCGACAGCTGATAGCTGTTACCCGGCACCAGCGAATCGATCTGCTCGGGCGTGAACAGATAGCGCAGCCGGGCAGAGTTCTCGCCGACGAACTCACGTCCTTCCTGGACCTTGCCGAGCCAGGCGATCGGTCGATTCTGGTTGTCGCTGCCGGTGAGCAGGATCCAGGTGTCGGTGCCGCCGGTATAGTCGGCGTATTGCGAGTAGTCGCCAGCCCAGTCTCCGCTCAGCGTGTAATTGATCTTGATCAGCAGATCCTGAAGATCCTGCTTCCTGGGTTGGGACGGTTGCAGTTCTTGCAGGGTGATCGCCACGTTACCCTCGTTCAGGGCGCGCCCGCATGCGCCGCCACTGCCGCTGAAGCTGTTGTGCGGCTGGTCGTCGACGAGCAGGAAGGCGCGGCCGTTCTGGTCCTCGGCTTCGATCGCGGAGACCTGTCGGCTCGAGGCCGGCAGCTTCATCAGCTCGCCGTTGCCGCCCCAATCGCTCGCGAGCACCTGTAGCGAGAGCGTTTCCCACGGCGCCGTCGGGCTGGCCTGGGTGTTGCGCAGGCCGACATAACCCATGCGAGCGTCCATGTCCGGCAACCAGAAGGTCGCGTCCTGGGTGATGGCGCCGTTGTCGTCGTTGGTCTGCTCGCTTTGGCAATAGATGTTGCGCCGCCCGCGGGCGTCGACCGCCACCCC
>JALVEB010000221.1 GCA_027008705.1 Sedimenticola sp. | reverse complement strand
GCCGAGACGTTCGAAAAAATCCAGTACCGTATCGGCGTCGTCAGGATGCAGTGATTCAAAAGCGGTGATCGCGGCCGCCAGTTGCCGCCAGGCCTCGCAGTTGGCTTTGTCGATGCGCCAACGCCCGCACAGGCGTTGAATCACGCTGGCGTCACGGCTTACCGCCACAAACAATACAGCAAAGCGCAATGGCGGCGCAGCCCCACCCTCTACCGCCCGTTTCAGCGCGGCAAGAGGCGCGGCCTGTTGCTCGCGGGCATGGGGCCGGTCGGCGGCCAGCGCGGCGTCCAGTTCCGGCATCAGTTGTTGCAACGCGCCACTACGATGCAGGATCTCGAAGTAGCGCCACGGCTGCTCTTCGGCGAGGGCGCGGCGGGTCTCGCGCCATACCCGCTCTGGCGTCAGCGCGCGCAATCCGCCTTCGGCCACCATCTGTCTGGCCAGTTTCCAGGTCGGGTGCGCGATGCGGAAGCCGTGCGCGCCGAGCCGCGCGGCAAAGCGCGCAAGGCGCAGCAGCCGCAGCGGGTCTTCGCTGAAGGCCGGGGTGACATGGCGCAGCCAGCCTTCCTCGAGATCGCGGCGGCCGTTAAAGGGATCGATCAGGCGGCCATCGGGCGCTTCGGCGATGGCGTTGATGGTGAGATCACGCCGCGCGAGGTCTTCTTCCAGGGTCACATCGGGCCCGGCTTCCACGCTGAAGCCACGGTAACCCTCGCCGCTCTTGCGCTCGCGCCGCGCCAGGGCGTATTCCTCGCCGCTTTCGGGGTGCAGGAAGACGGGGAAATCTCCGTCCGCGTCGGCGCGGCGAAACCCGGCGGCGAGCAATGCTTCCTCCGTGGCGCCGGTCACCACCCAGTCGGTGTCCTTGACCGGCAGGCCGAGCAGCTGGTCACGCACCGCGCCGCCCACCTTATAAACCTTCATCGGGCGGCTCCGGCGGGCCGGCCTGGCTCTCCCGCTCTTCCAGTTGTTGCAACTCCCACATATGCGCATAGAGACCGTCGGCGCGCAGTAAGTCTGCGTGACTGCCACGCTCGACGATGCGGCCCTGCTCCATCACCAGGATGACATCGGCATCGACGATGGTCGAGAGGCGGTGGGCGATGACCAGGGTGGTGTGATTGGCCGAGACCTGGCGCAGGGTTTGCAGTATCGCCTTCTCGGTGGCGCTGTCGAGTGATGAGGTGGCCTCGTCGAAGACCAGGATCGCCGGGCGCTTGAGGATTGCGCGGGCAATGGCGACGCGCTGTTTCTCGCCGCCCGAGAGTTTCAGGCCGCGTTCACCGACCAGGGTATCCCAGCCATCCGGAAGGTGTTCGATGAAATCGAGGATGCGCGCCATGCGCGCGGCCTCGCGCAGCTCTTCAAAGCTGGCGTCCAGGCGGCCGTATTGCAGGTTGTAGCGGATGGTGTCGTTGAACAGCACGGTGTCTTGCGGGACGATGCCGATCGCGCGGCGCAGGCTCTCCTGGGTAACCTCGCGGATGTCCTGGCCGTCGATCCGAATGCGTCCGCCGGTGACATCGTAGAAGCGGAACAGCAGCCGCGCCAACGTCGATTTGCCCGCGCCACTGTGGCCAACCACCGCGACCTTCTCGCCGGGGTGCATGGTAAAGCTGACATCATGCAGGATCTCGCGCTCCGGCTGGTAATGGAAGCTGACCTGCTCGAAATCCACCCGCCCATCGCTCACGCGCAGCGGCGGCGCGCCGGGCCGGTCCTGGATCTCGGGTTGGGTATCGAGCAGCTTGAACACCAAGTCCATGTCGGCCAGCGAATACTTGATCTGGCGGTAGACGATGCCAAGGAAGTTCAGCGGGATGAAGAGTTGCAGCAGGAAGGCGTTCAGTAGTACCAGGTCACCCAGGGTCAGCTCGCCGGTCACCACGCCGCTGGCGGCGAGGAACATGATCGCGGTGCCCCCCATCGCGATGATCGCGCCCTGGCCGAAGTTCAGCAGCGACATCGAGCTTTGGCTCTTTACCGCCATCTCTTCCCATTGCGCCAGGGTGTCGTCGAAGCGTTTCAGCTCCATGCGCTCGTTGCCGAAGTATTTCACCGTCTCGTAGTTGATGAGGCTGTCGAGAGCGCGCGAATTGGCCTCGGAATCGAGCCGGTTCATCTGGTGGCGGTAGTCCATGCGCCATTCGGTCACCGCCAGGGTGAAGGCGACATAAACGGCGACGGTGCCGAAGGTGACCAGCGTGAACGACAGGTGGTAGTCCTTCAGCATGATAAAGGCGACCAGCGCGAACTCGACGAACATCGGGATCACGCTGAACACCAGGTAGTTCATGATGGTGGATACCGAGCGCGTGCCGCGCTCCAGGTCGCGCGAGATGGCGCCGGTCTGGCGCCCCAGGTGGAAGCGCAGGGAAAGCTGATGCAGGTGCGAAAGCACGCGCGTCGACAAACGCCGCATTGCGCGATAACGGACACGCGCGAAGATTACATCGCGCAATTCGTTGAACAGCGAAGCCGAAAGCTTCAACAGACCATAGGCGATGAGCAACGCGACCGGCAACGCCAATGCCTGTGCCGGGGTCTTCTCGAAGTAGTCGATGAGCCGCTTCAATACCAGCGGCACGCCGACATTGGCGCCCTTCGCCGCGACCAGGCACACCAATGCGATCAGCGCGCGGCCGCGAAACTCCCACAGAAACGGGAGCATCGCCTTCAGGTTATAGAGATCGCGTCGGTCGACGTGGACCGGCTCGCTGGCGCGAACATGCATTGCGGCTTCCCAGGGTAAAGCGCGGATTCTACCGGAAAGCGGACGCTGGGTTTTCGTGCTAATCTGCCGTTTTTCCCTCCTCCCGCCCGTCTCATGCATGAGTCCACCCTGATCGACCTCGCCGCCATCGGCATCATCGGCATCGCCTGCCAGTGGTTCGCCTGGTGGGTGCGCCAGCCGGCGATCCTGTTCCTGCTGCTGGCCGGCGTCGTCGCCGGCCCGGTGAGCGGCTGGCTCGATCCCGGGGCCTTGTTCGGGCCCTTGCTGTTTCCGATGGTCTCCCTCGCGGTCGCGGTGATCCTGTTCGAGGGCAGCCTGTCGCTGCGCCTCGACGAGATTCGCGGAGTCGGTCAGGTGGTGCGGCGCCTGGTCGGCATCGGCGTGCTGGTGACCTGGAGCCTGATCGCGCTCGCCGCGCATCTCTTCGTCGGCTTCGCCTGGCCGATGGCGATCCTGTTCGGCGCGATCACGGTGGTCACCGGCCCTACGGTGATCGTGCCGATGCTGCGCAGCATCCGGCCCAGCGAACGTCTTGCCAACATCCTGCGCTGGGAAGGCATCATCATCGACCCGGTCGGCGCGCTGCTCGCCATCCTGGTATTCGAATTCATGATCTCGCGCAGTCTCGGCGCGGCGCTGGAACATACCCTGAGCACCTTCGCCTCCATCCTCGCGGTCGGCGTGGCGCTTGGCATCCTCGCGGCCCAGTTGCTCGGCATCGCCTTGCGACGCTACTGGATTCCAGACTACCTGCGCAATGTGGTGACCCTGGCGATGGTATTCGGCGTATTCGTGCTCTGCAACGCCCTGCAAGAGGAGTCCGGCCTGCTCGGCGTCACCCTGATGGGGCTGTGGCTGGCCAATATGAAGGGGGTGCCGGTCGAGGACATCCTGGATTTCAAGGAAAGCCTGAGCCTGCTGCTGATCTCGGTGCTGTTCATCGTGCTCGCCGCGCGCATCGATTTCGAACAGATGCGCGCCCTGGGCTGGAGCGCGCTCGGCGTACTGCTGGTGGTGCAGCTCGCGGCGCGACCGCTGAAGGTGGCGCTGGCGACCCTGGGCTCCTCGTTGAACTGGCGCGAGCGCGTGTTGCTCGGCTGGGTCGCGCCGCGCGGCATCGTCGCCGCGGCGATCGCGGCGCTGTTCGCAATGCGCCTCGACGAGGCCGGCTTCGCCCAGGCCCCGTTGCTGGTGCCGCTGACCTTCCTGATCATCATCGGCACGGTATTGATCCAGAGCGCCACCGCCAAGCCCTTGGCGCGCCTGCTCGGCGTGGTCGAACCGGAACCCCGAGGCGTGCTGATCATCGGTGCCAACCCGGTCGCGCGCGCCATCGGCTCCGCCCTGCGTGAACTGGATTATCGCGTATTGCTGGCCGACCCCGACTGGTCCAACATCCGCGCGGCGATGTTACAGGGCCTGCCGACCTATTACGGAAACCCGGTCTCGGAACGCGCCGAACGACGGCTCAACCTGATCGGGCTGGGCAAGCTGTTCGGGCTCTCGCCCGGCAGCGAGATGAATCTGCTCTCGGCGCTTCACTACCAACGCGAGTTCGGTCGCGCCAACATCTATCTGCTGCGCACCGGCGAGGACGAGATCGATGTCGCCCACGGCAAACAACTGTTCGGCGGCGAGATTACCTACCCTCGTCTGCTCGAGATGCTCGAGCAAGGCGCCAAGATCCATGTCACCCCGCTGACCGACGAGTTCGGCATCGACGACTATTACCGCGAATACTTCAAGCGCAGCGTGCCCTTGTTCGCGCTGACACCGAAAGGGCGCCTGCGTATCTATACCACGGAATCCGAGTGGGAGCCGGAACCGGGCTGGACCCTGGTCGCCCTGGTCACGCCACGCCCGGCAGCAGCCACGGCGGAAGCCGGGGAATCGGAAAACCGCAGCGCATGAAGTCCTGTGAAACTTGCGCCGCCCGGCACGCGGCGTCATCCTGTGAAAGATTCATCGCCGTGGGCATGGGATAGGCCAGATGGCTTGGTTGCGTATGTGGCGCCGCGCGCGCATCGTCAAGAAACATCCGATTCCAGACAGCCTCTGGCGGCGGGCCAGTGAACGCCTGCCGCTGGCGCGGCAGCTCAGCGCCCACGAGCGCGCGCGCCTGCGCCTGTGGACCACGCTGTTCCTGCATGCCAAGCGCTTCACCCCGGTGCGCGGAATGACGCTCGATCAGGAACAACGACTGACGATCGCGATCCAGGCCTGCCTGCTGATCCTCGAACTGGATTTCGACTACTTCGACGGCTGGATCGAGATCGTCGTCTACCCGGAGACCTTTGTCGTCATGCGCGATATTCCGGACGCCAGCGGCGTCGTCGAAACCCGGCGCGACCTGCTCAGCGGCGAAGCCTGGTCGCAGGGTCCGGTGATCCTGTCGTGGCAGGACGTGCGTCGCGACAGCTTTCAGCTCCACCCCGGTCACAACGTCGTGATCCATGAGTTCGCGCACAAGCTCGATATGCTGAACGGCCGCGCCAACGGGATGCCGCCGCTCCACCCGGAGATGTCGATCCCGGAATGGACCGAATCGCTGTCGCGCGCCTACGCCGCCCTGAACCGCGCCCTGGAACACCAACGAAGGCCCTGGATCAACGCCTACGCGGCGACCAACCCGGCCGAGTTCTTCGCCGTGCTCAGCGAGTACTTCTTTACCGCGCCGGAACGCCTGAAACACCATGAGCCGGCAGTCTACGGGCAATTCACCCGCTTCTACCGTCAGAACCCGCTGTTACGCGCGAGGCGGCGATGAAACTCGACGCCCTGTTCGCGCACCTGATACAGACCGATTGGGCACCGTTCCTGCTGGTCACGGCGTTCGGATTCCTGACCGGGCTCGAGATCCGCGAATACCTGAACCAGCGCGGTCGCGATCTCGACGACTCGCCGCTGGTCAAGATCGGCACCGCGCGCACCTATACCTTCATCGCGCTGCTCGGCGTGATCCTGGCCGAGCTCGACGCCAGCCTGACCCTCTATCTCGGCGGCATGGCAGCGCTGACGATTCTGTTTGCGATCTACTACTACCACAAGCTGGAACACGGCCGCTCCGGCATCCTGCAACCGATGATCGGCCTGATCGTCTACAGCTACGGACCGGCGGCGACGATGATGCCTCCCTGGTTTCTGGTGCTGGAGTTCGTCACCGTGGTGTTCACACTGAACGCGCGCCCGTTCACCCATCGCCTGAGCGAACGCATCGATCCGGGCGAGATCCTGACCCTGGCAAAGTTCCTGGTCATCGCCGGCGTGGTGTTGCCGTTGCTGCCGGACCAGCCGATCTCGCCGCACATCCCGACCACGCCGTTCAAGATCTGGGTCGCAATCGTCGTCATCTCCGGCATCTCCTACGCCGGCTATCTGCTCAAGACCTATTTCTTCCGCCACAGCGGCTACCTGCTCACCGGCCTGATCGGCGGACTCTACTCGAGCACCGCGACCACCGTGGTGCTGGCGCGACGCAGCCTTGGCCAGGCGCGCCCGGATGCAACGCTGAACGCCGGCATCATCGCCGCCACCGGGATGATGTACCTGCGCCTGATCCTGCTCGTCGCCTTTCTGAAATGGTCGCTGCTGGGCCTCGCCTGGCCCGTGCTGCTTGCCTTCGGCGTACTCTCGATCGGTCTGGCGCTGATCGTTGCGCGCATCGGCCAGGAAGGCCGTGACGACGACCGCATCGCCGCGGCTGAAAAAGCCAACCCGCTGGAACTCGGCGTCGCCCTGGTGTTCGCGCTGATCTTCGTCGCCATGCTGATCCTGACGCAACAGGTCATCAGTCGCTTCGGAGACGCCGGGCTGGAGATTCTGTCCTTTCTCGTCGGCTTTGCCGACATCGATCCTTTCGTGCTCTCGCTATTGAACGGCGAGTACGCCGATATCGGCGATCACCAGCTGATCGGCGCGATCGTCATCGCCGCCGGCAGCAACAACCTGCTGAAGGGGCTTTTCGCATTATCGCTCGGGAAATGGCGCAACATCGGCGCCTCGGTGATCGCCTTGATACTGCTCGCCGCGCTGACCATCGGCGCCGGGATCGCCATCTCTCGGGGGATATCGATCTGAAGTATACTCGTCGCCCATGAATTTTTCGGGGTTTCGAGA
>JALVEB010000220.1 GCA_027008705.1 Sedimenticola sp. | reverse complement strand
CTATCCAAAACGCATACAAGGATGCCGATTTCAACGTGACCGCGGTCGGCGTGCACCACGGCCCGATCCCGGCGCTGGCCTACCGCGTCGAGGTCGCCGGTTGCGCCCTGGTCTTCAGCGGCGACATGAACGGGGATTTTGGCAGCCTCCCGCGCCTGGCGCGCGACGCCGACCTTCTCGTCGCCCACAACGCGGTGCCGGAAGACGCCGAAGGCGTCGCCGCCTTTCTCCATATGAAGCCATCCACGATCGGCCGGATCGCGGCCGGCGCGCATGTCGGCAAGCTACTGCTGACGCACCTGATGAAACGCACCATTGCACGCAAGGAGGAAACCGCGCGCATCATCCACCGCTACTACCCCAGGCCGGTGCGCTTCCCGAACGACTTGGACCGGGTGCATCCATAGCAAGCCAGATCAAAGCTGATCCATCACCTTCTTCAGCATCGCCGCGGCGGTATCGCCGACCTTTTTCGCCGCCGGATCGTCGACCACCGACAGCAGCGCGACCGGGTCCTGGAAGACGACCCGGACGCGACCGTCCTCCTGCTCGGCCAGCAGGATATTGCATGGCAACAAAACACCCGCCTCCTCGTCGCCTTCGATGACTTGGTTGGCCAGCTTCGGATTGCAGGCGCCGAGAACGCGGTAGGGACGCCGTTCGACGCCCAGCTTGGCCTTCAGGATGCCGCTGACATCGACGCTGGAGACCACGCCGAACGGGCCATGCTCTTTCAATGCCTCGGTCACCCGCGCCACGGCGTCGTCCATCGGGCCATCGATCGTTGTCGAGAATGTGTACATGCCTGATTCCTCGTTTTGAAATCTGTCGTTACCGGGAAATGCCGGAAGAAAAGCTTTGCCGGATCATCCCGGCACGCGCCTTTTAAAGAATCCTCCGGCAACGCCGAAACCGGATTAGACCACACTAACCTGTATTGAATGAAATGAATAATCCCAATTCGTCCGTCGACATCAACGAGATCCGAGACAATGCCCGCCAGGCCACGGAGTTGGCGGAACGCTCGCGGGCCACGGCCAATGAAGGCATCGAGGCGCTGAACGAGGTCGTCGAGCAGGTCAACCGGCTGGAATCGGTGTCCTCCCGCATCAACGATTGCATCGAGCAGATCGCCCATCTCACCTTCCAGACCCATATCCTGTCGTTGAACGCGGCCATCGAGGCCGCGCAGGCCGGAGAGCTGGGCAAGGGGTTCGCCATCGTCGCCACCGAGATGCGCCAGATCGCCGACACCATCAAACAGACCACGCAAGAGGTCAATGCCAGCCTCGACGACTCCAACGAGCAGATCGGAAAGGTGACCGACGCCGCCGAGCATACCGCCGGGCTGCTGCGCTCGATCGAGGAAACCACGGTGCAAGTCGCCGGACTCACCGGTCGGCTGACACGCATCTGAAGGCTTCCGCTACAAGGCAATTTCGCTTGACGCCTCCTGATTTCAAAGGCTTGGCGCTGTCGCCCTACCCGCCCTGCTGGGTCGGGCCTATGTCCCTATGGCAATAAACCTTCGCAGGCCGGTTCAAGCCCAGCGGAACCGGCCGCGGTGCGGCCGCGTAATAGCGCTGTTGGCCGATCCGCCGCGCTCGATCGGGCCTGCCGTCGCTCATAGACTTTCGGCCACTGCGGCCATCTCTCGCGCCCTTGGTCTTCGTAGCGGCAACTCGCCGTAGAATGGGCTATGACTCGCTTCCGTGCCAGGCCCAAGGACGCGAGAACCCATCTCGAAAAACCGAAAATTCATGGGCGACGGGTATACTATCGCGCTCGACTGAACCCCGCGGGAATCACGCAACGCTCATGATCAGGAGAAGCCACACCAATGCCGGCCAATGAAGAAAAGCTCACGCTAAAGGAGGTCATCGCCATGGGCATCGGCGGCATGGTCGGTGGCGGCATCTTCTCGGTGCTCGGACTGGCCATCGCGCAGGCCGGTCACGCCGCGTCGATCGCGTTCGCGCTGGGCGGCATTATCGCGCTGCTGACCGGCTTGGCCTATGCGCGACTGGGCCTGTTGTTTCGTTCCAGCGGCGGCAGTTTCACCTATCTGGAGCATGCCTTCCGCAGCCAGGCGGTCGCGGCGATCGGTGGTTGGTTGCTGCTGGTGGGCTATATCGGAACGATGGCGTTGTATGCCTATACCTTCGGTGTCTATGGCAGCGCCATGCTCGGTGATGACGGCTCGAATCCGGCGATGCATCACCTGTTGGAAACCTTGATCCTGCTGACCTTCCTCAGCATCAATCTGTACGGGGTCAAGGCCAGCGGCGCCAGCGAGCTGCTGATCGTCACGGTGAAGGTGCTGATCCTGTTTCTGTTCGCGGGCATCGGCTTGTTCTACATTCAGGCCGATCATATATTGCCGGTCTTCAACCAGGGCTATGTCGGGGTGATCATGGGCGCGGCGCTGATCTTCGTCGCCTATGAGGGCTTCGAGCTGATTCCGAACGCGATCAATGACATGGAAGATCCGGAACGCAACCTGAAGCGCGGCATTCTGTGGTCGATCGCGGTCACCATCCTGATCTATGTATTGGTCTCGCTGGTTGCGGTCGGTAATCTGCTGCCGGAGCAGATTCAAAAATACAAGGAATATGCGCTGGCAGTTGCCGCCAAGCCGTTTCTCGGCGAGGCCGGGTTTTTGCTGATCGGGCTGGCGGCACTGTTCTCGACCGCATCGGCGATCAACGCGACGATGTTCGGCACCGCCCGCCTCGGCATGGTGATGGCAAGCGAGAAGGCGCTGCCGCGCGCCTTCGGCTTCCGCCGCAAGAGCAACAATATCCCATGGGTAAGCCTGCTCGTGATCACGCTGCTGACGTTGGTGTTCGTCAATCTCGCAAATCTGACGATCATCTCGTCGTTCGCGAGCTCGACCTTTCTGCTGATCTTCGCGCTGATCAACCTCTCGGCCTGGCGGCTGCGCAAGCGGCTGGGCGGCGGAGGCGCGCTGGCGCTGACCGGTCTGTTGTTGTCGCTTGCCTCATGGGTGGCATTGATCGCTTATCTGTACCAAGACGATCCACGCAATCTGCTGTGGATCGGGCTAAGCTACCTGGCGGTGAGCCTGGCGGAGCTGCTGTTCAGCCAGCGCGGGCTGTTACATCGGCCGGGCTGATGAACGCCGGCGACGCAGGTAGCGCAACCCCCAGGCCAGCAGAGCGATGCCGGCGACCACGCCAAGCGCGGCGAAAAACTCCAGCGTGCGCTCGCGTGCGACACCACCCGCCCAATGGCCGATGCCGGCATAGATCGACACCCACAGGACCACCGCCGGCACGTCACCGAGGTAAAAGCGCAGCGGTCGCACGCCGGTGACCCCGGCGAGCAACGGCACGGTGGGATGGAAGAACCAGATGAAGCGACCGAGAAACACTGCCCAGCGGCCATGCCGATCGAGGAAATCAGCGGCCTTTTGCCGGCTCTCGCGCGAGCGCCGACTGGCGAAGCGAGCCAGCAGGTGCTCGCCACCGAGATAACCCAACCAGTAGCCGAGGCTGTCCCCAAGCAAGGCGCCGATGCTGGAGAAGATCACACAATCGGCAAAGCTGAAGTAACCACTGCCGCTGAGCGACCCGAGTCCGACCATCAGGAAGGTTCCGGGAATGAACAGGCCGATCACCGGCGCCGATTCCAGCATCAAGAGCAACACCAGCCCGGCGGCACCGAAAGAGCCGATCGCAAAGGCATCGAGGGAATCGACCAGGGACCGCGCCGGCATCGTTCGTTACCCCTTAGCGTGCATCATCGTCGGCGCATTATGCACCACCCATGCCGCGTCTGCCCATCGGTATTCGACCCACTCCTACCTGCCACCTGGGTGACAGCGCGGTGGCCGGTTTTAGGCTAGGCTTTCCGCATCCTTCCCCGAATGGAGAACCCGATGGACTTCGACCTGATGCTCGCCGGTCCGCCGCTGGTCTCGCTGTTGTCCGGCATTGCGATCCTGATCTGGCCCAGACTACTGAACTACATCGTCGCCTTCTACCTGATCTTCTTTGGGTTGGTCGGCCTGCTCCCATTGATCTGAGTCAAATTCCCCGCGGCTTGGCGGCGCACCGGCGGGAACGAGCCTGTAGAGTCCGGTTCAACAAGAACCGCGCGGCATCCGCCGCCGAAAACGAACCATCACGAGGAGTGAAACCGACAATGAGTGAGCAATCCCCCTATGTCCGCTGGTTCCGCGAACTGACGATCGACGATGTGCCCCTGGTCGGCGGCAAGAACGCCTCGCTGGGCGAGATGTACCAGGAGCTGACGCCCAGGGGCGTGCGCATCCCGAACGGCTTTGCGATCACCGCCGAGGCCTACCGCGCGGTGCTCGAGCGCGCCGGCGCCTGGGATGCGCTGCGCGCGACCATGGACGGGCTGGATCCAGACGATGTCGACGACCTCGCGCGACGCGGCAAGCAGGCGCGCGAGATCATCTATGGCGCCGGCATCCCGGACGATATCGCTCAACCGATCCTCGCGGCCTACCATCAGCTCCAGGAGGAGTACGGCGAGGATCTGAGTCTGGCGGTGCGCTCGTCGGCCACCGCCGAGGATCTGCCGACCGCCAGCTTCGCCGGGCAGCAGGATACCTACTTGAACATCAGCGGCGACGCCGCATTGCTGGACGCCTGCCGACGCTGCTTCGCCAGTCTGTTCACCGACCGCGCGATCCATTACCGTATCGATCAGGGCTTCGATCACTTCAAGGTGGCGCTGTCGATCGGCGTGATGAAGATGGTGCGCTCGGACCTGGCCGCCAGTGGGGTGATGTTCTCGCTCGATACCGAAACCGGCTTCCGCGACGTGGTGTTCATCACTGGCGCCTACGGCCTCGGCGAGAACGTCGTACAAGGCGCGGTCGAACCGGACGAGTTCTACGTTCATAAGCCTACCTTCCTCGCCGGCCACCGCGCGGTGCTGCGCCGCCATCGTGGCGAGAAGGCGATCAAGATGGTCTACGCCAGCGGCCAGACCCGCGAGATGACGCGCAATGTGCCCACCCCGGAGCCGGACCGCCTGCGTTTCTGCATCGACGATGAAGACGTGCTGCAACTCGCCGACTACGCGATCATCATCGAGAAGCACTACAGCGAGAAAGCCGGTCAAGACCGGCCGATGGACATGGAATGGGCCAAGGACGGGCTCGACGGCCAGCTCTACCTGGTGCAGGCGCGCCCGGAGACGGTCGCCTCGCAGCAGAGCGGCACCATCCTGGAGCAGTTCCAGCTGCAAGGCAGCGGCGAGATCCTCGCGCGCGGCTATGCCATCGGCACGCGCATCGCTTGCGGCAAGGCGCGCTATATCCCCGATGTCGCCCACCTGCACGAGTTCCGGCCCGGCGAGGTGCTCGTCGCCGACACCACCACGCCGGACTGGGAGCCGGTGATGAAGCAGGCCGCCGCGATCGTCACCAACCACGGAGGCCGCACCTGCCACGCCGCGATCATCGCGCGCGAGCTGAACATCCCGGCGGTGGTCGGCTGCGGCGACGCCACCGACCGCATCCCCGATGGCGAGACCGTCACCGTCTCCTGCGCCGGCGGCGACGAGGGCCGCGTCTATCGCGGCGAGATCCCGTTCCAGGTGATCCGTACCGACCTCTCCGAACTGCCGCGTCCGCGCACCAGGATCATGATCAACCTCGGCAACCCGGATCTGGCCTTCTCCACCCAGGCATTGCCGAACGACGGGGTCGGCCTGGCGCGCCTCGAGTTCATCATCAACGAATACATCAAGGCCCACCCGCTGGCCCTGCTGCACCCCGAACGCCTCGACGACAAGGACCGCAAGGCGGTCGAAACCCTCATCGTCGGCTACGACAACGGTCGCGATTTCTTCATCCAGAAGCTCTCCGAGGGGGTGGGCACCATTGCCGCGGCCTTCTGGCCCAAGCCGGTGGTGGTGCGCATGTCGGACTTCAAGAGCAACGAGTACGCCACCCTGCTCGGCGGCAGCATCTTCGAACCGGAGGAAGACAATCCGATGATCGGCTTCCGGGGTGCGGCGCGCTACACCCATCCGGCCTACGCCGAGGGCTTCGCGCTGGAATGCGCGGCGATGAAGCGCGTGCGCGATGACATGGGCCTGACCAACGTCAAGCTGATGATCCCGTTCTGCCGCCGGGTCGATGAAGGCGCGCGCGTGATCGAGGCGATGGCCGGCTATGGACTGAAACGCGGCGACAACGGCCTCCAGATCTATGTGATGTGCGAGATCCCGAACAATGTGATCCTGATCGACCGCTTCGCCGAGCTGTTCGATGGCTTCTCTATCGGCTCCAACGACCTCACTCAGCTGACCCTCGGCGTCGACCGCGATTCCGAGATTGTCGCCTTCGACTTCGACGAGCGCGACGAGGGCGTCAAACAGATGATCCGCATGGCGGTCGAGGGCGCGCGCCGCAACCAGCGCCATTCCGGGCTCTGCGGCCAGGCGCCTTCCGACTACCCGGAGATGGCCGAATACCTGGTCGAGATCGGCATCGATTCGATGAGCCTGAATCCGGACACCGTACTCACCACCACGCGCCATGTGCTGGAGGTCGAACAGCGGCTTGCCGCGAAGAAATGACGCGCGCGGCATCGAGGAAGACATGGCCAACGCCATACTGATCGAACTCGGCCGGATCGGTTCCCGCCTTGCGCGCGACCACGGGTGGGGCGCCTTCGTCTCGCATCGCTCGGGCGAAACCATCGACAGTTTCCTCGCCGACCTTACCGTCGCTCTCGACACCGGCCATCTGAAGAGCGGCGCGCCGGCGCGCGGCGAACGTGTCGAGAAATACAACCAACTGCTGCGCATCGAGGAATACCTCGGCTACGCCGGGCGCAACGCCTACTGCCGCGAGCCAACCGTATGAGCGAACTGATCCTGGTACGCCACGGCGAATCGATCTGGAACCTGCAAAACCGTTTCA
>JALVEB010000219.1 GCA_027008705.1 Sedimenticola sp. | reverse complement strand
TGAGGGCATCGACGTCCGACAGGGCGGTGGCGATGGCGTGTTGTTCCTCGACAGGCGGAAGGAGAACAAGTTCTTGGTGTACATCATTCCGATTTACACCGGGCACCCCGCTCTTCCCACTGTGGGACAAAAAATCCACTTGTTGCAAGAGATAAAAGATGTATCGCCTGTCATTACCCCTAAAGTCGCGTACATAAAGGGTCGTATTTAGCGGCCAATAATCACTTTCAACAAAAAATACATCGCCGATCGTTCCATAGCGCCCTGTAACGATCCCGGGGCCCGATGCTTTTGCTGCGTTGTGCCATCCGCTTATTCCTGATGAGGAGATAATGGGAACATTGCCTTCTTTGCGCAGGCGAGTTGGAAGGTCGAATCCACGCTGTAATATGAGCACATCACCAAGCGTGCATACTTCCCAATCCTCCGGAATCACCCCCACCTCGGTCCGCTTGTACCCCAGCGGAACCTCCTGCTCCGCCTTCAGCACATAGCTTCCCGCCGCGTCCCTGACTTCCATGGCCTCGCTGCTCACGCCCCGGCCCTCCATTCCAGCCCCATTTGGCGCAGGTGTTCGTCCACCTTGGCCTGCAGGGTCTCCACCTCCTGCATGATCTCCGGCAGCGGCTCGGCGTAGCGCTCCTCCAGCTCCTTGATGCGGGTGGCGAGCTGCTGGGTGACGCGCTCGATCTCGCCCCGCACGGCCTGTTCCAGGGCGGCGAGCCATTTGTCGTCCACCACCAGCGCCTTGATCTCGGCCTCGGTGAGTCTGGCGTAGTGCTTCAATACCGCCTCGTCGCGGGCCTTGATGGCGTCCTTGAGCTTCTTGTTGGCGGCGGCCTCGGCGTCGATGAGCTTTTGGCACTGTTGCAGGGCCTGGCGTTCGTCGTCGAACTCGGGGTTGCCCTTGATCTCGCCCAGGCGGGCTTTGAGGCTGGTCTTGGTGATCTTGCCCTTGTCAGTTCTGGCCTCTTCCAGCAGGCCGTCCTCGACGGAATGTTCCTCGATGAAGCTCTCCAGTTCCTGTGCGGCGGCGTCGGCCTCGGCCTGGAGCTGGTCGATGTGCTTCTGCTCGTCGGCGAAGTAGCGGGCGACGATGAGATCTGGCGGAATGAGATCGGTCTTGTATTTCTTCCGGCCGATGGTGAGGTCCGGGGTCTCCTTGTGCTTCTGGCCCTTCTCGGCCACCAGTTCGCGGGGCTTCGCGGCGGCCTCCCAGCCATCCTGGACGATGGCGTAGACGTCGTCCTGCATGGTCTCGGCCCAGTAGTCCATGAGGTGCTGGTAGATAGCGTAGGGGTCGATGAGGGGCGCGCCTTCGAACTGTTCAAGCAGGGCCTCGGAGAGTTCGTGGATGATCGTCTTGGGCTCGGTGTCGCCATTCAGGCCCATGAGGCCGGGCCGGTGCGGATCGCGCCAGGCGTGGAAGCGTTCGAGGATGCGCTCGCGGAAGGCGGCGAATTCGGGGTGTTCGAGGATGGTGGGCTTGATGCGTTCCGGGGGTACCCGGGGATTGCTGTAGGTTGGGTTAGCGGAGCGTAACCCAACGGGGTCGGTGGGTTGGTTGGATTGTTGGGTTTGTTGGGTTTCGCTGCGCTCAACCCAACCTACGGGGGATACGGGTGTTACGGGCGCTGGGGCGAAGAGGGTGTGGCGCAAGGTTGGGAAGA
>JALVEB010000218.1 GCA_027008705.1 Sedimenticola sp. | reverse complement strand
GATGACACCACTGAAACTACGCCGCGTGGCGATCGATACCTTCAAGGAGAACGTCGCCTACCTGCACCGTGATTGCCCGCTCTACCGTTCCGAGGGCTTTCAGGCGCTGAACAAGATCGAGATTCGCGACGGACGCGGCCAGGCGCCGGTGATCGCGGTGCTGAACATCGTCGACGATGCCGCCATCGTCGCGCCCGACGAACTCGGTCTCAGCGAGCAGAGTTTCGCCCAGTTCGGCCTGGACGCCGGCGCGGCGGTGCGTATCGAACACGCCTCGCCGCCCGAGTCGCTACGCGCGGTGCATGCCAAGATCGCCGGCAAGCGTTTGTCTCGCGACGAGTTTCTGCGCATCTGCGAAGACATCGTCAACAACCGCTATTCCAAGATCGAGATCGCCGCCTTCCTGGTCGGTTGCGCCGAGGGCGGCATGGAGCGCGAGGAGATGCTCTATCTGACCGAGGCGATGGTCGCCACCGGCGAGCGCCTCGACTGGGGCGAGCCGCTGGTGGTCGACAAACACTGCATCGGAGGCATCCCCGGCAACCGCACGACCATGCTGATCGTGCCGATCGTCGCCGCGCATGGGATGTTGATGCCGAAGACATCGAGCCGCGCGATCACCTCGCCGGCCGGTACCGCCGATACCATGGAGGTGCTTGCGCGGGTCGAGTTGAGTCCGGAGCAGATGCGCGCGATCGCGCATCGCCAGCGCGGCTTCATCGCCTGGGGCGGTACCGCGCGGCTGTCGCCGGTGGATGATATCCTGATCTCGGTCGAGCGCCCGCTGGCGCTCGATTCCAAGGGGCAGATGATCGCCTCGATCCTATCGAAAAAGATCGCCGCCGGTTCCACCCACCTGCTGATCGACATCCCGGTCGGACCGAGTGCCAAGGTACGTGGGCAGGAGGAGGCATTGAGACTGCGCAAACTCTTTGAGTATGTCGGTGACTGCACCGGTTTGCGCCTGGAGGTGGTGATCACCGACGGCCGTCAGCCGATCGGCAACGGCGTCGGCCCGGCGTTGGAGGCGCGCGACGTGCTCGAGGTGCTGCGCAACGAGCCGCTCGCGCCGGTCGACTTGAAGGAGAAGGCCTTGCAACTGGCCGGTCGCATCATCGAATTCGATCCCGACGTGCGTGGCGGCCAGGGCTACCACTTGGCGCGCGATCTGCTCGAATCGGGCCGCGCGTGGCGCAAGATGCAGGAGATCATGGCCGCGCAGGGCGCCCAGCACGGAGCGCTGCCCGAGGCCGGTCTGAAGCACGACGTGCCGGCGCCGCGCGCCGGGCGCGTCGAGGCCATCGACAACCTGTGGATCGCCCACATCGCGCGCCTTGCCGGCGCGCCGATGGACAAGGCTGCCGGCCTCGATCTGCACCGCAAGCTCGGTGACGAGGTCGCCGCCGGCGATCCGCTGTATACCATCCATGCCGAATTCCCGGCCGATTTCGAGTTCGCGCGCCACGCCGCCGGGCAATCCATCGGCTACCGCATCGGAGACTGACCATGCCCCTGCTGCTTGGATTTCCCGAGTACCGCGAGCCCGGCGAACGCCTTGCCGAGGCCGCCGGTCTCGATTTCGCGGTCGTCGACATTCATCGTTTCCCGGATGGCGAAAGCAAGCTGACGCTGCCGCCGCGGTTGCCGCGCCAAGTGGTGCTGTGTCGCAGCCTCGATCACCCGAACGACAAGCTCGTCGAACTGATTCTGGCCGCCGGCGGCGCGCGCGAGCAGGGTGTCGAAAGCCTCTCTCTGGTCGCCCCCTATCTCTGCTACATGCGACAGGACACAGCCTTCCATCCCGGCGAGGCAGTCAGTCAGCGGATCGTCGGGCGCTGTCTCGCGGGTTACTTCGATGGCCTGTTGACGGTCGATTCCCATCTCCACCGGGTGCGCCATTTGTCCGACGCGGTGCCGGTGGCGCGCGCGATCGATCTCCATGCCACCGGGCCGATGGCGCATTTCCTCTCGGAGCGGATCGAACGACCGTTTCTGCTCGGCCCGGACGCCGAATCAGCGCAGTGGGTCGCCGATATCGCCGCCCGTTACGGCATGGATCATGCCGTGTGCGCCAAGCAGCGCCTCGGCGACCGCGAGGTCCGCGTGCAACTGCCGCGCGGCGACTACCGTGGCCGTCATGTGGTACTGGTCGATGATGTCGCCAGCACCGGTCGCACCCTCTACGAGGCAGCGCGCGCGGTACTCGCCGAGGCGCCGGCCTCGGTCTCGGTGCTGGTCACCCACGCGCTCTTCGTCGGCGACGCGATCCCGCGCCTGCGGGAACTCGGGGTGCGTGACATCTGGAGCTGCGACAGCATTCCCCATCCGACCAACGCGGTCCGCCTGGCCGGCTTGCTCGCCGCCCGGCTGCCCGATCTCTTATCCCAATAACCAGCGAGGATGCAATGAACCCATTGCTGCAACTGAAGGAACTCGGCCAGAGTCCGTGGCTGGACTACATCCAGCGTGACCTGTTGACCGATGGCGGGCTGCAACGCCTGATCGACGAAGACGGCATCGCCGGCGTCACCTCGAACCCGGCGATCTTCGCCAAGGCGGTCACCGAACACGACGACTATGACGAGGCCATCCGCGCGCTGCGCGCGCGCGGCGACAAGGTCGAAGCGCTCTATGAGACGCTGGCGCTCGACGACATCCGCGCCGCCGCCGATCTGCTCGCGCCGGTCTACCGCGACAGTCGGCGCCGCGACGGCTACGTCAGCCTCGAGGTCTCGCCCGAGCTTGCCGACGACAGCGCCGCCACCATCGTCGAGGCGCGCCGCCTGTGGCGCGCGATCGAGCGACCGAACGCCATGATCAAGGTGCCGGCGACGCGCGCCGGGCTCGATGCGATCCGCGAGCTGACCGCGCTCGGAATCAACATCAACGCCACCCTGATCTTCAGCCCGGCGCGCTACAGCGAGGTCGCCGACGCCTGGGCCGAAGGCATCGCCGAGCGCGAATCGGCGGGCTTGCCGATCGACGGTGTGGCCTCGGTGGCGAGCTTCTTCGTCAGCCGCATCGAGACCCTAGCCGATGAACAGCTCGCCGCCTCCGCGCCGCAACTGCGCGGCAAGGTCGCGGTGGCCGCCGCGAAGACCGCCTACCAGTTGTTCCGCGCGGTCTACGACTCGGTCGGCTGGCAACGTCTGCGCGAGGAGGGCTGCCCGACCCAGCGACTGCTGTGGGCCAGCACCTCGACGAAGAACCCGGACTACCCGGATACCAAGTACGTCGACGAGCTGATCGGTCCCGATACCATCAACACCCTGCCGATGAAGACCCTGGCCGCTTATCGCGACCACGGGCGACCCGAGCGACGCGTCGACCAGGGTCTCGACGAGGCGCGCGCGGTGCTCGACGGCCTGCGCGAGGCCGGGATCGACTTCGACGAGCTTGCCGCGCGGCTCGAACGCGAGGGTGTCGACAAATTCAAGCAGGCCTACCATCGCCTGCTGCAATCGCTGGAGCAGGCCGTCGGGCAGTGATCCTGACCCTGAACGCCGGTTCGTCGAGCCTCAAGTTCGCGCTTTTCGTGCCGCGGCGCGAAGGACCCGAGCGACGCGCTCAGTGGTCTCGACGCGCTGGTGTTCACTGCCGGCATCGGCGAACATTCGGCCGTGATCCGCGCCGAGGCGGCATGGCTGGGCGTCACCCTCGATCCCGCCGCGAACGAGGCCGGCGCGACCGACATCAGTGCCGAGCGGAGCCGCGTGCGCGTCTTGCGCCTGCCCACTGACGAGGAACTCGTCATCGCGCGCCATGCCCAAGGTTCGGCCGATGTCCGGCCTCGAGCTTCCTGAGAGGAACCGCACATGAATCCCGATCCCTACGAACTGCGCTGCGACCTCCCGAGCGTGCTCGAAGACCTCGGCCCGTTGGCGCTGGATCTGCGTTGGTCGTGGAGCCATGTCGCCGACGCCCTGTGGCGACGCATCGACGCCTCGCTGTGGCGGCACACCCGAAATCCCTGGCTGATTCTGCAGACCGTCAGCCGCAAGCGGCTCGAACGACTCGCCACCGACGCCGGTTTCCGCGCCCTGCTGACCGAGTTGCGCGCCGAGCAATCCGACGCGCTCGCCGGACCGACCTGGTTCGCGCAAGCCCATGGGGGGCGCGCGCTCGGCGACGGCGTGGCCTACTTCTGCATGGAATACGGTCTCAGCGAGGCGCTGCCGCTGTACTCCGGCGGCCTCGGCGTGCTCGCCGGCGATCATCTCAAGACCTGTAGCGAGCTTGGCGTGCCGCTGCACGCTGTCGGCCTGCTCTACCAGAAGGGTTATTTCCGTCAGGCGCTCGACGACGACGGCAGGCAACTCGCCTTCTATCCGATCAACGATCCATCGATGTTGCCGGTGGTGCCGTTGCGCGATCGCGATGGAGAATGGCTGGGTGTCGAGGTCGAGCTGCCCGGGCGCGTGCTGCGCCTGCGCGCCTGGCAAGGACATGTCGGGCGCGCGCGCCTGTACCTGCTCGACAGCAACGATCCGCTCAATGATCCGGCCGACCGCGGCATCACCGGCGAGCTCTACGGCGGCGGCGCGGAGCGGCGCATGCAACAGGAGATCGTGCTTGGCATCGGCGGCTACCGGCTGTTGCGCGCGCTCGGACTCGAGCCTCCGGTGTGCCACCTGAACGAGGGTCACGCGGCCTTCGCGGTGCTCGAACGCGCGCATGATTTCGCGCGCCGCCGGCGGCTCGACTTCGAGACCGCGCTGGCCGCCACGCGCGCCGGCAATCTGTTCACCACCCATACCCCGGTCGATGCCGGCTTCGACCGCTTCGCGCCGGCGTTGCTGGAACGCTATCTCGGTGCCTGGGCCGACCAGGCCGGACTCGCGCGCGAGCGCCTGTTGGCGCTTGGACGCGCCAATCCGCGCGAGCGCGGCGAGCCGTTCAACATGGCCTGGCTGGCGATCAACGGCAGCGGCGCGGTGAACGGCGTCAGCCGTCTCCATGGAGAGGTCAGCCGGCGCCTGTTCCAGCCGTTGTTCCCGCGCTGGCCGCGCGCCGAGGTGCCCGTCGGCCATGTCACGAACGGCGTGCATGTGCCGAGCCGCGACGCCCCCGAGTCCGACCGTCTGTGGACCGAAACCTGCGGCAAGGAGCGCTGGCGCGGCGATCTCGCAACCCTGCGCGAGCGTATCGGCGCCACCAGCGACGACGAGCTGTGGGAGATGCGCGCGCGCAACCGCCAACGCCTGGTCGAGTGGGTGCGAGGTCGCGGCGGCGCGCCGCGCACCACGCTGCCTCATGGCGAGGATGTGCTCGATCCCGATGCGCTGACGCTGGGCTTCGCGCGTCGCTTCGCAAGCTACAAGCGGCCCAACCTGTTGCTGCGCGATCCGGCGCGGCTGGTCGCGCTGCTGCGTGACAGCGAGCGGCCGGTGCAGCTGTTGATCGCCGGCAAGGCCCACCCGCAAGACCATGCCGGGCAGGCGATGATCCGCGAGTGGGTTCATTTCATCCGCGATGCCGGGCTGCGGCGTCAGGTGGTGTTCCTGGTCGATTACGACCTGCTCGTCGCCAGCCGGCTGGTCGAGGGCGTCGACCTGTGGATCAATACCCCGCGCCGCCCATGGGAGGCCTGTGGCACCAGCGGCATGAAGGTGTTGGTCAACGGCGGCCTGAACCTCTCCGAGCTGGACGGCTGGTGGGCCGAGGCCTACCAGCCCGAGGTCGGCTGGTCGCTCGGCGATGGGCATGAACACGGCGACGATCCGGAATGGGACGCGCGCGAGGCGGCCGAGCTCTACGCGCGGCTCGAAAACGAGGTGGTGCCGGCTTTCTACCAGCGTGACGCGCGCGGCATCCCGCGCCGCTGGACCGCGCTGATGCGCGCCAGCATGGCCACGCTGACGCCGCGTTTTTCGAGCAACCGCATGGTGCGCGACTATGTCGAACGGCACTATCTGCCGCTTGCCGCCGCGCAACGCCGGCGCTCCGACGGCGAGACCGCGGCCGATATCCTCGCCTGGCAACAGCGCCTGCGCCGCCATTGGGATGACTTGCGCTTCGGCGACCTGCGCGTCGACAGCGACGAGCGCCATCACCGGTTTCGTGTCCAGCTCTATCTGGGCGATCTGTCGCCGGACGACCTGTGCGTCGAACTCTATGCCGACCCACTGCCCGGCGGGGGCGCCGAACGCCACCCGCTGAACCGGCTCGAACGTCTTACCGGCGCGGTACACGGCTATCTCTACGAGATTGCGGTGCCGGCGCAACGCCCGGCTGGGGATTACACCGTGCGTGTGGTGCCGGCCCACCCCGGGGCGATGGTGCCGATCGAGGAACGCCACATCCTGTGGCAACGATAGTCGCGCGCGTGTCGCTGCCGTATCATCCAGCGGCAAGACTGTCAGTGGAAGGAGGCGTGATGATCTCGAAAACCGCCTTGCGCCGGGCCGGCGACGGATTGAGGGAGAGCACCGGGGATGAGTGAGTGGCGCTTCCTGCATGCCGCCGATATCCATCTCGACAGCCCGCTGCTTGGGCTCGACCGCTACGAGGGCGTGCCGGTCGAGGCGATCCGCGGCGCCACCCGGCGCGCCTTCGACCGGCTCATCGAGCTGGCGATCGAGGAGCGCGTCGCCTTCGTATTGATCGCCGGCGATCTCTATGATGGTGATTGGCGGGATTACGGCACCGGTCTCTATTTCGGCCGCTGCATGGCGCGCTTGCGCGAGGCCGGCATCCGCGTCTTCATCGTCGCCGGAAATCACGATGCCCAGAGCCGGATCACGCGCCAGTTGCGCCTGCCCGGGAACGTCACCCTCTTCTCCACGCGTCATCCCGAGACCGAGATAGTCGAAGAGTTCGACGTCGCCCTGCATGGGCAGGGCTTCGCCCGGCCCAAGGTCAGCGAAGATCTCTCCGCCGCCTACCCGGAGCGTGAGCCGGCGCTGTTCAACATCGGCTTGCTGCATACCAGCCTGGATGGCCGCCCCGGCCATGATCCCTATGCGCCATGCAGCGTCGATGGCTTGCGCGCGAAGGGCTATGACTACTGGGCGCTGGGTCAT
>JALVEB010000217.1 GCA_027008705.1 Sedimenticola sp. | reverse complement strand
TCGCCCTGAACCTCATCAAGAATGAACGATCATCCAAGGTGGGCGTTAAAACCAAGCGAGCCAAGGCCGGTTGGGATCAGCGCTACTTGCTCAAGGTGCTTGCGATGAATTAAGCGCGATTGCCCTGATGGTGACCCCAGGGTAATCGCGCTTAATTGCCATTGACCTGACAAGGCGCAGGCCCGATCAAGCGTAGCGGATCGGGCAGCGGCGCAATTGCGCGGCGCCGCCGCAGCCGGTTCCGCGGTACTTGAACCGGCCTACAGCGGTTTTTTGCCATAGGGGCTTGGGTCCGATCCAGCCGGGTGGATCGGACGACAGCGCCAAGCCTTTGAAACCAGGGAACGTCGAGCGAAATGAAACGCGGCTGCCCTGTTGGTCGAGACGCTCCTTGCCCGCATTTCTCACCATCCTTCTACTGGGACGACCCAGTGGCACGCCCTGGCTGGCTTTCGCTCGGTCGGAGTGCTCGACATCGTGTCGGCCATGCCTGCGCGCTCCTCGGTCGCGAAAGCCACCCATGACGCACCCTGGATCCGTCTCGCTACGAACGCTGGTGAGAAATGCGGGCTTGTCGCCTGTCGAGGCATTCCTGCTACAATAGAAAGCCTTCGCTACCTCATTTTCCGCGAGGATCACTGATGCAACTGGCCGAAGCGCTTTTTCGCGGGACCGCTACCGCGCCAAGCCGCGCGCGGCGCCATCTGCCGCTGGCGATCCGATGGTCTTTGAGTATCGCCGCGTTGATCGCCCTGGTCATGGTGCTGTTCGGCTGGGCCCTGATCGACGGGCAGCGCGACAGCTATCAACGCCAGACCCGCCAGCTGGGGCAGGTCATCGCCGATCAACTGGCCGATGCCGCCACCGAGCCGCTGATGGCGGAAGATCGCTTTGCATTGAGCCTGCTGCTGTCGCGCCTGCGCGAGCATCCGCTGATCCACGCCATGCAGGTGGTTGATTTCGAGAACGGCGTCGTTGCGCAAAGCGGCGAGCCGGACGCATTCATCCGCGCCGGCGACAACGAGGGGCGTTTCGTTGCGACGATCCGCTACCAGGGCACGCCGGTCGGTCAGGCGCGGATCCTGATCGATACCCGGGCGCAGCAGACGCGGATGCAGCGGCAACGGCAGTTGCTGGAGTGGACCGCGCTCGGGCTGATCCTGCTCGGCGCCTCGCTCGCGATCCCGCTCGCGCGCGGCTTCAGCCGGCCGATTACCGAGCTGGCGGAGGCGGGGGAAGCGTTGCGCCGCGGCGAGCCGGTGGTGCTCGGAGGCTGCCGCCGCAACGACGAGATCGGTGCGGTCGCCACGCGTTTCCTCGAGTTGGCGGAGGGCATGGCGCGCAAGGAACAGGCCGAGAATGCGTTGTCACGCTATGTTTCGCCCGACCTGGCCGAGGAGATCCTTTCCGGGCGGCTCGACCGACCCGGCGGCAAGACCATCGAAGGCAGCGTGTTGTTCTGCGACATTGTTGGTTTCACCAGCTTGTCCGAGCATCTTGCGCCGGAAGAGGTCAGCGCCCTGCTGAACGATTACTTCCGCTATTTCACGCTTGCCAGCGCCAGTTGCAATGGCATGGTCGATCAGTTCATCGGCGATTGTATCGTCATCGTTTTCGGCGTGCCGCGTCCGGATCCGGACCATGCACTGCATGCGGTGGTTTGCGCGGCGCTGATCCAGACCCTGACCGATGAGCTGAATCAGCGTCGCGCGCGCGAAGGCTTGCCGACGGTGCGTTTCCGCATCGGCGTCAACAGCGGCTCGATGCTGGCCGGTAACCTTGGGTTCGAGCAACGCATGCAGTTCACCGTGATCGGCGACACCGTGAATGTCGCCTCGCGTCTGTGCGATCTGGCGCATCCCGGTGACATCCTCGTGACCGGCGAGACCGCCAGCCATCCCGGCGTATGCGACATGGCGCACCCGGTTGCCGCGGCCCCGGTCAGCGTCAAGGGACGCTGCGCCCTGGTGCGTCCCTACGCCATCGACGCCGAGCGCATCCGTGCCGAGGCGCGTATCCCGGATCGCCTGCGTGAGATCTTCGGTTCGGCATGAGCGGGTGGCGACTGAGCCTCGTCGCCGGTCTGTCGCTGCTCGGCGCCTGTACCCGTCTGCCGTGGCGGGAGATGCCGGTTGCGAAAGATGCCGGGGAACTGCTGCGCCAAGCGGAAGTGCTGCATGCCCAGGGCCGCTGGGAGGATGCTCTGGCGCGGCTGCGCGAAGGCCGTCGGTGGTTCCCGGATGACGCGCGGATCGCGACCCTCTCCGAAAAATGGCGTGGAGAATGGCGCCAGCAACGCGCCACGCTCGAAGACCGCTTGCGCGCCACTGACGCCGAGGCTCTGTTGACGCGCCGCCGGTTACTCGCCAAGCTGGAGGCCGCCGAGCGTTTCGATCCGCTCAACCAATCCCGGCTGGCGCTGCTCGATGCGAATTTGAAGACCCGGCGTCCTGGATTGATCGACTGCGCAAAACGTCAACGCGGCATCGCCGGCGGGCTGGCGCGCCGATGCGCGCGACTCGCCGCGCGCATCGCCCCGGGGGAAGACATCCCCAAGCTGACTTCGGCCGCGAAGAGGAAGAAGAAGCGCGCGCGCAAGGTGGAAAAACGGAGCGACGCGCGTAACGCCGGGGCGCGTGTATTGCCTCGTGGCGCGCCCACTGCCGCCACGCCGCGTGACGCTCTCGCCAAGCTGCTCGATGAGGCGCGGGATGCGCTCGATGAGGGCGCTTTGCTCGATGCGCTGGTGGCGCTCGATCAGGCGCGCGCGCTGAATCCCGAGGATGCGCGTTACCTCCGCCTGCGCGCCCGTTTCCGATTGGAAGTAGCGCCCAGGGTCGACGCCCTGGACGCCCTCGGCAACCGCCTCTACCGCGATGAACGATTGCAACCGGCGTTGACCGTCTGGCGCCTTGCGCGCCGCCTCGCGCCGGACGATACCGAGCTGGCCGCCAAGATCGAACGCGCCGAGCGCGTCGCGGCCAAACTGCGGCGGATCCGTTCCCGTCGCCCATTGGATGCCGGCGCGCCGCCAGCCTCATCCCCATCGCCCACCTCTGACCGGTAGCGGGTTTCCGCGCTTTGCCGGGGTGGGAAGAAGACCGTATTCGGTGATGTGGCCAGGAGAAGTCATCATGCAATCAACCATCAAGCAGAATCTGAGAAATGAGGCTACATGGCGGCGTATCCTGTATATGCTGTTGTTCGCGATCGCCTTCAGCCTGGCGAAGACCTTGTTTCTTGGGATTGTAGTGGTGCAACTGGGTTTTTTGTTGTTGAGCGGCGCCATTCATCCCGCGCTGCGCGATTTCAGTCGGCAATTGGCGCGCTATCTCTACGAGCTGCTGCGTTATCTGGGCTTCGAGACCGAGCGCCGACCGTTTCCTTTCTCGCCGTGGAACGAGTATGCCGACCGATCCTGACGCAACGCAATCAGCGCCGCGCCGCGCGCCGCCTGTCGATGGCGCGCGCGTTCCACGGACACGCCAAGCCGGCGTTCGCGGATCGCGCGCCATGTCGGATTGGCCGCGCCGCCGCCGATGCTGACGACCCGTTTCAACGGTGTGCCGGTCGCGCGCGCAAGCAGCGCATAGGCCTCGGCCTCGATGCGCGCGATGCCCTCCAGCATGCCATGGAGAAAAGCCACGTCGTCCCCAGGGCGCGGCGACAGGCGTGGCGCCAGCGAGGGAGCATTGCGCGGAAAGCGCTCGCCCGGGCGGCGCAGCGGGTAGTAGTCCAGCGGCGAGGGCGTGGTCGGATCGATGCGGCGGCTGAGTTGCTCGATCTGTTCGCGGGTGAAGAAGGTCGCGAGCACCGCGCCGCCGCTGTTCGAGGCGCCGCCGACCAGCCAACGATCGCCGACGCGGTGGCTGTAGACCCCTCGCGTGGCATCGAACAATGGGCGCTTGCACACCAGCTTGACGACCAGCGTGCTGCCGAGCACGCTGATTCCGGCGCCCACTTCCGGGATGCCATCGCAGGCGGCGAGCACCGAGGCGGTGCTGTCGGTCGCGCCCAGGCACACCCGTGCTCCATCCGGGCGGTTTCCGATCGGCGTGCCCACCGGTCGCACGCGTGGCAACGCGGTTTCCGGCAACAAAGGGGGGATCCACCGCGGCCAAGTGCGGCGCATGGCATCGTAGCCCATCTTCAGTGCATTGGTTTCGTCGCTGAAGCCATGTCGGCCGCTCAGCTTGCCGGCAATCCAGTCGGCCTGGTTGACATAGCGCGCTTCCATCCCCGGCGGCAACCGTTCCGCCAGCCACAGCGCCCGCGCAAGCCCGGAATGAACCGAGTTCGCAGGGCTCTCGGGTGGCGCCACGCGGGCGATGCGCGCGGCCTCGGCGACGGCGCGCGCGTCGTCGTACATGAGTGCGTCACTTAGCGGTTCGCCGCATGGATCGATCGCCAGCACACTGCCGGAGGTGCCATCGACCGCGATCGCCTCGATGCGGGCCTCGGCTGGCACACATTCGAGTAACTCGCGCACCACGCGCCACCAGTGCGCCGGTGATTGCTCGCTGCATCGGCCTTCGGTGCGTGATGGCGGCAGGGCGCGGGTATCTTCGTGTAGGATTTCGCCGGCGGCGTTGAGCAGGCACAGACGCGCGCCGGAGGTGCCAAGATCGAGTCCGGCCCAGGCGCGCGCGGAGCCCATCAGGGCAGCGTCACCGGCGCCGGCGGTTGCCAGCCGGGCTGGCGATGCTCGGCGATCACCGTAGTGTAGATGCCGCCGCGCACGTTGAACTCGGCGCGCAGGCGCATGAAACGCGGCTCGGTGGCGGCGACCAGGTCGGCGAGAATCTCGTTGGTTACTGCCTCGTGGAAGGCGCCGGTGTCGCGAAACGACCAGATATAAAGCTTCAGGCTCTTCAGTTCCACGCACAGTTGGTCGGGCACATAATCCAGAGTCAGCTCGGCGAAGTCGGGCTGGCCGGTCTTCGGACACAGGCAAGTGAACTCCGGCACGCGGATGCGGATGCTGTAATCGCTCTCCGGGCGCGGATTGTCGAAGGTTTCGAGCGTTTTTGAGGGTTGCGAGGGCATGGGCCGCTCCTGAGTGAGAACCGATGGCGGATTATACTCGTCGCCCACGAGTGGCGGATACACCCCCCGAGGTGCGCGTTCCCAACATCTTGGGTGGGTGTTTTGCTCTTATCCCTTATCTTGTAGGCTCGCGCGGCCTCGGGTATGGTGGCGGCCCATGCGTCTCGAGAAGATAAAGATCGCTGGTTTCAAGTCCTTCGTCGATCCCACCACGGTGCTGATCCCAAGCAACCTGGTCGGCATCATCGGCCCGAACGGCTGCGGCAAATCCAATGTCATCGATGCGGTGCGCTGGGTGATGGGCGAGAGCTCGGCGAAGATGCTGCGCGGCGAATCGATGGCCGATGTGATCTTCAACGGCTCGACCTCGCGCAAGCCGGTCGGCATGGCCACCGTCGAGTTGGTTTTCGAGAACAGCGACGGTCGTGCCGGCGGCCGGTTCGCGGCCTTTTCGCAGATCTCGGTCAAGCGCCGGGTCACGCGCGAGGGGCAGTCCTCCTATTTTCTCAACGGCACCAAGTGCCGGCGGCGCGACATCACGGACCTGTTTCTTGGCACCGGCCTCGGGCCGCGCAGCTACTCGATCATCGAGCAGGGCATGATCTCGCGCATCATCGAGGCCAAGCCGGAGGAGTTGCGCGTTTACCTCGAGGAAGCGGCCGGGATCTCCAAATACAAAGAGCGCCGCCGCGAGACCGAGAATCGGATCCGACACACGCGCGAGAATCTGGAGCGTTTGCGTGATCTGCGTGACGAGGTCGCCAAGCAATTGCGGCATCTCGAGCGTCAAGCCGCGACCGCCGAGAAATACCAGGCGCTGAAACAGGAGGAGCGCCGCCTCCACGGCGAGCTGTTGGCGCTGCGTTGGCGGCAGCTCGACGAGGAGCTCGGCGCGCGTGACCGCGAGGTCGCCGCGTTGGAGAATCGCCAGCAGGAGGCGGTCGCCGAGCAACGTCGCCAGGAAGCCTCGATCGAGTCCTTGCGCGTGTCCCAGATCGAGGCCAACGACCGCTTCAACGAGGTTCAGGCCCGGTACTACGCGATCGGCTCCGAGATCGCGAAGATGGAACAGGCAATCCAGTTCGCGCGCGAGACCCGCGCCAAGCAGGAGGCCGATTTCGCCCAGGTCGGGCGCGCCCTGCGCGAGGCGCGTGATAATCAGGCGCTCGACAGCGGCCAGCTCGAGGAGATCAACACCGCGTTGCTGCGCGACGAGCCGCTGCTGGTGGAGCTGCGCGAAACCGGGGAGACGCTCGCCGAGGCCCTTGCCGAGGCGGAACAGGCGTTGCAGACATGGCGGCGCGAGTGGGATCAATTCAACCAGTCCGCCGCCGAGCTGGCGCAGACGGCCCAGGTCGAGCGCACGCGCATCAATCATCTCGAAGAGCTGGATCAGCGCATCGCTCGCCAGCGCCAACGCCTCAGCGAGGAGCGCGAGCGGCTGCGCGTGCCCGGCCTGGACGAGGAGATCGAGGAACTCGCCGCGCGCGAGGCCGAGGCGCTGGAGCGGCTGGAACAGCAACGCGAGGTCCTGGAGCAAGCGCGCGCGCTGATCGGCGCCCGGCGCGATGCGATCGAGGCGCGCCGACGCGAGCTTGACGAGTTGCGCGGCGGGCTACAGGCCGCACGTGGCCGCCTGGCCTCGCTCGAAGCCCTGCAAGAGGCCGCGCTCGGCAACGACGACCGCGAGCGGGTCGAATGGCTGGAGCGCAACGGCCTGGCCGGGTTGCCGCGTCTGGCGGAATCACTGCGCGTCGAGCCGCGCTGGCGCCAGGCGGTCGAAACCGTGCTCGGCGCGCGTCTGCAAGCGCTTTGCGTCGAGCGCCTGGACAGCCTGCGCGCGCCGCTGGAAGCCCTTGGCGACAGCGCCATCGATCTGTTCGAGACCAGCGCCGGGCCGGCCGCGGCGCGCGCCGACAGCCTGGCCGCGCGGGTTGAAGCCCCATGGCCACTGGATAGCCTGCTCGGCGCGGTGCGCA
>JALVEB010000216.1 GCA_027008705.1 Sedimenticola sp. | reverse complement strand
CTCGACGAAGCCATCAAAGGCTTGGCGCACAGCACCGGATACGCGCGAATCGGCATGCAGAAACCACAACAGCCGCCCATGCGCCACCCGCGCCCCGGCATTCGACTGACGAGCGCGTCCCGGCGGACAGCACAAAACCTGATCGGCGCCGGCCCGGGCCAGGGTCCGCGTGGCATCCCGGGATCCACCGTCGACGACGATGATCTCGTGACCCGCCTCGCGCATCGGCCGCAGATCATCCAGCAAGCCCGGCAACGCCTGCTCCTCGTTCAATGCGATCACCACGATCGAGATACGCGGCGACATCCTCGCTCTCCAAAAAAACGCCGCGTCCGTACCCGACGGACGCGGCGTTCTGCGTACTGGACACGCAAGCGAAACGCTACTTCACAGCCTCCAGGATGTAGGCGATGGCATTGGCGATGTCCTGATCGCTGAGCGCTGGGTTTCCACCCTTCGGCGGCATCGCATTGAAGCCATGCAAGGCATGCTGCTTCAGGGTAACGACACCCTTCGCGATCCGTGGCGCCCAAGCGGCCTTGTCGCCACGCTTGGGCGCGCCGGCGGCCCCGGTATCGTGACAGATGAAACAGGCCTTTTTGTAGACCGCCCCGCCCTGTGCCGCATCCCCCACAACAGCGCCTGCCGCGGGCGCCACATTGGCGGCTTTCTCCGAAACAGGCGCCGGTGTGCTCGGAGCCGAAGCGACCGCAGGCGTGCCCGAAGCCGGAGCAGGCGCCGGCGTGCTCGGAACCGAAGCGGCCGCCGGCGTGCCCGGAGCCGGCGCGGACTGTCGAGCTCCACCAACGACCACACCGGTCTTCTTCAACATATGCTCGATCGCGGCCTTCAGCTCCGCCGCGCTCAGCGCCGCGTTGCCACCCTTCGGCGGCATCGCATTGAAGCCCTTGGTGGCATGTTCGAGCAAGGTATCCAGGCCTTTTTGCGCGCGCGGCGCCCACGCGGCCTTATCGCCCACCTTCGGCGCGCCGGCGGCGCCGGTACCATGACAAGCGAAGCAAGTGCCCTGAAAAACCTCCGCGCCGCTCTTCGGCGCACTGGCCACCGGCGCGCCCGCCGCTCCGGCATCCGATTTCTTCGCGATACGGACGGAACCGATCGGCGCCAGATGCCGGGCGATGATGCGTTGCAGCTGCGGATCAGCGGTGCGAGCCTCGTCGGACGAGCCGCTGATCTTGTTCGCAAGCGCCATGATCACAATCGTAAAGACGACCAGCGCGCCCAGCACGATCAAAAACATCTTGAAGAAACCGCTGTCTTGTTCTTTGCTCACCGTTCGGCTCCGGGTAGTATCTGGAAAGACCGAAAGTATAACGGTTTTGCCTATCGTCGAAAACCGCGTCGGGCCAACGCGTCAGGGCGATCGCGCTTCATTTCGCCTGCCGTTTCCTGATTTCAAAAGTTTGGCGCTGTCGCCCGATCCACTTCGCTTGATCGGGCCTACGCCCACATTGCAAAAAAACCGCTGTAGGCCGATTCAAGCGCAGCGGAACCGGCTACGGCGGTGCTGCGAAACCGCGCCGTTGCCCGATCCGCGGTACTTGATCGGGCCTACGCCTTGTCAGGTCAATGGCATTTCAGCGCGAGGACCTTTCCAAGCACAGAACAATCGCCTGGCGATGGAATTTTCGCGCCAGCCGATGTATGCTTTTGCGCGCCGGGGGCGGGAAACCACACCGGAAATATCGCCACAGGGATGTGTCAGTACGACTTGATCGCTTTTATTGCGCCCGTAGCTCAGCTGGGTGTAGCCGACCGTCATGCCAGTGGCATGACGCAGCGGCGGAACGACCGGCCACGGAGGGCCGGGCCGGAATATCGCCACAGGGAGGTGTCAGTGCAACTTATATCGCTTTTATTGCGCCCGTAGCTCAGCTGGATAGAGTACCGCCCTCCGAAGGCGGGGGTCACAGGTTCAAATCCTGTCGGGCGCGCCATATGCCATGCTGGCAGCTTCTTGTTTCGTCGCCCGGATCCGCCCGCCTTCCTGACGCCAAAGCGACCTCGCGGCAAGACATGGCTTCGGATTTCCGCCGGGCTGTGCGAAAATAGCGGATTCAGCGGTATTCCGGATCGAGCCATGGCACAGTACATTTTCACGATGAATCGGGTGAGCAAGATCGTGCCGCCCAAGCGCGAGATTCTGCGCGATATCTCGCTCTCTTTCTTTCCCGGCGCGAAGATTGGCGTGCTGGGCCTCAACGGCGCCGGCAAGTCGACGCTGCTGCGCATCATGGCCGGCCTTGATACCGAGATCGACGGCGAGGCCCGCCCGCAGCCGGGGATCAAGATCGGCTATCTGCCGCAAGAACCTCAGCTGGACCCGGACAAGGATGTACGCGGTAATGTGGAAGAGGCGCTGGCCGAGATCACCGAGGCGCAAAAACGGCTCGATGAGGTCTACGCCGCCTATGCCGAGCCGGATGCCGATTTCGACGCACTGGCGGCCGAGCAGGCACGGCTGGAGAATATCCTGCAAGCCGCGGACGGACACAACCTGGAGCGCACGCTGGAGGTCGCCGCCGATGCGCTGCGCCTGCCGCCCTGGGACGCCGATGTCACCCGCCTCTCCGGTGGCGAGCGCCGCCGCGTGGCGTTGTGCCGGTTGCTGCTGTCCAAGCCCGACATGCTGTTGCTCGACGAGCCCACCAACCATCTCGATGCCGAATCGGTGGCCTGGCTCGAACGCTTTTTGCATGAATACCCGGGCACGGTCGTCGCGGTAACCCATGACCGCTACTTTCTCGACAATGTGGCGGGCTGGATCCTCGAGCTGGATCGCGGCCACGGCATCCCCTGGGAGGGGAACTATTCATCCTGGCTGGAGCAGAAAGAGGCGCGCCTGGAGCAGGAAGAGAAGGCCGAGAAGGCGCGCATGAAGGCGATGAAGGCCGAGCTGGAATGGGTGCGCTCAAACCCCAAGGGCCGCCAGGCCAAGAGCAAGGCGCGATTGGCGCGTTTCGACGAGCTGCAATCGCAGGAATTCCAGAAACGCAACGAGACCAATTCGCTGTACATCCCGCCCGGTGATCGTCTCGGCGACCTGGTGGTCGAAGCCAAACACCTGAAGAAGGTCTATGGTGACCGGGTGCTCTATGACGATCTCAGTTTCAATCTGCCGAAGGGCGGGATCGTCGGCATCATCGGCCCCAACGGCGCGGGCAAGACCACCCTGTTCCGCCTGATGACCGGGCAGGAACAGCCCGATGGCGGCGAACTGCGCATCGGCGATACCGTGAAGATCGCCTATGTCGATCAAAGCCGCGACGCGCTCGATGATAACAAAACCGTATGGGAGGAGATCTCCGACGGGCTGGACGTCATCCGCGTCGGTAATTTCGAGATGCCTTCACGCGCCTATGTCGGCCACTTCAATTTCCGTGGCGCCGACCAGCAGAAGCGCATCGGCGACCTCTCCGGCGGCGAGCGCAACCGCGTCCATCTGGCGAAGCTGCTGAAAAGCGGCGGTAACGTGCTGCTGCTCGACGAGCCCACCAACGATCTCGACGTGGAGACCCTGCGCGCGCTCGAGGAAGCGATCCTGAACTTCCCCGGCTGCGTGGTCGTCATCTCGCACGATCGCTGGTTTCTCGACCGCATTGCCACCCACATCCTCGCCTTCGAGGGCGACAGCACCACCGAATGGTTCGAGGGCAACTACAGCGAGTTCGAAGAACATCGCAAGCGCCAGCTCGGTGACGCCGCGGCCCAGCCGCATCGCATCAAATACAAGCGGCTGAGCTGAGCCACGCGCCGTGGCCGCGCCCGACCGCGACCTGATTCGCATCGCCCTGCTCGGCGCGCTCACCGGGCTGATGGCCTCGCTGCTGGTGCTGGCGTTTCGCGCCAGCATCGAGATCGGACAGCGCTGGTTCCTGCCCGAGGGCCGTATCGGCAACTACGAGGCCCTGCCGGATTGGGCGCGCCTGGCGCTGCCGCTGGCCGGCGCGCTGATGCTCGGCCTGGCCTACGAATGGCTGCCGAAGGAGAACCGCGCCGTCGGCATCGTCCACGTCATCGACTACCTGCGCTTCCGCAAACAAACCCTGCCCTTTCGAAACGCCATGGTGCAGTTCCTCGGCGGCATCGTCGCCATCCTCTCGGGCCACTCGGTGGATCGCGAGGGGCCGGGCGTGCACCTCGGCGCGGCCAACGCGGCTCTGATCGGCCGCCGCCTGAAGCTCGATGAGGACGAAGACTACCTGCTCGCCGCGGCCGGCGGCGCGGCGGCCATCGCGGCGGCCTACAACACCCCGCTGGCGGGCGTGATCTTCGTCATCGAGGTATTGCGCGTGCGCTACGCGGTCAACCATATCGTGCCGGTGATCGTCGCCTCGGTGATCGGCGCGGTGATCTCGCGTCTGGCCTATGGCCACTCCCCGGCCTTCGTCGTGCCGCCGCTGGCGATCGGCTCGCTCGCCGAGCTGCCGGTGATCATGCTGCTCGGTCTGATCATCGGCCTGCTCGCCTCCGGCTTCATCGCCGGCTGCCGGCACAGCGCGCGGCTGACCGCGAACTGGCGGCCACTGCATGCCTTCCTCGCCGCCGGCCTGGTCACCGGCCTGCTCGCGCAATGGGCGCCGGAGATCATGGGCGTCAGCTACGACACCCTCGACCGCATGCTCGAAAACCACCTGCTCGGCCCCGCGCTGTTGGTGATCCTACTCGCCAAGCTCGTCGCCACCGCGTTCTCGGTCGGCGCGCGCGTGCCCGGCGGCCTGATCGGCCCATCGCTGATCATCGGCGGCGCGCTCGGCGCCCTGGCCGAGGGGCTGGCCGCGCAATGGTACCCGTGGTACGCCGACTCCAACGGCTTCTATACCATGATCGGCATGGTCGCGATGATGGGCGCGGTGCTGCGCGCCCCGCTGGCCGCGCTGGTGGCCCTGATGGAGCTGACCGGCAATCTCAATATCATCCTGCCCGGCATGATCGCGGTGGTCATCGCCGAACTCGCCACGCGCTCGCTGTCCGGCGATGTCTCGGCCTTTACCGTGTTGCTCGCCGAAAGCCACAAGGCCGAGGCCACGGCAGAGAGGGAAACCCCATCTGACAACAAGCCGGACGAGGCCTCGGCGTCACCGCCAGCATCGGACGAAATCAGGGAGTCATAGCCACCCGCCTTCTCCCGCGCGTGCTTCACGCCCCCTCGCCCGGCGGCGAGGTGTCTTTCCGGTAGCGCGCGGCGGCCTCCTCCAGCATCCCGGCAACCCGTTGACGCAGCCAGGCCGGAGCGATGACCTCGACATCCGCGCCGTATTTCAGGATGTCCATGATGAGTTCTTCAGGGCGGCTGAACGGCACCTGAAGCTCGTAGCCGCCATCGTCTCGCCATTCGCCGCGTTGTTGCGGATGCCACTGTTCGCCCGCCACCCAGCGCGCGCTGTGGGCGTTGAAGCGCAGCACGGCAAGCGATTCGGCCTTTCCGGAGAAGATTCCGTAGCTGTCTTGCTGGTATGCGTCGAGATCGCTCTCGGGCACCTCATGGGCGGCGGCGTCGAGCACCCCGGCCGAGCGAATCGCGTCGATGGCGAAGGTGCGCAGAGCCTCACGCAGGTGGCACCAAGCGAGCAGGTACCAGTTGTCGCGGTAGTGGATGAGGCGCTGCGGCGAGAGCTCGCGCTCGCTCCGGCGGTCCTCGGCGCGGCCATGATAGACGATGCGCAGGCGCCGGCGGCGGGCGGTGGCATCAGCCACGCGGCCGAAATGCTCACCGGCCGGACGCGCCGCGGCGCGCTGCACGCGCAAGCGCGAGCCGATGTCGCCGCCGGCATGCTGGTTCTTCAGAAGCCGGTCGATGCGCTCGCGCAGCGGCGCCAGTTGCTCACCCAACAGGCCGGGCTGCATCTCGGAAAGCAGTTGCTGGACGCTCAGCAGACCATGCAGCTCGGAGGCATTGAACCACAGGCCCGGCAGTTCGTAGATCTCGCCCTGGCTGAGGTCGTAATAGTAGCCATTCTTGTCGCGGTCGTACTCGATCGGAGCGTTCAGGTACAGACGCATATCGCGGATGGTGCGCTTGACGGTCTCGCGCTTGCATTCGAGCTCTTCCTCGATGCGCGCCCGGGGCACCGGATAGCGGGCGCTCGACAGCAGTTGGTTGAGCCGGTAGATGCGGTCGAAGCGGTCCATGCCTCGCGTGTTTCAGGCCCCGGGAGCGACCAGGTCTTCGCGGGGCTGGTCTTCGGATGCGTCCACCCTCCACAGCCGTTCGAGCTGGTAGAAATCCCGCACCTTGGGTTGCATGATGTGGACGACGACGCCGTTGAGATCGACCAGGGCCCACTCGCCTTCTTGCGCGCCCTCGATCCCCAGCGGGGGCTCGCCGGCCAGCTTGGCCTGAAAGGCGACCGCCTCGGCCATCGATTTGACATGACGGTCAGAGGTGCCGCTGGCGATGATCATGACGTCGGTGATGCTGGTTTTGCCACGCACGTCGATGGTGACGACCTCGTTGGCCTTCATGTCGTCAAGGGTTTTCAGTACCAGTTCCTGGAGTCGTTCGATGTTCATGGCGTATTGCTTCATCCGGTTTCGGCTGGCCCGTGCTCACGGTACAGGTTCTGTTCTTCCATCATAGCGGATACCGCCGCCGGCGTCAGATAAGCGGCGCTGTAACCGGCGCGAAGGCGTTCACGAATCCGAGTCGACGAGATCGCCAACTGGGTGACATCGACGAAAAGAATGCCGCCGGCGGCACGTTCACGCAAGCCGGCCGGATCCCCGACCTGCCGCCGCGCGAGCCAGCGCGCCACCGCTTCCGGCCACGCGGGGCTGCTTCCGGGGCGCCGCATCACCACCAGGTGCGCAAGCGCAAGGATGCGCTCCGGCTCGCGCCACGAGGCGAAACCGGCGAAGGCATCGGCGCCGAGCAGCAGGTGCAGATGGGCCGCCGGCGCCTCGTCCCGCAACGATTGCAGGGTATCGACCATGTACGAGCTACCGCCACGCCGGATCTCGCGATCGTCGGCGCGCAACAACGACTGGCCGCGCAACGCCGCGCGCAGCATCGCCAGACGCTGTTGC
>JALVEB010000215.1 GCA_027008705.1 Sedimenticola sp. | reverse complement strand
GGGACAATGAAGTCCTGGCCACGGTGAAGGAAGGTCGGGTCATCTACAAGAAGATTGGCATATAGGAGCGGGTGGGAAGCGAGCCATTCCGCATGGAAGCGGATGCCAGCCTTTTCCCAGCGTAATCGCGCTTACCCGTCGCCCATGAATTTTCGGTTTTTTCGAGATCGGTCCTCGCGCCCACGGGCCAGGCGCGGAAACGAGTCATAGCCCATTCCATGGCGAATTTCCGCAACAATGCCCACGGGCGCGAGGGGCGACCGCAGTAGCCGAAAATTCATGGGCAACGAGCACAAATGGCCATTGATCTGGCGCATTTCAGCGGTGATCTGAGCAGTTACCCTGAGTAGTTACGATCGGACAAGGTGTAGGCCCGATCAAGCGTAGCGGATCGGGCGGCAGCGCCAAGCTTTTGAAATCAGGAAACGTCAAGCAAAAGTAAGCGCGATTGCCCTGAGTGACCGGACGAACTACTTGATCTTGGCTTCTTTGTACATTACATGCTTGCGCACGACCGGATCGTACTTTTTCATTTCCAGTTTGTCAGGCGTGGTGCGTTTGTTCTTCGTGGTGGTGTAGAAATGACCGGTGCCCGCGCTGGAAACCATCTTGATCTTGTCACGCATGCTGCTTGCTCCTTATACCTTTTCGCCACGAGCGCGCATTTCAGCGAGCACGGCGTCGATGCCTTTCTTATCGATGATGCGCATGCCCTTCGACGAGACGCGCAGACGAACCCAGCGATTTTCGCTTTCGACCCAGAATCTGTGGTTGTGCAGATTCGGCAGAAAACGGCGCCGGGTCTTGTTGTGGGCGTGAGAGACATTATTGCCGCTCAACGGACGTTTACCGGTAACCTGACAGACTCTGGACATGATACGAAACCCCGGGAACCTAGCTTTGTTGTTTAAGACGAATGAAGCGCTCGCGGAAACAGTACATCGACCGCGGCGGTTAAGGCGGAGCTTTATAGCAGAATCGCGTGTCCCCGGTCAAGCTGATCGGCGCTTCCATCGCCCGGTTTTCGTCTCCCGAATCCTTACAACAGCCCGCGTTCGGCGAAGGAGACCGCGGGCCCGTCCCCGACGATGAAGTGATCCAGCACGCGGGTATCGATCAGCGCCAGGGCCTCGCGCAGGCGTTGCGTGATCTGGATATCGGCTTGGCTTGGTTCCGCAACGCCGGAGGGATGGTTGTGGGCCAGGATCACCGCCGCGGCATTGTGCGCGATCACGCGCCGCATCACCTCGCGGGGATGGACCGAGGCACCATCGATGGTACCGGTGAACAATTCCTCGAATGCAATCAGGCGATGCCGGTTGTCCAGAAACAGGCAGGCGAAGACCTCGTGCGGATGATGGCGCAGGCGGGTGCTGATGTATTCGCGCGTTTGTGTCGGGTTGCTGAAGGCATCCTGCTCGATGCGTTCGCGCAGATAGCGGGCGCTCATCTCCAGCACCGCCTGGAGTTGCACGAACTTGGCCTCGCCAAGGCCATGAGAGGCGCAGAAGCGCCGCCGGTCCGCGCCGAGCAGGCGGTTCAGCGAACCGTATTCCTCCAACAGCTCGCGCGCCAGTTGGACCGCGTTCTTGCCGGCCACGCCGGTGCGCAGAAAGATCGCCAGCAACTCGGCATCGGTCAGCGATGCCGGCCCGGAATTCAGCAGCTTTTCTCGCGGTCGCTCGGACGCGGGCCAGTTCTTGATGGACATGAGGGTGCGATGTGTGGCCAAATTCCAAAAAATTAAAGAATAAGGGCAGTGTAACCGGGATTCGCTTTCCGGGTCGATTCGCATTCATTATAGAAAAGGGGATGAATCCTGAACGCTTTGAACGGGCGCCGGATTCTGTTGGGTGTTTCCGGCAGCATCGCCGCCTATAAGACGCCCGAGCTGGCGCGTTTGCTGGTGCGCGCAGGCGCCGAGGTACGCGCCGTGACGACCGCCGCCGCGCGCCAGTTCGTCACGCCGATGACGCTTCAGGCCGTGACCGGTCATGAGGTGCGCGAGGCCCTGTTCGATCGCGCGCATGAGGCCGCGATGGGGCATATCGAGCTGGCGCGTTGGGCGGAGCGGATCCTGATCGCGCCGGCCAGCGCGGGATTCATCGAGCGCCTTGCGCAAGGCCGCGCGGATGATCTGCTGTCGACCCTCTGTCTGGCCAGTGACGCCCCCCGGCTGTTGGCGCCGGCGATGAACCGGCGGATGTGGGCCGATGAGGCGGTGCGGGACAACGTGGCCCGGCTGCGGGCACGCGGCGTCCGCATCCTGGGCCCGGCCAGCGGTAGTCTGGCCTGTGGCGATGAGGGCCCGGGACGGATGCTCGAGCCGGAAGAGCTGGTCGAGGCGCTGGCCGAGGACTTCGCGCCCCCGAGCTGGCGCGGGCGCCGGGTGCTGATTACCGCCGGACCGACCCATGAAGCGATCGATCCGGTCCGTTACATTGCCAATCGCAGCTCCGGTCGAATGGGATTCGCGATCGCAGAGGCCGTCCGCCAGCGGGGTGGAGAAGTGACATTGGTGGCCGGTCCGGTTACGCTTGATACCCCGGTCGGGGTTACGCGTGTCGATGTGGAATCGGCGCGCCAGATGTATGAGGCCGTGATGTCGCGGGCAAGGCAACAGGATGTTTTCATTGCGACGGCGGCGGTGGCCGATTATCGCCCGCTCCGCGTGGCGCGCCAGAAAATAAAAAAAACCGAAGGGGATTTGTCGCTCGAACTGACAGCGAATCCGGATATTCTGCGTGCGGTCGCCGGCTTGCCCGACGGGCCTTTTACCCTGGGATTCGCCGCGGAAACGACGCGGTTGGAAGCCCATGCGCGGGAGAAGTTGCGCGCGAAACGCCTCGATGCCATCGCCGCCAACCAGGTGGGCGGAGAGCGGGGTGGATTCGCTTGTGACGAGAATGCTCTGACGGTGATCTGGCCGGGTGGCCGATGTGATCTTCCCATGCAGTCCAAACAGCGTTTGGCATACCGGCTGTTGGATGTTCTTGAACCATTGCTAAATGAAAAAGATTCGACTGAAACGGCTTGATCCGCGGCTAGGCGCGGAGTTTCCGCTGCCCGCGCCAGCCACGGCGGGTTCCGCGGGCATCGATCTGCGCGCGATGATCGAGGCTCCGCTGGTGCTCGCGCCGGGGGAGACGCAGCTGATCCCCACCGGCATGGCGATCCACATCGCCGATCCGGGATATGCCGGCCTGATCCTGCCGCGTTCGGGGCTTGGGCATAAGCATGGGATCGTGCTGGGCAATTTGGTGGGGCTCATCGATTCGGACTACCAGGGTCCGTTGCTGGTGTCCTGCTGGAACCGGGGCGGGAGGGATTTCCTCATCGAAGTGGGTGAACGGATTGCGCAACTCGTTCTGGTTCCCGTTGTGCGGCCTGAGTTCGAACTCGTCGACGAGTTCGAGACCAGCGATCGTGGCGATGGCGGATTTGGGCATTCCGGGCGGAATTGAACGACAGAATTCAGGGTGGCCATTGGCCGATCGATGGGGGAGAAGCGTGGCGTTATTCACTAGAAAATCCAATGCCATTGGGGAATTGATGGAACCATCGTCCGGGACGGATAAGAAGCGTGGCCGTTCCTTGCTGGCCTATGGTCTGATCGCGTCCGGGTTGATCGCGTTGATGCTGCTGCTCGCGGCGCTGGCGTTCTACGGGTTCGACCAGGCGCGCCAGGAAAAGGCGGCGCTGCGGGTTTCCCGCTTGAACGCGGAAGACGCGGCGGCGCGGATCGGAGAGGATATCGCCCGCGTGCGCGCCGCGCTGTTGCGTTTCTCGCGTTCCGATGAGCTTCGCCGCGCCATGGTGGCGCATGATCATAATCGCCTCCGCGAGCTCGAGAAGCGCTTCTCCGAATCCGGCATCGATGATCTGACGGTCGGTGTTTTCACCAGCGAAGACATTGAGCGGATGACGCTGGATGAGAAAAGAAGCAAGGCCTTTGGGTTGAGTTTCGCGGCAGCGAGCATGTTGCGCAACACCTTGCATGCCCGGCGTCCCCAACTGGCCGAGGTGCATGAACTCAAGAAGGCGCGTGCGCATATCGGCATGTCGGCCCCGGTCCTGCGGCGGGGCGACGCGATGGGCGCGATCTACCTTTCGTTGCCGTTGAAGCTGGTGCGCCAACCGTTGGCGCGCGCCGGTCGTTATGGTGGAATGCTTGCGCTCCAGCAGGAGGCGGGCGGCGTCGTCACGGTCGTAAAGAGTCTGCCCGATGTCGATCCCGGCAAGCCCCCGAGCGGCGCCATAGAGGTGCCCGGAACCATCTGGCGCGTAGCCTGGTGGCCGGCGCGTCTGGCCGATGTGCGGGTGCCTCTCGATCTGATCGCGGCGGTGTTCGGCAGCCTGATCCTTTTGTCCAGTGTGCTGCTGGTACTGCTTTCGCGCCGTGTTTCCTCGCTGCTGACCCAGGATCTGGCCTCGCTGGTCGATGTGGTCGAATCGATGCTCGTCGGGCGAAAAGCTCATGTGAAACCGGCCAGGCTGGCGGAGGTCGATGGTACCTTGAAACTGGTCGCCAGCCTGTCCGAGGTCAGTGGCTCGGCATCGCGGCAGCCGGTAGAGAGCGTGGATGGTCTGAGCACCGTTTTGGGGGGCGACAGCGAGATCGACAGCCAGCTTGGCGACAGCCAGATCACGGCCGAGGAAACATCGCCGGAGGTGGAAAGCCATGGAGCGGGTCGGGCGTTGGCGAAGATCCCGTCATCGTTGGTGCGTTGTTACGACATTCGGGGTATCGCGGGGCTGGATTTGAGCGCCGATGTCGTGCGTTCGCTCGGCCAGGCGATCGGGAGCGAGGCCTATGACAAGAACCAGCAGGTGGTTTTGCTGGCGCGTGATGGACGCAAGTCGGGGCCGGAACTGCACAAGGCGCTGGTCGAAGGCTTGTTGGCGAGTGGTCGCGATGTCATCGATCTTGGCATGGTGCCATCGCCGCTGCTGTATTTCGGCACCCAGTTTCTCGACAGCAATACCGGCGTGGTCCTGACCGGCAGTCATAATCCGCCGGAATTCAATGGCTTGAAGATCGTGATCGACGGCGTCACGCTGAGCGGCGAGGCGCTGGAGCGGTTGAGCGCGAGGGTCAACTACGGAGACCTGCTCGAAGGGCGGGGAAGCTACAGCGAGCAGGACCTGATCGCGGATTACCTGCAACAGGTGGGCGAGGATATACAGCTCGCGCGGCCACTGAAGGTGGTCGTCGATTGCGGGCATGGAGTGGCGTCCGAGGTGGCGCCCGCGCTGTTGCAACGCCTGGGTTGTGAGGTGATCGAGCTGAATTGCACCACCGATGGCAGTTTCCCCGGGCATCATCCCGATCCATCACGCCCCGCCAATATGAAGGAACTGATCGATACCGTGCGCTCCACCAATGCCGATGTGGGAGTTGCGTTCGACGGGGATGGTGACCGTCTCGGCGTGGTGGATTCGAGCGGCAAGATCATCTGGCCGGATCGCCTGTTGATGTTTCTGGCGGCCGACGTACTGGTATCGAACCCGGGCAGTGATGTGATCTTCGATGTCAAATCCACCCGCCACCTGACGTCTCAGATCCTGTCGCTGGGCGGGCGGCCGATCATGTGGAAATCCGGGCACTCTCTGCTAAGGGCCAAGATGCAGGAAACCGGCGCGATGCTCGGCGGTGAACTCAGCGGGCATCTTTTCTTCATGGATCGCTGGTACGGTTTCGATGATGCGTTGTACGCGGCCGCGCGGGTGCTCGAGTTGCTCGCGCTCGATCCGCGCGACAGCGCCGAGATCTTCGCCGAGCTGCCCGAAAGCCCGTCTACGCCGGAGCTTTTTCTGATGATCGATGGCGCGGATCCGCATCACCTGATGGAGCAACTGAAGGAGAATGCCCAGTTCCCTGGCGCCAAGTTGATCGATCTGGACGGGCTGCGGGCGGAGTTCGAGGATGGCTGGGGGCTGGTGAGGGCATCGAACACGGTTTCCGCGCTGACTTTCCGTTTCGAGGCGCGCGATGAAGCCTCTCTTGAGAAGATCAAGGACGTCTTTCGCCACTTTCTACAGGAGATGTTGCCCGGCCTGACTCTGCCGTTCTAGCCCGCATTTCTCACCCGCGTTCGTAGCGAGACGGATCCAGGGCGCGCCATTGGGTCGTCGCAGTAGAAGGATGGCGCGAAATGCGGGCTAGGCATGATGTCACCCCGCGTCATGAGGGTTGTTTCCCCCACTCGATCAGGCGGCGTGTCATGTGCAGCCGCGTGTCTGGATCCTCGGTCAGGCAGTGGAACAGATGGTGCGGCCCGGTGGCTTTGTCGATCAAGGCATCGAGATCGTCGTGTAATTCCGCGTACAACCTCAGCAGGCGGCGGTCGAACCGGTGCAGCGCCTGGGTCAGCGGATCCTTGCGCTGGCGCGCGAGGATGCGGGCGGAGCCCTCTTCATAGAGGTTGCCCAGCGCGATATGCACGGCGTTGAACAGGGTCGCCCAGCCGTTGAACCAGAACATCAGATCAATATCGAAGGCCTCGCCCGGTGGCGCCCCCCGGGTGATGACCTCGCGGAGCAGATCCTTCTCCTGGACGGTTTCCGTCGGGTCCAGCGTTTCGGCGCGGCCGTAGCCATCGATCGTCGAGCTGGTGAGCAGGATCGGCGCTTGTGGATAGCGGGTGAGCACGAAGCTGGCGTCTTTCAACACCGGTCCCTGTTTGCGGGGATCGTCCGGGTGGCGTTTCAGGCGCGCCGACGGCGCGGTGGAGAGCACCTGGACCTGGTGTCCGCGCGCGCCGAGCTCGTTGACCAGACGGGCGAACACCCCTTTTTGCAACACGTCCATCGAGAAATTCAATCGCGTCTGCTTGTGCAACAGTGCGAGTTGCAGCTGGCGGGCATGGCGCGGCGCGGCCTCGACGATGTTCGCGATCTTGGCGACCGGGATGCGTTCGCGCAGGCGACCTTTCTTGTCGACATAGACCTCCTGGTGAAACTCGTCGAAGCTGATCTGCAACAGGATGCGCGCTCGCGGCCAGTGTCGCGGGCGCGCGTCGATGGCCGCCGCCATTTCGCACAGCACCGCGTCCGTGGTCGCTGGATCATCGGCGAAATCGCCGTTCAGCAGAATCGCGAAGGTGGTGACCTGCCGCATCGCGCCGATCGCGGCATGGAAATGCGCCAAGTGATTGCTGAGATCGCCGCCGGTGAACAACACGCTGTCGGTGAGACGGTCCACCAGGCGATAGATGCGCCGCGGGTCGGCATCGCGCGCCTTCGGCGGTCGCCAGATGAACATGCAATGGCGACAGGTCTGTGGGCAGCCCATTGCGGGAATCACGCCGAGCTTGGCGAAACGCGGCTGGTGATCCGGCGCTGGGTCGGGCAGGGCATCGACCAGTGCGAGACGCTCGCGGTCTTCGGTGCCGAGCATGTCGCCATAGCGCTCGCGTTCGCGGCGGGCGAGCGCGGCATAGGCCAGTTTCGGCGTCTTGTCGAACAGCCCGAGCGCCCGCCAGGCGGCGAGCATATCCTCGGCCAGCGCCTCGCTGTCGCCGTGTCGCGCGCGAAGCAAGGCAAGAAGCTGGACCCGTTGCACCGGACCTTGATCGCTCTGGGCGCGCCAGTGAGCGATATAGCCGCGCACGAAGGTCTCGGCCGAGTCGCTCAACAGCAGCCGCATCAGAAAACGGCGCGCCGGCTGGCGGAACGCGTCGAGCAGCGGGGCGCGGTACTCCGCGGGCGCCTGGTCGCGCAGCCAATGGAACATGTACAGGTAACTCAACGGGAAAGCCAGCGCATCGGCCTCGGGGTGATCCTTCAACAGCGCGCGCATCGCGCCGCCGGTCAGGCGGTTGGTCTCGGCCTTGAAGCGCTGGCGCAGCGTGGCCAGATAGATCGGCAGCAGCCGCTGTTGATTCTCGTCGTCGGGGAGGTGGGGGGCGGGCGTGGACATGGCGGTTTCGCTACGGAATTGTGAATGCGGTCTATCATATACCCATCGCCCATGAATTTTCGGCCACTGCGATCGCCCCTCGCACCCGTGGGCGTCGTTGCGGAAACCCGCCATGGAATGGGCTGTGACTCGCTTCCGCGCCTGGCTTACGGGCGCGAGGGACGGTCTCGAAAATCCGGTAAGTCATGGGCGACGAGTATAGCATCGCCACGCCGGACGATATTCCGCGCCCGATGCGAGATTGTCGGATCCAGCGCGCCGGGAAGGGTCCGGGTGTGGTACACTGCGCCGCGTCATGGCGACCCCTGTCGGTCCCCTCGCGACGAGAAACCGTGAACCCGGTCAGGCCCGGAAGGGAGCAGCCGCAGCGGTGGCATCGGGCGCCGGGGTGTGGCTGGCGGGGGGAGCCACCCGAATTTCCTCATTGGCTCGTATACTCGTCGCCCATGGTTTCCAATCTGGATCGCAATGTCCTATCAGGTACTGGCGCGCAAGTGGCGGCCCCGTCGATTCTCTGAACTGGTCGGCCAGCAGCCTGTCGTGCGCGCGTTGAGCAACGCGCTGGACAACGACCGCCTGCATCATGCCTATCTGTTCACCGGCACCCGCGGCGTCGGCAAGACCACGCTCGCGCGCATCCTCGCGAAGTCCCTGAACTGCGAGCGCGGCGTCGGCTCCGAGCCATGCGGCGAGTGCTCGGTATGCCGCGAGGTCGACGAAGGCCGCTTCGCCGATCTGATCGAGGTCGATGCCGCTTCCCGCACCAAGGTCGATCAGACCCGCGAGCTGCTGGAGAACGTGCCCTACGCGCCGGTGCGCGGGCGCTACAAGGTCTATCTGATCGACGAGGTGCACATGTTCTCCGACAGCAGCTTCAACGCGCTGCTGAAAACCCTCGAGGAACCGCCGCCACACGTCAAGTTTCTGCTCGCCACAACGGATCCGCAAAAGGTCCCGGTGACGGTGCTCTCACGCTGCCTGCAATTCAACCTGAAGCGTCTGACTCCCGAGCAGATCGGCGGGCAGCTCGAACACATCCTGCGGGACGAGGGTGTCGACTTCGATGACGAGGCCCTCCGCCTGCTCGCGCTGGCCGCCGACGGCTCGATGCGGGATGCCTTGAGCCTGCTCGACCAGGCCATCGTGTTCGGCGCCGGCGCGGTGCGCGACGGCGACGTGCGGGCGATGCTCGGGACTGTCGACCGCGGTCGCGTGCGCGGTCTGCTCGAGGCGCTTGCCGACGGTGATGGCGAGGCCGTGCTGCAACGGGTCGCCGGGCTCGCCGAAGGCGCGCCGGACTTTGCCGATGTGCTCCGGCAGTTGTTGCGCGAACTGCATCGGATCGCGCGTTGGCAGGCGGTGCCGGAAGCGCCGGACGACAGCCTGGAGAACGAAGCGCTGGCGCCGCTGGCCCGGCGTATGCCGCCGGAGGATGTCCAGCTGTACTACCAGATCGCCCTGATCGGCCAGCGCGATCTGCCACTGGCGCCGGATCCGCGCGCCGGGCTCGAGATGGTGTTGCTGCGCATGCTGGCGTTCCGCCCCGATGAAGCAGCCGGGCGGAGCGTCCCGCGGGAAGCCGCGGTCCGCTCCCGGACGGAGGCGGAGAAACGCATGGAGATACCCCGCGCCGAGCCGGCGCCCCGTGCCGGGTCGTCGGCGGGTGTCGCGGAGCCGCCGCCGTCCGCCCGGAGCGATGGCGATGGCGATGACTGGGCGGCGATCGTCTCCAGGCTGCGGCTGACCGGGCTGTCACGCGAGCTGGCCAACAACTGCGTTCTGGTTTCGCGTGACGCCGGGCGCATCGTGTTGCGCCTGGATCCGGCCGGGGCCGGATCCCTGACCCAGGGTACCCGGGAACGGCTGCGTGATGCCCTGCGTGGCTGTTTCGGCGGCTCGCTGGAGCTCGAGATCCAGCGCGCCGTGGGCGGTGAGGCGGCGCCGACCCCGGCGCGGCAGCGCCAGCGCGACGAGCAGGCGCGACAGCGCGACGCGGAACAGGCGATAATGAACGACCCGCTGGTGCGCGAGGTGCAACAGACCTTCGATGCCCAACCGGTGTCGGGCACGCTGCGCGCGAGCGCGCCGCAAACAGACCATTCATGAGAGAGAAACGATGATGAAAGGCGCACTCGGAGGGCTGATGAAACAAGCCCAGAAGATGCAGGAAGAGATGAAGAAGACGCAGGAGCGTCTGGCCCGGGAAGAGGTCACCGGCGAGGCCGGTGGCGGCCTGGTCAAGGTCAGGATGAACGGTCGTCACGAGGTGTTGCGTGTCGAGATCGACGACAGCCTGTTCGGCGATGACAAGGAAATGCTCGAGGATCTGGTCGCCGCCGCCTGCAACGACGCCGCCAAGCGCGTCGCCGACAAGATGCAACAGAGCATGAGCGACATGACCGCCGGACTGAACCTGCCGCCGGGCATGAAACTGCCGTTCTGAATCCGGCATGACGCAATCCCGGCCGCTGCTCGATGAGCTGATCGACGCGTTGCGCGTGCTGCCGTCGGTCGGGCCGAAGAGCGCGCAGCGCATGGCCTACCATCTGCTCGAACGCGACCGCGAGGGCGGTCGCGCGCTGGCCGCGCTGCTCGCGCGCGCGATGGACGAGATTCAGCACTGCGAGCGTTGCCGTGATCTCAGCGAATCCGCGCTGTGCAAATTGTGCGCCAATCCGGAACGCGACGACAGCCGGCTGTGCGTGGTCGAGATGCCGGTCGATCTGCGCCTGATCGAACAGGCCACCGATTTCCGCGGTCGTTACTTCGTGCTCGGGGGGCGTCTCTCACCGCTCGACGGCATCGGGCCGGCCGAGATCGGCCTCGACCGGCTTGAAGACTTGCTCGCCGAGGGCCGCGTGCGCGAACTGATCCTGGCCACCAATCCGACGGTCGAGGGCGAGGCCACCGCGCACTACATCGGTGAGATGGCCGCCTCGCGCGCGATCGAGATCAGCCGCATCGCCCACGGCGTGCCACTCGGCGGCGAGCTCGAATTCGTCGACAGCGGCACGCTGGCGCATGCCTTCGCCGACCGCAAGAGAATCCTTCCCTGATCCCTTTCCCGAGGAGGCCCTGATGAGCGATTGTTTGTTCTGCAAAATGGTCGATGGCGAGATCCAGCCGGACGTCGTCTACGAGGACGACGACGTGCTCGCCTTTCGTGACCTGAATCCACAAGCGCCGGTGCATGTACTGGTGATCCCGAAGCGACATATCGCGACGCTGAACGACCTGACCCCGGAGGATGCCGAACTGACCGGCAAGCTGGTGCTGGCGGCGCGTGAGCTGGCCGCTCGGGAGGATCTCGCCGACGACGGTTACCGCCTGGTGATGAACTGCAACGCGCACGGTGGCCAGACCGTCTTCCATATCCACCTGCACCTGCTCGGCGGGCGGCCGATGGGCTGGCCGCCGGGCTAGCCCGCATTTCTCACCATCCTTCTGCTGCGACGACCCAATGGCACGCCCTGGCTGGCTTTCGCTCGGTCGGAGTGCTCGGCATCGTGTCGGCTATGCCTGCGCGTTCCTTGGTCGCGAAAGCCACCCAGGACGCACCCTGGATCCGTCTCGCTACGAACGCTGGTGAGAAATGCGGCTAGCCGACGCGGTCGAGCACGCGTCGCCGGAAGCCGACGCCGAGCGATTTGGCGAGGCGTTCGCAGGCGATGATGTCGACACCGGGCAGGCCATCGATCGCGGTCGCGGTGACCTCCTTGACATGCGCGGGCGCGGCGCGAAGGAAATCCAGCATGGCGGTGTAGGATCCGGGCAATTGAGGCTGGCAATGGCGTGCGTAGACCTCGGCGTTTTGCGCGTTCATCGAGACCGACAGGCTGTCGACCACGGCGCCGAGTTCGGGCAGCACGTCGCGCTTGTGCACCAGATTCGCCAAGCCGTCGGTGTTGACCCGCACCGGCACGTCGAAGCCGCGCACCCAGGCGGCGACCTCGAGCAACACCTTCAGGCGCAGTGTCGGCTCGCCGTAGCCGCAGAACACCACCTGCTCATGGTCGCGCGGGTCGCCGATCGCGGCGATCACCTCGTCGGCCTCGGGGCGGTGTTCCAGGGTCAGGTCATAGCCCTTGACGTGAAGATCACCGCGGGTCTTCGGGCAGAACGCGCACACCAGGGTACAACGATCGGTGATGTTCAGGTACAGACGCCGGTCGATCGCGTAGGCCAGCCGGCTCATTTCAGACCAGGTACCATAGGATCGCCGCGCCGAGCAGCAGGCGGTAGAGCACGAAGACGGTCATGCCCATGCGCTCGATGTATTGCAGAAACAGCTTGATGCAGGCGTAGGCGGCGAGGAACGAGAGTCCGGCGCCGATCGCCATGCCGCTCCAGTCCAGCGCCACGCCGCCCTGGAGAAGGTCGAGCACGATCACCGCGCCGGACATCAGGATGGTCGGAATCGAAAGCAGGAACGAGAAGCGCGCGGCGCTCTCGCGGTTGAAGCCGAGCATCAGTCCGGCGGTCATCGTGATGCCGGAGCGCGAGGTGCCGGGGATGATCGCCAGCACCTGCGACAGGCCGATCAGCAGCGCGCTCTTCCAGTCCATGTCATGCTGGGCGCGCTCGCGGCGGCCGGTGGTATCGGCCCACCACAGCAGCAGGCCGAAGCCAATCGTCGCCAATGCGATGACCAGCGCCGAGCGCAGCTCCAGATCGAGCACCTTCTTGACGATGAAGCCGGCGATCACGATCGGGATGGTGGCGATCACGATCTGGATCGCGAGGCGGCGTTCCTCGACGTTGTGGCGGTCCCGCCGTGCCGGGTGCGCCAGCGCCGAGATCATCGATGCGATGTCGTTGCGGAAATACAGCACCACCGCGCCGAGCGAGCCGAGGTGCAGGGCGATGTCGAAGGCCAGGCCCTGATCGACGAAGCCGAACAGCTTCGGCATCAGAATCAGATGCGCCGAGCTGGAGATCGGCAGGAACTCGGTCAGGCCCTGAACCAGCGAGAGCAGAACGATGTGTTCGATCGGCATCACTCGCCCCAGGGCGAAGCCATCAGCTTGCGTTCCCAAGCGATCGAATGCGCGGCGATGGCTTCCAGATCGTCGTAACGCGGCTTCCACCCCAGGGTTTCGCGGATGCGCTCAGCGCTGGCGACGAGGCTCGGCGGATCACCGGCGCGGCGCTCACGCTCGACGATGTTCAATGGCGCGCCATGAACCTTCTGGACCGTTTCGAGCACCTCGCGCACGCTGTAGCCGTGGCCGTAGCCGACGTTCAAGGTGGTCGATTCGCCGCCGTTCTCGAGGTAGCGCAAGGCATCGACATGGGCGGTGGCGAGGTCCTCGACATGGATGTAGTCGCGCACTCCGGTGCCGTCCGGCGTGGGGAAGTCGGTGCCGAAGATGTACAGGGTGTCGCGCTTGCCGACCGCTGCCTCGGCGGCGACCTTGATCAGCAGCGTGGCCTGCTTCGTCGACTGGCCGATGCGGCCCTCGGGGTCAGAGCCGGCGACGTTGAAATAGCGCAGAATCACGTGGCGCATGTCGCTGGCCTTGTCGAGATCGCGGATCATCTGCTCGCTCATCAGCTTTGATGCGCCGTAGGGATTGATCGGCGCGGTCGGGCTGTCCTCGGCGCAGATCGCGTCGCCTTCCGGGATGCCGTAGACCGCGGCGGTCGATGAGAACACGAAATGACGCACCCCGGCCTCGGCGCAGCATTCGAGCAGGTTGCGCGTGTTGCAGGTGTTGTTGCGATAGTACTTCAGCGGCTTCTCGACCGACTCCGGCACAATGGTATGGGCGGCGAAATGCAGCACGGTGTCAACCTGGTAGTCGTGCAGCAGTTGCGAGACCAGTTCCGGGTCACCGGTATCCCCCTCGATCAGGTCGCCGTAGAGCACCGCCTCGCGGAAGCCGGTGGATAGGTTGTCGAGGGTGACGATGCGGCGGCCGGCCGCGCCGAGCTGGCGCGCGGTGTGGCTGCCGATATAACCGGCGCCGCCGGTGATCAGGATACTGGATTCGGACATCGGAAAGGGTTCCCGCTAGAGACTGAACAAACTGGGATTGCGCGCGCATTATACGCGCGAAGTCGCGAGCCGTCTTGGTGCGGGAAGCGGTTTCGTTCGTCGGCGGACGGCCTCCCGTCGCTCACTGTGTCTCAGGCGTGTCTTCCGGAAGCAAGGGCAGCCGTAGCGAAACCCGGGTGCCGTGATCGGCGTCGGACTGGATGCGCAGCTCGCCGCCGTGCGCCTCGACGAGCCGCTTGACGATGCTCAGGCCGAGGCCGGTGCCCTCGGCGCGCGTGGTGACGAAGGGCTGGGCGATGCGTCCGAGCAGCTCGACCGGGATCGGCTCGCCGGGGTTGGTGACTTGCAATGTGACGATGCCGCGGGCGGTATCGCAGTCCAGCCGCCAGTGGATCGTGGCGCCCACCGGCGCGGCCTGGATCGCGTTCAGGTGCAGATTCAGCAGAACCTGGGTCAGGCGATCGCTGTCGCCGGCGATCAGCGCGGCGTCGCGCGGGGGCGGCGCAAGTTCGCAATGTTGCTGCTTGTCCCGGGCCAGCGCCGCGTGGCTGCGCAGGAAGGCCGCGACGAAGGATTCAAGGCGCAATGGCTTGAGATCCAGATGCAGGGGCTTGGCATAGAGCAGGATATCCTCCAGCAAGCGGCTGATGCGGTTGGTCTCGGCGCTCGCCAGGTTCAGGCGCCGGCGGGCCTGCGGCGCCAGATCCTGCTGGTCGAGATAGTCCAGCGCCAGGCGCACCGTGGCCAGAGGATTGCGCAACTCGTGGGCGATGCCGCTGGCGAAGCGGCCGACCGAGGCGAGATGCGCCTGCTGCACCAGTTTCAGGGTTTTGCCGACGCCATGGCTCAACAGAACGCGTAGATTGTGCAGCAGACGCAGGTGTTCTTCGGTATAGACCCGGGGGCGTCGCGACGCTATTGCCAGCACGCCGGCGGGAGTGGCGGCCCCGGTGTGCAGCGGAACGAAAATCGCATCGTGCAGGCCGAGCTCGCGCAGGTGGTTCAGGAATTCGTATTCTGGGTGGCGTCCGGCCACCGGGTCGATCGGCGAGACATGGATCAGGCGGTCGTCGCGCAGCGCCCGCCACAGCAGGGTCTCGCGGTAGCGGAAGTGACTTCGCGTGAGCGCCTCGGGACGGGGACCGTCGGCCTCCAGGCAGAGCGCATGCTCCAGTTTGATCGTGGTGCCGTCCGCGGTGACGAACAGGATCCCCAGCCAGTCGAGCGGCAGCAGCGACGGCAGCTCCCCGGCCAGCGCGTTGAGCACCTCCTCCAGGGTATCTCCCTGCTGCAATTGCCCGATGATCCGAAACAGCGTATCCAGGCGCGTCGACAGGGTATTGAAGCCCTCGGCCAGCTCGCGCGGCTCGAGCTGTGGCGGCAATGAGAGCTGCTTGCCGAAATCGCCCTGGGCGATGCGGCGCATCTCGCTCGCGGTGCGGCTGATCGGCCGGATGACGGTGCGGTAGAGCCATAGCACGATCAGCGCGGTGAGGATCAGCACCGCGGCCACCAGGGCGCGATTCAGATCGCGCAGCGCGGCGCTCTGCGCGCTGGAACGCTCGCGCAACACCTCGATCAGTCGGGCGATCGCGTCGTCGAGCTGCTGGTGATGGGCGATGATATATCCGGCGGCCCACTCCAGGCGCGGCATCGAGGGGTCCGGCCCGATGCGTTCGTCGAGTTCGTCGCGGAAGCGTTTCCAGCGCGCGCGCACGCCTTCGATGGCCCGCCGGACTTCCGCGCCGAGGCGCAAACGCCCCGGCATGCCGAAATCGCTGTCGGACGAGAAATAGCCGCCTTCCATGAACTGGGAGAGCACCTGGTCGAACACCTGGATATGACTCAGCAGGTCGTTATAGTAGAGTTTGAGGTCTCGCTGGTAGGTGGCGTAGTCTCTTGCCGGATTCTCCTGATACGCCATGCCCTGAATGGTCAGCCATTGCGCGGCCAGTTGCATGCGGTCGGCGAGTTGCATCACCATGCCGAGGCGCGCCTGGTGGTCGACCAGGTGCGTGGTGTACCAGCTGTTCAGTCCGGTCAGCAGGGCGATCGACAGGATCGCGCCGAGCAGTTGGAACTTCAGCGTCCGGTGGAAACGGCTCTTCATGCCGTCACTCTACCAGCACAGGGGCCGCCTTGAGAACGATTCCCGTGCCGCGCATTACATCCTGTTGACCCGACAAGGCGCGGGTCCGATCGAGCGCGGCGGATCGGACAACAGCGTTTGTGCCGCGTCACCGATTTGGCCTTGCGGCGCGGAAGCGGTACCCTGTGAAGAGACGGGAGCGATATCAGGAGGACTACCCGGTGAGGCGACGCATGGCATGCGCTCTTTTCCTTCTGCTGGCGCTGGCCAGCAGCCGGTTCGCCGGCGCGGACGAGGCGGGCTATGCCTCATGGCGGGCGCGGGGGTTCGAGATCCCCGAACCGTTGGGCGGGCGCAAGGGCGATCCGGCGCGAGGGCGCGCGATCGCCAGCGACGGCGCCCGCGGCAATTGTCTCGCCTGCCACCGGTTGCCGCTCGAAGGGCTGGAAGCCCAGGGGGATCTGGGTCCACCGCTGGCTGGCATCGGCGCGCGCCAGACGGTCGGCATGTTGCGCCTGCATGTGGTGGACCAATCCCGTTTCAACCCCGATACCGTGATGCCGGGGTTTCACCGTCGGCCGGAACGACTGCATCGGGTGGGCAAGCCCTGGCGAGGCCGCCCGTTTCTTACCGCGCAACAGATCGAGGACGTCGTCGCCTGGCTGGCGACGCTGAAATAGCCCATGATGCGATGGCGATTCATTCCGCTGACGCTGCTCGGAATCGCGCTGACCGCCGGCGCGGCCGGGGTGCGTTCCGGCTATGAGTACCTGTTGCCGGAAACCCGGGCTTTGCAAGACGACGATTTCGGCAACCCCGGGCTGGCGATGGTCGATGAGGGCCGGGCGTTGTTCCAACGCGCCGGCGCCAACGGGAAAGCCTGCGCCGATTGCCATGGCACGGGGGGCGAACGGCTGGATGTTCACGCGATTGCGCGTTATCCGGTCTTCGATCAGGAACGCAAGCGCCCGATCACCTTACGCGAGCGTATTCGTCTGTGTCGGAGCGAGAAGCAGGCTGGCCCCGCGCTGTCCTATGCCGGGCGGAAGGCGCTGGCGCTGGAAACCTTTGTGCGCCATTTGGCGCGGGGTCAGCCGGTGGCGGTCGAGATCGGCGGGCCGATGGCCGCGCACTACGAAGCCGGGCGCAAGCTGTTCCATACCCGTTGGGGGCAGGTCGACATCGCCTGCCACCAATGTCATGACAACCATGCCGGACAACATTTTCGCGGCCAGACCCTGACCCAGGGACAGACCAATGGGCTGCCCGCCTATCGTCTCGCCACCGGCGAGGTCGCCGGCGCCCACGAACGCTTCCGCCAGTGCATGCACAAACTGCGCGCCGAGCCCTTCGCCATCGGTTCGCCGGAATTCATCGACCTGGAGGTTTACGCCAATGCGCGCGGCAACGGCCTGCCGATCGAAACGCCCGGCGTGCGCTACTGAACAGCGGAGTCCGGCATAGCGTGAAGCGACAGCGCCAAGGTAGGGCTTTTTCCTGGCTGGAATCCTGCCCGCGTGATCCGACAGCGGGCCGCTTCGCAAAGACCCGGCGCACAACGCCGTGAGTGCGGAATGGAGCGATCACGAGGAGGCCTCGATGCGCCACGCACTGAGTCTGGCCCGGCGCGCGGCGCAACAGGGGGAGGTGCCGGTGGGCGCCTTGGTGGTGCGCGATGGCAAGGTGATCGGCGAGGGCTGGAATCGGCCGATCGGTCTGCATGATCCCAGCGCGCATGCCGAGATCCAGGCCCTGCGCGCGGCTGGAGAGCGCGAGCGCAATTACCGTCTGCCCGGGGCCACGCTCTATGTAACCCTGGAGCCCTGTCCGATGTGCGCCGGGGCGATCGTGCACGCGCGCATCGCGCGGGTGGTGTTCGCGGCCAGCGATCCGCGCGGCGGGGCGGCGGGCAGCGTGTTCGATCTGCTGCCGAGCGACCGGCGTTTCAATCATCGGACCGAGGTCGCGGGCGGCTTGCTCGCCGCGGAGGCGGCCGGGTTGCTGCGGGATTTCTTTCGCCGGCGGCGCCGTTGACGGCCCTATTCCGGAAAATCCATGAAATTTCCGGGCTGTGTCATTTTTTGGCGGCGCCGAAACGTTCTCGAAAGGCTTTTTTGATGGCGGCGACTTTCGGACTCGCGCAGAGTTCTCTTCCGGAGAGCGTATTCCGGCATTGTACGTCGAGGAACAGGGTTTCCCCCTGTTTGTCCTTTTCGCGGATGCGCGAGACGGTGATGCCGATATCGCTGCCCCGACGGGGATTTCGCGTCGAAATGATGCGTTCGCCAAGGATCTGGATCGGGGTCGTGGCGTATTTCCGGACGAAATCTTCCATCTGCTTCCATAGCTTGGCGCAGTGCTCGTGGGTGTTGCAGTGCACGATGTTGTCGAGCCAGATGTTGCGGCTCTCGTTTTCCTTCTTGTTCGATTGTTCGCGCAGTTGGGCGATCGTCTTGAAGCGTTCGATGTCTCGCGCGTAGCGTCGGTAGATGGCTTCCTTGCTGCGTTCGCGACGCAGGATGGCGGCATAGGTGCCGCGGATCTCGTCACGCAGTTGCGCGATGTTCCTGAGGTAGCGCGGGCTTACGGTCTGGCCGCGTTTCTCCAATTGGGCGGCATTGTCCTGCATCTCCTCCAGGCGGCGCTTGCTGCGCTTGATGTTGCCGCGATCGACCGCGATCATGTTGTCGATGGTCGCGATCTTGCCATCCCGCGTCAGGATGATATCGTCCACGCTGCGAAACGTGCGTAGCAGCACGCGGTCTTCGGCCTTTTGTTTCTCGATCAGCTTTTGTTGTTCCTTGCGCAGGCGCTCGATGCGTTTCTCGGCGGCGATCTCGGCGGCGGTTTTGGCGCGTTCGACGTGGCGGATGGGAATGCCTCGTTCGTCCAGCTCCTCGCGTTCCTTGCGAACGTACTTCGGTGGAATATGGTCGGTATAGTGCACGATGCCCTGATCGTCGACCCAGCGATACAGACGCGCTTCCGCGGGCGGTAACATCGCAAGCCCGGCGAGGGCGAGGAATGGGAGCGTCATCTTGTTCATCTTGTTCATCTGGCAGTACCGGTCCGATTCTTTTGCAACTAACGCTCATGGCGCGAGGTGGCACCAACCCAAATCATGAAAAATCAACGACTTGGCATACTTGCATATTCCCGCCCCCGCAGGCCGGTTCCAGTAGCGCGGAACCGGCCGCGGCGGTGCCGCGCAATTGTGCCGCTGCCCGATCCGCGGTCCTGGATCGGGTCTACGCCTGGCCAACTCAATACCATTTCAGCGGTTGGCTGAGTCGTTACCATATTTCCACATGCAAAGTATTATACGTTGAGTGATCAAATCCCGCTGTTTCTGATTTCGCTGTCGGCGAACCTGTTCTCGGCGCTGGCCGGTGGCGGGGCCGGCCTATTGCAGCTACCGGCGCTGATCTTCCTCGGTCTGCCGTTTCCGGTGGCGTTGGCGACACACAAGGCAGCTTCGGTGGCGCTGGGCGTCGGCGCCACCGCGCGTTACCTGCGCGAGCGACCGCTGGATCCGCGCTCGGTGGCCTTCATTCTCGCCAGCGGCGTGCCCGGGGTGGTGCTCGGTGCGAGCCTGGTGCTGCGTCTCGATGGTCGCGTCGCCGAGGTCTTGCTGGGTCTGCTGACGATCGGGCTCGGCCTCTATTCGATCGGCAACCCGGGGCTCGGACAGGCGCAGCAGCCTTTGCACCGCGACCGCGCCGGGCTGCTGGTCGGCGGCGGGGTCTTGTTCCTGATCGGCGCGCTGAACGGATCCTTGACCTCCGGCACCGGTTTGTTCGTGACCCTGTGGCTGGTGCGCTGGTTCGGCTTCGATTACCAGCGGGCGGTGAGCTATACGCTGATCCTGGTCGGGATGTTCTGGAACGGCGCCGGCGCGCTGACCCTCGGCGTGCTTGGCGAGATCCGCTGGAGCTGGATGCCGGCGTTGCTTGCAGGCTCTTTGCTCGGAGGCTATCTCGGCGCGCATCTGGCGGTGGCCAAGGGCAACCGGCTGATCAAGCGCGCTTTCGAAACGATCACGCTGTTGGTCGGGCTGAAGCTGCTCATCGGCTGACGCCGTATCGCTCGCGGTAGGCGAGGATGCGTTCCAGGGCATCGCGGAGTGGCGGCTGTTCTTCCAGGTATTCGATCAGATCGGCGAGCGTGATGATGGCGGCGACCGGGACGCCGTGGTCGGCTTCGACCTCTTCGATCGCCGAGCGTTCGCCTTGCCCCCGTTCCTGGCGGTCCAGCGCGATCACGACGCCGGCTGGCGTGGCCTGGTCGGCGGCGATGATGTCGAGCGATTCGCGTACCGAGGTGCCGGCCGAGATGACGTCATCGATGATCAACACCTTGTGCCCGGCGAGCGGGTGGCCGACGATGCGTCCACCCTCGCCGTGGTCCTTGGCTTCCTTGCGGTTGAAAGCGTAGGGAAGGTCGCGTCCATGCTGCTCATAGAGCGCCGCGGCGGTCACCGCGGCGAGCGGGATCCCTTTGTACGCCGGGCCGTAGATCAGATCGCAGTCGATTCCGGAATCGACGATGGCTTGGGCGTAGTAGCGCCCGAGGCGGGCCAGCGCGGCGCCGCTGTCGAACAAACCGGCGTTGAAGAAGTACGGGCTGACGCGGCCGGATTTCAGGGTGAACTCGCCAAGGCGGAGGACCTGCTGTTGCAGGGAGAAGTCGATGAACTCGCGTTGGTAGTCGTGCATTGGGGGCTCCGGTCGAGGCATAGGCCGCCATTGTTCCCGTCTGCGCGCGATTCGGCAAGAGCAGGCTGATACTGGCGTCTCCCCATTTCTTCATCTCATTGCCCACAGCAAGCCGGGCGCATCAGCGAACAGGTCGGGTTGTGGTGGTGGCGCGGTGGCTCCCGAATGCCGCCTGCGGCGCAACCAGGGGTGGAAGATTACCCGGGCTGCGCTGAACAGGTGTTGCCAGCCGGCCAACAGGCTGTGGAACGGGAAGATTGTCAAGGCCCCAGCCAGACTCGCCAGTGCCACCGGGTTCTGCAACGTGGTGAAACGCCGTGCCTGCACGCCCTCCAGATCAAATCCCTGCTTGGTGAACCGTCGGTCCATGCTGGG